>CAJWKT010000016.1 GCA_913041665.1 uncultured Gammaproteobacteria bacterium | reverse complement strand
CAGTGGGTGAGTCCATTATCGTTGAAGGTTTCCTGGCAAGGCGTGATCCATACGGATGCGAATTTGGTACGGGATACTTTGCTGATGGCAGCAGTTATACGATGCGAAGTACCGATCAGGCGCGGACGCAATTTGCCGAGAACCGTGAAATACCATTGGCTCCGGACACTAACCGATCAATCTTCGGTAACTGGATTCGTCCGGGCATGTTCGGTGATGCCAGCGGCAGAGGCACAACCACGGGCCAAGACTCGATTACACCGGCCGGTGAAGCGGCACGCAACCAATTTAATCCCATTACCGATAACCCCGTTGTACGTTGCGAAGGAGGCAGTCCTGTACGCAATTGGGGATCACCGGGCCTTGCAACCTCTATCCGCCAAGTGGATGACAAAATTTTTATTTACCACGAAACGATGGATGTGGACCGTACGGTTCACATGAATCTGGCAGAACACCCTGCCAATATGGAACCCACTGATATGGGTCACTCCATCGGCCATTTCGAAGGAAATACGCTGGTTGTTAAAACTGCAGGATTCGCACCCGGTGTGTTGACCGGGTCAACGCTACATACCGATCAGATGACGATGGAAGAAAAAATTTCAGTCCAAGAAGAAACGGGGCGCCTGCTGATCTCCTGGATCGTTAACGAACCGGTCTATTACTCACAACCAATTACCGGCAGTCAGCAGCTGCAGAGTACGAGTCAACCAATTATCCGGTATGAATGTAGCCCCGAGGTGCCGGAGGATTACCAATAGTGCGTAAAACCTGACCGGAGCAGTTTCGATATGCTCTCTTTGCCTTGGTTGCTTCGGGACAATGACAAAAAAATCTAAATGGCAATTCTGGATCGACCGCGGTGGCACCTTTACCGACATAGTGGCGCAAACACCCCAAGGTAATTTAAAAACACTAAAGCTACTTTCCGAAAATCCCGGGCAGTATCAGGATGCTGCTATTCACGGTATTCAAAAGTTTCTGGGTAAGGAAACACCTGCTAACAGGGAAATCGAATCTGTAAAAATGGGGACGACTGCTGCTACCAACGCCCTACTGGAGCATCGCGGTGAACCGACACTTCTTGTGACTACCGAAGGCTTTCGCGACGCTCTTCGTATCGGATATCAGGACCGCCCAGACATCTTCGCCTTAGATATCCGGTTGCCTAAGATGCTCTACACAGAAGTAGTGGAGGCGGAGGAACGCATTTCGGCCCATGGCGAAATTGTTCGCTCTCTGGAAGAGGAAAAACTCCAAAAGTCCTTAACAAGTGCACATACCCGCGGAATTAACAGCGTTGCTATTGCTCTACTCCATGGCTATCGATTCCCAGAGCACGAAAAACGTGTTGCGACTATCGCCCGCGAACTGGGATTCCAGCAAGTATCAGTTTCCCACGAAACCAGTCCCTTGATGAAATTGGTTACACGGGCGGACACAACACTTATGGATGCCTACCTTTCTCCAGTCCTTGGCAGGCACCTTAGTCAAGTCCGCTCCGGCCTGAAAGGCATACTCAAAACCTCGCCGCCCATATTCTTTATGCAAAGCCATGGGGGGCTTGCGCGGGCGGATCACCTGCGAGGGAAGGATAGCGTATTCTCAGGACCTGCAGGCGGGGTAGTAGGCATGGCACAAACAGCTACCTCAGCAGGCTTTAGAAAGTTGATCGGTTTCGACATGGGTGGCACCTCAACCGATGTATCACTTTTCCAAGGTCACTACGAAAGAACAGACAGCACCTTGATAGCAGGAGTGCGGGTTAGTACTCCGATGATGGAAATTCACAGTATTGCTGCCGGAGGCGGCTCAATTCTGAAGTATCAATCTTCTCGTCTCCAAGTGGGGCCACACTCGGCAGGCGCATTTCCAGGGCCCGCATGTTATCGAAATGGTGGCCCTCTTACGGTGACAGATGCAAACGTTTATCTGGGTCGCATCCAGAAAGAATTTTTTCCGAAAACATTTGGCAAAAACTCAGAACAAACAATTGACGCCGAGATCGTAAATAAAAAATTCAACGTACTTGCAGAAGAAATCGGCAAAGGAAAGACAACACAACTTACCCCTCATGAGATCGCTAACGGCTTCTTACGAATCACCATAGAAAGAATGGCAAACGCCATCAAGAAAATCTCCACGCAGAGAGGGCACGATATCACCGAATTTACTCTTTGTTGCTTCGGTGGTGCCGGAGGCCAACATGCATGCCAGGTTGCGGATGCTCTACAAATAAGCAAAATCTTTATCCACCCCCTTGCAGGGGTCATGTCTGCCTACGGAATGGGTTTTGCTGATCTACGAGTTGTAAAACAAAAGGCGTGCGAAGAAACCCTGACCTCAGGTTATATCCCTCAGCTAAATTCAGATTTCATCGAACTAACCCAGCAGGCCGTGGGCGAACTCCATGCACAGGGAATAGAAAATAAACTGATACGCTTCGAGCAACGCCTACAACTGAAAGTTACTGGTTCGGACACGGTGCTTGACATTCCTTGGATAGAAACGGATCCCCTCGAAAAAATCCGAACACATTTTCACGAAAAACACGAACAACATTTCGGCTTTCAAGCGCTAGATGCAGAAATTATTCTGGAATCAATTGAATCAGAAGCGATTGGTGAAACAGATTGTCCGAAAGAAAAACCAATTCCCGAATCAAGCTTCCCCTTGAAACCCATCGACCATAGAACAGTTTGGTTTCAAGGCAATAAAAAGAAAACGCCTATTTACCAGCGGGAGGACCTTCCAATCCGGGTCCCTATTTCAGCCCCAGCTGTAATTGCTGAAAAAAATGCGACGACGGTCATCGATCCTGGCTGGCAAGGTGAGGTGAATGAATTTGGGCAACTCATCCTCTCTCGTATCGAAACTAACAGTAAAAAAGAAGATATCTCGGCCACAATTGACCCGGTCATGCTCGAAGTTTTCAACAATCTTTTCATGCACGTTGCAGAGCAAATGGGTGTAGTGCTCGAGCACACGGCACACTCTGTCAATATCAAAGAACGCCTGGATTTCTCCTGCGCCCTGTTTGATGCAGAAGGCGAACTAATCGCAAATGCACCTCATATACCGGTACACCTCGGTTCTATGGGGGAAAGTGTAAAGGCAGTCCTGAGCCAGAATCGTAATGACATGGGACCGGGCGACGTCTATGTACTGAACGCCCCCTACAACGGCGGCACCCATCTGCCCGACATCACAGTCGTCACCCCGGTTTTTGATCCAACCGGACACAAACTTGAATTTTCCGTAGCGTGCCGGGCACATCACGCAGATATCGGTGGCAAAACGCCCGGGTCTATGCCAGCAACGAGCAAGACGATTACGGAAGAAGGGATCCTGCTTGATAACCAAATACTGGTCAAAAACGGAATATTTCTCGAAGATGAAATTAGAACTGCCTTAAGTTCTGGTCCCTACCCAGCCCGCAACCTTAACCAGAACATTGCAGATCTTAAGGCGCAAGTGGCTGCAAATACGAAAGGCGTGGCTGAGCTCAAAAACATGATGGGCCGTTTCGGTCGGGACGTCGTTTTCGCGTACATGGGTTACATCAAGAAAAACGCAGAAGAATGCGTTCGAAAAGCGATCTCCAAACTAACTGACGGAAATTGGACGGTTGAACTCGACAGCGGGGAACAAATCAAAGTCTCAGTCCAAGTCGATCCTGGCCGCGGGTGTGCAGTTATTGATTTTACTGGTACATCTCCAGAGAGCCCGTGTAATTTCAACGCACCCGCAGCCGTTGTTCGGGCAGCTGTCCTTTACGTATTTCGCACACTCGTAGAAGAAAATATCCCTCTCAATGACGGATGCCTTCGCCCGATTACGATCCGATTGCCTGAATCCAGCCTGGTTAATCCCAGCTACCCTGCCCCAGTTGTCGCTGGCAATGTCGAAACATCACAATGTATTACAGATGCACTCCTCGCCGCTCTAGGTGCCTGCGCAGCATCCCAGGGAACTATGAATAATTTCACCTTCGGTAATGACCAGTACCAATACTACGAGACCATTTGTGGGGGAGCAGGTGCGGGTCCGGATTTCCATGGCGCGAGTGCGATACATACACACATGACAAACTGCCGGCTCACAGACCCTGAGGTCCTTGAGTGGCGCTACCCAGTCCGTGTCGAACGATTTGAGATCCGAACCGGCACGGGAGGAGCTGGGGCTAAGCGCGGTGGAGATGGGGTAATTCGTGAAATTCGTTTTCTGGAACCAATGCAGGCAGCCATTATTTCAAATCGCAGGCGGGTCAGTCCGTTCGGGCTTGAAGGTGGTGGAGACGGGCAACCGGGCAGAAATTACATTATCCGGAAATCAGCTGATACAGCAGAGGAAATCAACGCTACGGCAGAAGTCGAACTCGGCGAGGGTGACCGGTTCGTTATCGAGACGCCGGGTGGTGGTGGGTACGGTCAAAATAAACTCTAATTAAGTTATTATCTTATGGTTACTTTCAGCACAGGCTAATTCCTTTATGAAATTGTATTCTCACCCAGGCGCATGCTCATCGGCATCGCACATTGCCCTGCTAGAGGCCGGACTTGATTTTGAGTTGATTAAAGTCAACCTCCACTCCGATCGCAAACTCCCTGACGGCCGCTCTTTGGTTGATGTTAACCAAAAAAACTCTGTACCGGTGCTGGAACTTGATAATGGAGAGATTCTCACAGAGAACACAGCAATCTTGCAGTACATTGCAGACCAGAATCCCAGTTCAGGGCTCGCGCCGGCCAACGGCACATGGGAGCGTTACCGACTGCAGGAATGGCTCAGTTATATTAATTTTGAGTTGCATGCGGGAATCGGTCCGATGTTCAGACCGGACCTTCCTGATGAGATAAAGAGCAAAGCGCTGGAAAAATTCCTTGGCAAGTTGGCCCACGTGGAAGATGCCCTCACAGACAACGATTATCTAACGGGAGATCAATTCACAGTCGCAGACTCCTATCTCTTTATCGTTTTGAGTTGGACTGCAATGTTTGATGTGAAATTATCACCCAATATCAGCGCATTCCAGGAACGTTGCATGACTCGCCCGCACGTTGTTACCGTAAAGGCCGTTGCCGCTTAACACCATGAAGGGGAAATATCTTGATTCGTATTAGTCTACTTTTGATTGGACTGCTGCAGGTATGCACTGCGGCTGCGCATCATGCCTCCGCAGGAATCTATGATGGGAATTCTGTCGGCGAAATTGAGGGGAGAATCTCCTCTGTTTTCTGGCGCAACCCTCATGTCCGCTTGGATATTACTCGCATCGGTGAGAATGGCTCAGAAGAAATCTGGGAAGTGGAGTTTGGTTCTGTAAATACCGTGGAACGTATCGGTATTAGCCGAAATGCGATCACAGTGGGTGATCAGGTAAAAGTATCCGGAAGTATGGGAAGGGACGGGCTTAAAGCTATGTTCGCGCGCTCAGTCACTTTGCTTGACGGTGAGGAAGTGCCTCTTCAGGCTGGTGTTGAGCGCCGTTACGGACTAACCGCAGATGCGATCCAAAATGCCCGGAATACTGATGCGACGCTGCGAAAAGATATCTTTCGGGTCTGGCTTCCCAGCGAACGCCCTGATACCGGTGCAGGTACAACTGAATTTCCGTTGACGGAAAGTGGTCACGCCAAAAAAGCCGAGTGGGACCCCACGAATGATCCCGCATTGCGCTGCATACCACCCGGACTGCCTACGGCAATGGATAACCCCTACCCAATAGCCTTCCTGGATCAAGGGGACACCATTATCCTTCTCCTGGAGGAATGGGATGGAATTCGTACAATCCACATGAATGACCCGGGTTCCAGAGAGCAGGCCCAGCCCTGGATGGGATATTCTACGGGCCGCTGGAATGAGAATACTCTGATCGTAGAGACCACTGATATCGGTTGGCGTTACATAGATGATTTGGGTACACCCCAGAGTGAGGATGTGGTCATTACCGAGCGTTTCACTCTCAGCCAGGATGGAACGAGCTTGTCGTGGGAAGCCCGGATCACAGATCCCGTAAACTTTACGGAACCGGTTGTGATGGAGGGTGCATGGGTCTGGCTACCAGGCCACGAAATCAAGCCGTTTAATTGTTTCTTGGCGGATTGACTCGGTAACTAAAAGTTTTTTATGCCTGTAATCAAATTCCAAGGCGGCAGATGGGTCCGCAGACTCAGCGAGGTGGTCCTTGCGGCCGTACTGGCGTCCGTGTCGTCGACACATGCTCACCACAACACGGCTAAGTTTGACTTTAGGTCATATGGAACAATCGAGGGCATGATCAAGGTAGCCGATTTCAGAAACCCGCACTCTTTGATCATCCTGGAGGTAACCGACGAAAACGGCCAGATGGTAGAGCACAGCATTGAAGGTCATAGCCGAAATATTATTAGGCGTTCCGGATTGACCGCTGGGATGGTACAGCCAGGCGCTAGAGTCACGCTCTACTTCGCGCCAAGTCGCACCGACAACGATATGTTCATGCGCGCCCTGCGTCTTCCTGACGGCCGGGTACTCAATCCCGGAGTAACAGCAATTCCAGAGGAAGATATTCGAGGCGACCAAGAGTGAATGGGAGTCGTGCCACGCCGGTCATCCGGTTGACATTACTGCTGCTTACGTGCCTCGGTTCAGCTGCGCTTTCCCAGCAGGCGCCTGAGTTCACCGGTGTCTGGATGCAAGATCGTGCGAGGTCGGGCCGCTGGCCCGCCGAACTTCCCTATACCAGCGCCGGTCGAGCTGCTGTTTCAACCTTTGAAGAGAACTATCGGGAAAACCCCTTCGATCCAGGCCGCTTCTGCGTCTTCCAGGGCATGCCGGTAACAATGTTCATTACAGCTTACTGGACGGAATTTATCCAACGGCCTGAACGAATGACAATCATTTTCGAAATCTCGAAACCGCCTCGGAGGATCTACACTGATGGTCGTGGACACCCTGATGATCTCTACCCAACGAAGAATGGTCACTCGATTGGTCAATGGGAGGACAACACGCTCGTAGTCGAGACCGTAGGTCTCGTAGCGCGCGAAGGCCCGGTTCCTGGTAGTGAGCAGCAAAGAATCGTTGAGCGTATCCGTCTCGAGAAGGATGACATCCAGGGTAGTGTGCTTGTCGATGAACTCACCATTCACGACCCTATCATTTTTACAGAGCCAATCATTATTACCCTCTATTACACGCCATGGTCCGACGAAGACTTGCTGGAATACGAATGTAGTGATGGTCCTTGGCGGGACTATCTGCGAGAGCTTAAAGAGCAGCGGGACCGTGCTGACAAGTGATCTTACCTGGCTCCGGAGATCCCGTGACAGGAAATGACCACGATCCCATCATCATCAAACCCCATTTTTTTAACTCCTTTGCTCGATCCACGACGATCTGAACCCGCTCAGAGGGTTATTCACACGTGTGCACGACGACGCCCAACCTGGGGTAAGTATTTCTACATCTCGCCGAAGCTAACGTTGCCGCTGGCCTCGCGAGCCGGGGCCACTCTGAAATTCGCTTTCGGTGAGAAAGCCGTCATCGTCTGCATCCATCTGACCGAAAACACCCCGCATCCGACCCGGCGCCTCCTCCATGCTGATGCGTCCGTCCCCATTAGGATCCAAGCTACTGAAGTCCGGCCGTCCCTGGCCAACTCTAGCGCCGCCTCGGCCTCCACCGCGCCCGGACGGCCCTACGCCCAGTTGAGGCCCATCAGCGGTCGTTTGGATGCTCCAGTCGTGACTCTCGTCGCGTGCGAGCGTCACCCGGTAGCTCTGGTTGACCGGGACACAGAACGTTAAGGCATCGTCACAAGCGAAATAGAAAACGTCCAAGCCCAGCGGCTGATCCACACTCTCCGCAGTCACGTCGATCAAAAACTCACGAGGATCTGCATCTGCCGGCTCCTCCACATTGGGACCGACACCGCTGGCCGGCACCACAGTTACACCCGGCGGTGCCTCGAGCTGAAACTTCACGGGCCCGGCTTCGTTATTCCAGTGCACGCGGTACAGCGGATCCAAGTGAAAACCCAAATACATCGTGCCATTGCCGTCAGCAAGAATCCCTGGGTCCCCTTCGGCACGGGCCTTCACGTAGAATGGGACCCTACTCTCCTCTAGCAACGGCTCGATTTTTATCGGCCACATGCCTTCGGGTTTTTCAATGCGGGAAACTATGCCCTTTGCCACCGTGGGTGCCGGCCGTTGCGTCGGTAAATCTAGGTCTGCAATCCGTGTGGGCCGCTCGACAGCGCCCACGAACCGCTCAAGGTCGCGTCGCAGTTCCTCGGGATCACTCCAAGCACGCCGGGCGACGATAACACCCTTGGGATCAATCACCAGCTCGCTGTTGGGCGTTCTGCCCATGGCCTCGTGCCACACGTTATCCATGGTATCGGCAAGCCAATTCACTGATGTGCCTAATACCCGTTTCGCTTCTGCCACATGCATCAAGCGTTCCTCAATCGTTACGGGGCTGACGTAATTGTTGTACTCGGGATGTGCCAGGGGCTTATAGACATAATAAAACACGACGCCCTTGGGGGCGTAATCTCTTTCGACCGTCTCCCAACTGGGGACGTTACGTAGAAAGGGGGGTCACGTGAGGCAGCCAAGCGTCATTACCGTGTAATGACCCCGGGCAACGTCCCTTACCCTGGTCAGATTACCTTGATCATCGACGAGCGTAAGGTCCGGAATGATCTCACCGATTTTTGGTGCGGCCTCAAATCGGCCCTCGGGCGGTATTCCCTGAGCGAACACTAGATTCGTTTGAAGTATTGTGGCACCGATAAGCAACAGATAAGCAGGGCGATGGTTCATGTTGGAGTCCTCAGTCTGCTGTAATCAGGAAAATTACTTAGTGGGCAGTGTATGCTATTTTAGTTTATCCGCGCTCGTCAAAAACAGATTCTAAAGATTTGGAAAGATTTATTGCGACCCGCAATGGCTACAGAGAGGGCAGCAGAGCGCTGACCTAGCGTTTCTTGCGCGTACGCTCCGAGACGACACAATTGCATATTTAAAATACTTATTAAGATGAAGATACTGCAACATAAAGTACCTCCACCCATAGTTACTCTAATTTTTGGATTAGTAATCTATTTTTCAAAGACCTGTTTCCCCAGCATACGATTTGATTATGATTCATTAACAGGCATTGGATTGGTTATTTTAGGTCTTGCAATAATTATTATCGCAGTTTCTTCTTTTAGAAAATATCAAACTACAGTTAATTCATTAAA
The DNA here is from genome assembly GCA_913041665.1 of uncultured Gammaproteobacteria bacterium. GTDB lineage: Bacteria > Pseudomonadota > Gammaproteobacteria > Steroidobacterales > Rariloculaceae > CAJWKT01. Next base: position 18,551 of record CAJWKT010000016.1, on the reverse strand, counting down.
ACCAAATACAGCATCAAAATTAGTAACAGAAGGAGTATTTAAATTCACTAGAAATCCAATGTATCTTGGTATGTTGATCATTCTTACTGGAATTAGCATTCAATTTAATCTAATTGGTGGATTAATATTTCTTCCAATTTTTATTCTTTATATAAATTATTTTCAAATCATTCCTGAAGAGAATGCAATATTGGAATTGTTTAAAGAAGATTTTATCAATTATAAAAATAAAGTCAGAAGATGGATTTAACAAATATTCATACCCAAAATAAAATACTACAGAGACAGATATTCCCCATCGTCTTTAAACTTTTTTGGGTAGACGACATTCTATAATGCCCCCGGACGGTGTAGGCTAAACACCTTTAAAGCAGCAGATAAAAGCATGACGCAGACATGGGACGCTCCGATCGCAAGATCCCTAATCATAATTTCCTGCCTGCTCGGGCCCTTGCTGGTGTACGCACAAATCCCGGACTTTAATGGTGTCTGGATAGGGGCCCAAGGCTCGAGAGTGCTACCCGCACCACAGCCCGGGCCACGCGGAGGTGGGGAACGCATGCGGCCCCAGTTGACCTCCGAGGCACGTCAAATTCAAGAGGATTACGACTTATTGACCGATGACCCCGGTTACGAGTGTAGTCCATCGAGCATCAGCCGTTCCTGGGCAAACCCGACACCGATTGAGATCGAGCAACAGGATGGAATTGTAATCCTGCGTTACGAGTTCATGGATGTCGTGCGCATGGTGTATCTGGACGGGCGAAACCATTCCGGTGCGCCATCCAACGTAGTGGGAAACTCTAGTGGGCGCTATGACGGGGCTACACTCGTCATCGACTCGGTTGGATTCACACCGAGTTACATTTCCACGGTGACCGGAATTCCCCAGACAGAGACGCTGCGCGCAGCAGAACGTTTGATTTTGAATGAAGACGGCCAGAGCTTTCAATTAGAGATCACGTTCGAAGATCCGGCGACGTTTCTTTCTCCGTGGACCACGCGGCGGACCTACGTCAGGGCGCCGGACTTAGAGTTGCTGGAATTCGGCTGTGTCCTGGAAGACGCCGGATACGAGGATTTCCCGGAGAGGACGCCATGAAGACGAGTTACACAATCGCACTGATAGCACTCGGAACGGGCCTAGGGTTGCCCTGTCATGCTCATCACTCGACAGCAGTAAACTTTGACCGGGATTCAATCGTATCCGTCGAGGGCGTGGTTACAGAATATAAATTCCAGAATCCACACGTGCAGGTCTTGCTGGATGTCATGAGCGAAAACGGCGACGTCGAGATTTGGATGGTTGAATTGTCCGCCAAAAGCCAACTCGTCAGATCGGGCTGGACCGGGAATGAGTTCGAGAGGGGTCAGGTGATTACAATATTCGGCTGGGAGGGATACCGGGAGCGATCAGCATATCTGCGACGGGCCATTCTACCGGATGGTACCGAGCTACAGCCACCCCAGCTTTTGACTGAGAGACCGCGCGCGCCTTTCGCCGTGAGTGATTAAACCCCGCAGTCCGGAATCAGAAAGCTATGGTGGCGAAAATCGGCAGATGATCAGAAGTTCCGATCGTGAGTTCGTTTTGGATAACCTCGGCTGCAATAACGTTGGCTGACTCGCTGACAAATAGCCAGTCTATTCCAGGTTCGTTAGGCATTTCTATGCGACGCCCTATCCCGCCCCGACGGCGACGGCCACCGCCCTGACCTTGTTGTCCGCCTATGTTGCCGTCCCGTACCACGGTAATGGGTCTTTCACCGGCATTTCCCGGCGCCGAGGCCCAGGTTTCCTTCAAAGCCAGAGGATTCTTCTTGCCGTTGACAGGCAGCGGCTGTCCCTCGAGAAAAAACTTCGTTGTGTTGCTCGATGAGAATACATTCAGATCGCCACCAAGCACCTGCACAAGTCCGTCCTCAGCGTGGCTCGCCATAACATCTATGATCTGGCTAGCCTGAATTTGATTGGCTTCCTCGTTCGTGTACTCCTCTAGAGTATTCTCCAGAATGAAACACAAGTGAGTGTTGTAATAGACGAATTGCTCACCTGAAATCCTGTCTTCGAGCCTTACCCAATTCACTTGCCGATCGATCAGACACTTTATGAGCTCCGCGGTACCATTTTCGATCATACGAAGATCGGCGTCTCTACGAACGAAAACGGGGTCGGCCGTAGCCGCGAAATACGCTTCGAAGCCCCCGTCCAGCTCCGATAACAGGTACTCGGTGTTACCGCCAACAACTTCTTGAAAACCGAGTACATCCGGGGCTTGATCTTTGACTACTGCCACAATCCGGTCTCCACGCACTCTATCCCAATTTGCAAGGATGTTATACGACATGATCTTAACCGTACCGGCTTCCGTTGACAGACCCAGAAAAAGCGGCAAAATTACGGCTGCTAGTTTGAGCAAGGTATCAGTTGGGTAGGCAAAATTTTGGAAATTCATGAGTGACCCCAGGTTTAAGAGTAGAAGGTTAAATTGAACGTCGGCATTGAGTTCAACGCCAAGTCACCTCCATTGCAAAAAAATGATCAAATACCTCGCGCGCTGGGTGGTTGTCCTCGTTACGCTCTGGGCTTCGGATATAGAAGTCGAGTTGTTGGGTAGCTGGATTCACTGCTCCTGCCTCACCAGTGCTCGGCTCTAACGCAACCTCTAGGGTGGCCCGATCACGCATCCCCTGAGTGACCATAAAATGCATTTCAAATTCATCATAAAGTAGCTCGCCATCCAGGGTGGCATGCCCATAACCCCAACCTGCAACATAGAGAATACTCTTGGGCCAGTTCATGTCCCCGCATCCAGAATTGCCGTGTTCAAACAAAAACGCAGCGATGCCTCCATCCTGGCATGCTGAAAATTGGTGAATCCGGTCAAGTTCCACAACATAAGTACCCTCAGGAAGTAGTAGCTCAGCGTAAAACTCACCGGTATTTTCTTTTTCATTGACAGACAGATGAACTTCACCCTGGACTGGCCGAATATTGGTTGCGTCATTGCCCATATGGTCCCAGGGAGGCAGGTCGTTCAGTGCACCTACCTGATAGATGTTCTGGCCTGTTATTACGAACTGCCCATCGTACAATTCGTGCTGCTCGGGGGCATAAAAACCCATTTCGGTTGCAGGCTGGGATCGCGGGCCGATTTCCAGGTTTTCGGTCTGGGACTGGTACTGACAGCCACCAATCAAACCCAATATTACCACCGCCAAAAAGCCTGCTAGCCCAGCCCCTATAATTTTTTGAAGTTTAATCAGTATTGAAAGTTGGATTTTCATCGGCGTTACTCCTAATCAAGGTAGAGCATTTCTCTCAGTTTGTAGTAGTGTCTGAAAAATAAGGTCAAATTTGACATACAATGGAGAGCATGCGCAATACGCCTAGATCCTGCAGCAAGTTGGTTGCATTGCTGATAATACCCTGTTGCTACCTTGTGGGATGCGCATCGTCGGTTGTAGTGCAGTCTGATTTTCCAACGCCCCTGGTAGAACCCCTGCCTGTGCGCGTAGGTTTGATTTTTGGTGAGGAATTACGAGATTTTCAGCATCATGAAGAGCTACCACAACAAGCGAACTGGACGATCGATCTCGGTGATATCAGTATCACAATGCTGCAGCCCCTTTTTGAGAGTATGTTTGTTGAAACGCAAAATGTGGAGGCAATTCCGGTCGATATGCCCGAAAATAACACCCTAGATGGAATACTAAAGGCTTCTCTTAACAGGTTTGAATTTGATGTACCTGTAAACAGCGACAATAAGTTCGCTGAGGTTTGGATGCAGTATCAGCTCGACTTGTATGAACCTGGTGGTGAGCTGATTACTGAATGGCAGGTAAGTGGGTATGGTAAGGCTGAAATTGGGCGCACCAAAAGGACTGAGTCGGTCAGTAGGGCCGCCATCAATGCCATGCGCGAAGTCGGGGCCACGATTTCAACAAGGTTTGCTCAGCAGCCTCAGATAGGATTTTGGCTAAAGGAAAGACAAAATACAGATTTCATTAATGAATAGGACTGCAATCTTAAAAACCGGGATTCTAGGGATGCTAGTAACCCTGCTCTGCTCTTGCGGGGTAACTTCGAGAATTGAGCCATATAAGCAAACAAATAGTGTTATCGGTGCGGATGACCAGCTCGTTGTGCTGGCAAGAAAACATCACACAAACTACGAAGCAGAATCGGACATCGTAGAGTGTATTAGTGACGGACTTGCGAATGGTAGCGAGGCACTAAATGTTCACTCAAGTGTAGAATTTGAAGACAAACTCTACCCATGGTTTGAACCTTCAATTGCTCCACTAGATACGGAGGATCTTTCTGAACTCCTGGAAAAGCCTGGTGTGGCTGGACGCATTGAGGAAACCAGGGTGCGTTTCGTAGTTTGGCTGGATGGGTCAACTGAGCGGGTAGCCAGTGGAGGGGGCATAAGCTGCGCAGCCGGAGTTGGGGGTGCTGGCTGCATGGGGCTAGCCTGGTGGGAAGATGATGCACGCTACGATGTTACAGTCTGGGACATACAGGAACTCGCGTCAGCTGGAACAATCTATGCAGACTATAAGGGGCGCTCAGTAATGCCGGCGATCGTTATACCGATCCCATTAATTGCACGACCCCGGGCCGCAGCTTGCAAGGGACTCACCCAGCAACTCAGAGAGTTCCTAACTTCGCCATTTGGTTATGGATCTAGTCCCTCGTTAATTGGTGCCACCGAATAAATTGGGCCTACGGGAAGCTAGGGCTACTTTTTTCAAACGTGAACAAAAAAATTGGCGGTGACATACGAACCGACGATTAAAATACGAAATCAAAATAGCGCTCTTGCTGCTCATTCTGGGAGTAATGGTTCTTCCACTGCCGATATACTGGATAGGCCAACTGGTCATCGGGGAATATCCATCTGAACAAGGCCTTTGGGGTCTGGAGAAAGCAATTTGGGCAGATCTAATGAGGGTAAACCCACTCGGGTGGTTCTTGGTCTTAAGCCCCTATACCGTGGTTCAGATGGTGCGCATCGGACGAAGCGTATGGCGAGAAGGGAAAACTCCCTGGGGATGAAAAATCACTTTACGCCAACCAAAAAGATATTTATTTCTTCTGTCATTCTGAGAAAACAAAAAATCTGGCCAACAGCCTAGCTTAGGACTGCCTTATGGACCGATGAGCTCGTCTGCCAAGCTTGCTCACAACGGACTGTTTGCTGCCAACTTTCGCCAAAACGATACTAATTCGCTAGGATAGGGGGCGGATACTAGTATTTTTGGCGGCTGAGCCGACCCATTCAAATAGGAGAGTATGTGAAACACAGCAAACAAAGCTTTGCTGGGGCGTTTTTTTGGTTAATCGGCCTAACGATAGCCGGAGCTTCAAACGCAGCAACAAACCTAGCAATAGGGGTAAAGCATCCAGAGATTTCTAAGCACGTTGTCCAGATTATGGAGGAACTCCATTATGCAAAACCCCGGATAGATAATTCTTTGTCCTCTGCGATTTTAGACCGCTACCTTGATAGCCTTGATAGCAACCGACTTTATTTTTTGTCCACCGAGATAGCTACATTTGGCAGATATCGCTATGAGTTTGATGAGAGACTGCGTAGCGGGGAGCTTCAGCCTGTCTTCAATATATTTAATGCATTTAGTGCACGAACAGAGGAGCGCGTCGCCTACGCAATAGAAGTTTTGGCTAACGAGCCTGATTTTAATCTAGATGAGACGTTCCGTTTTGACCGCAGCGAACTATCCTGGCCGGTATCTGAGGCCGAACTAAGGGAGATTTGGCGAAAACGAATCAAAAATGACGGACTGGGCCTAGTGCTCACAGGTAAGACCTGGGCAGAAACGGTCGAAATACTAACTGAGCGCTACGCTCGTCTAGCTAAAAGAGTAACGCAAATTACCTCTGATGATGTTTTTGAGACTTTCATGAATGCTGTCTCACATACCATAGATCCCCATTCAAGCTATTTTTCACCACGCAATAGCGAAGAATACCGAATTGCAATGAGCCTATCCTATGAGGGAATTGGTGCATCACTCCAACTTCGGGAAGATTACGTAACCATCATTAACATTATTCCTGGAGGGCCCGCCCAAGTTGATGGCCAACTAAAACCCGAAGATCGCATTACCGCTGTAGGTCAAGGTACTGGAGGTGAGTTGGTAGACGTTATTGGGTGGCGCTTAGATGATGTAGTGGACGTAATTCGTGGGCCCCTTGGTACGACGATTCGGCTACAGGTTCTCCCGGCGGGTGCAGCTCCGGGTTCTCCAGAGCAGTTAATCTCACTAGTACGCGATAAAGTTAAACTAGAAGAACAGGCGGCTAAAAGCCAGGTGCTAGATATACCCAGAGGGGACCATGATTACAAAATTGGGGTAATCAGTGTTCCTAGTTTCTATCAAGACCATGCGGCCCGAAGTCAGGGTGACACAGAATATACAAGTACTACCCGAGATGTTACCCGCCTAATCAGTGAACTGAAGAGCACAAAAATTGATGGACTCGTAATCGATCTAAGAGCTAATGGTGGTGGACATCTATCCGAGGCTACTGAGCTGAGTGGACTTTTCATTGAGCGGGGACCTGTCGTGCAGCTAAAAGAAACTCGGGGGCGGGTACAACCACTTGACGATCCCAGTCCGGGAGAAGCTATCTACTCAGGGCCGCTGGCCGTGTTGGTAGATCGTTACAGCGCAAGCGCTTCTGAGATTTTTGCAGCGGCTATACAGGATTATGAGCGTGGAGTTGTGGTGGGCCAACAAACCTTTGGTAAGGGCTCCGTGCAGAACCTTTTCAGCTTAGATCGCATCATGAGGGAGCCTGGTAATGGACAGCTAACCCTCACGATTGGAAAATACTATCGTGTCACGGGCGATAGCACACAATACCAGGGTGTAAAGCCAGATATTCAACTTCCCTCATCTATCGACCTGGATCGTGTTGGCGAAAGCGTTCGTGATACCGCGCTGCCCTACGATCGCATCAAACCGACCCGATTTCGAGCCAAACAGTCACTCGATGATGAAATTCAAAAACTAGAAGCTCAGCACACAGCAAGAACGATAACTGACCCAAACCTCAATTATTTAATTAGCGATATCGCTGCATTCAAAATTATCAGGGATGTTGAAACTATCTCGCTAAACCTGTCCCAGCGAACAATCGAACGCGAGAACCTCGACAAGCAACAGCTAGAAAGGGCAAACCTGCGACGGGTAGCCCTTGGCCTGAACCCTGCAGAAAGCCTGGAAGATCTAAGCTCAGAAGATACGCCCGACATCCTCCTAGAAGAGGCTGGTCGGATTGTGGCAGACATGGCAGCGCTAGATGCCGCAGGAAAACTCTTGACTCAACTTAACTAAAAACGAGCTACTTTCAAGCTTCAATCATCAAAAAAAATTTCTAAAAGCTTAAGAAATTTCCTAGATGAAAGTCTAAACATTCCGTAACAGCAAATCACACAAATCCGTGACCTACAGAAAGTAGATAATCAAGCCATTTGTTTAACGTAATATTGCAGCGCCAACGACGATCCAATTCAAATGAATGCGGCCCAGGTAGCTCACGCAGCTTGCGATGATGATGGCGATCTACTCCGCTCGAAGCAGCTGCTAAACGTGCGTCATGATAGACCCGAATGGTTAAATCCGGATCAGGGATTAGCTCTTCTGACGGCCCCTCAAACCAATATGTCAATTTTAGCGTGGCAGTGTAGGGTTCTTGGCTAAATAAGTCTAAATAGAGATCACAATCATCCTCGGTGCGTGAAATAGAAATCCCTTCACCCGAATCTAATGTGGGCGCGAGACATTTAAGCTTGATGTAGTTGCTTTCATAAATAGTCATCAGGCCAGAAAAACTGCCCGGCCTGTAAGTAGTTTCTGGAACTATGCAACTGTCTATCAACATGATACAAAACATGCCTCTTTACTCTTTTCTCAGGATGCCACAGCTAAGCTGCAAACACGAATCCTCGAAAAAAATTATGATCAGGTCTAAAGAAGCAGGTGGCGCTCTACCCCCATTTCATTCAATATGGTGCTGGCAATCTCCTCAATGGAACAATGCGTGGTATCTATGTACGGAATATTATGTCGCTTAAAGAGCATCTCGGCCGCGCGCAATTCGAGATTAACCTGCTCGGCCGAGGCATAGCGTCCCACAGACCATCGCCCGAGCCGAATCTGCCGCAATCGCTCTGGCGAGATGGTCAATCCATATAATTTTTCCCGAAACGGCACTAACGTATCCGGCAATTGATCGACTTCTAAGTTGTCTTCCGTTAATGGGTAGTTTGCAGCAAAAATTCCATACTGTAGAGCCATGTAGACGCAGGTCGGTGTCTTACCAGAACGAGATACGCCCGTCATTATCACATCGGCCCTGTCATACTGCTGCGTCGTTCGACCATCATCGGCATCCATCGCGAAATTCATCGCGTCGATCCGCGAGTTGTAGCTTGTGGTGTCCTGCATGCCATGAGCCTTACCAAGAGTATGCGAAGACTGACTTTTCAGCTCCTTTTCGATTTTGGTAAGGAAGGCCTCAAAGAAATCTAATACTAGCCCATTGCAACTGAGCAACGGTGCCCGGACTTCATCCTGAACAAAACTGGTGAATACAATCGGGCGCAATCCGGACTGACTCGCTGTACGATTTATCCTTTCGGTCACCTGCTCTGCCTTGCCAAGTGAATCGACAAATGGCACAGTAATAAGGTTGAATTCAACCTTATCAAACTGCGTCAGTAAACTGTGTCCCAGCGTTTCTACCGTCACCCCGGTTTGGTCGGATACGAAAAAAACTGTTCTTTCGGCCATATCAGGATAGCCCCCCTGAAAATCTGAAAGAGAAGTATAGCTCGGAAATTTGTGTCATTAAGCAGAGTATGATCGTTTTGACTTATAGAAAACGACCAAGAAAGGGTAATCATTCTAATGCCTAGCAAGCATATCTATCTTTTTCACGAAGGCAATGCAGGTCTTCGGGACCTTTTAGGCGGTAAAGGCGCAAACCTTGCTGAAATGACCAACATCGGATTACCTGTTCCCCCGGGCTTCACGATTACTACCGAGGTGTGCAAAGAATTTTACGTCGGTGAGGAGCGGCTGCCCACCGGCCTTTTTGATGAGGCAAAACGGGCCCTTGCTGATATTGAGAAGAAGGCCGAAAAAAAATTCGGTGATATAACCGACCCCCTTCTACTCTCGGTACGTTCCGGTGCCAAATTCAGTATGCCTGGGATGATGGACACAGTTCTAAATCTCGGACTAAACGACGAGACAATTAAGGGGCTTGTCTCGGCCACTGATGATGCAAGATTTGCTTATGACGCTTATCGCCGTTTCATTATGATGTTTAGCAATGTTGTGATGGAAGTTCCAAAAAATGAGTACGAGCAAGCTTTTACAGAACTAAAAAAGCGTCTGGGTGCAAAAAAGGACACTGATGTTGGCGCGCCTGACCTCAAAGCATTGTGCGAAGAATTCAAGGCATTGACTAAACTACGAACCGGACAGGATTTCCCTCAGAACGCACTACAACAACTGGAAGCGGCTATCGAAGCTGTATTTCGGTCGTGGAATGCCGAACGCGCCATCCTTTACCGGCGTGTGGAAAATATCAGTGATGACATTGGAACTGCTGTAAATGTCCAAGCCATGGTCTTCGGAAATAGAGGTGATTCCTCGGGGACCGGAGTTGCATTCACGCGCGACCCCGCAAATGGTGAGAATGTGCTGTACGGCGAGTACCTCATGAACGCACAGGGTGAAGACGTCGTAGCCGGCGTTCGCACGCCTGCCGATATACAGGAGCTTTCGGATAATCATCCGAAAATCTATCAGCAACTTAACGACATCGCACAGAGATTGGAGATGCATTACCAAGATATGCAGGACATCGAATTTACTATCGAAAATGGTCGACTTTTTATACTCCAGTGTCGTGTAGGCAAACGAACTAAAACCGCAGCGGTCAAAATCGCAGTGGATATGGTAAACGAGGGCTTGATTACAAAGGAAGAAGTGATACTGCACCGTATAACTCCGTCCCATCTTGAGCGGGCTATACATCCGCATTTTATCGAAAAGCCAAAAGAACAAATCTTAGCCACGGGCATGAACGCCGGTCCAGGCGCTGCGACCGGGAAAATTGTGTTTACCTCTAAAAAAGCAGTTGAAATCCATGACGCAAATCCTGGGGCCCCTATTATTCTTGTGCGTGAAGAAACCAGCCCTGATGACTTAGCAGGAATGCTGGCAAGCAAAGGAGTGCTCACAAGTCGGGGCGGACGCACCTCTCATGCCGCACTCGTAGCCCGACAGTTCGGGATTCCGACAATCTGTGGATGCAGCGCGTTACAGATTGACGATAAAACAGGGACCATGACTATAGGTGAAAAATTATTATGTGAAGGTGATTGGATTTCTATCGATGGCAGTAGTGGTGTCGTGTACTCGGGTAACCTTGAGACTAAACCAGCGACAGAAATGGGAGAAACTGCAGCGCTGATGCAATGGGCGGACTCTTTTCGAAAATTAAAAATTAGGGCAAATGCAGATACGCCGGATCAAGCTGCTGAAGCGGTGAGACTTGGTGCGGAGGGTATTGGTTTGTGCCGAACAGAGCATATGTTTCTTGGCGACCGGGTTCCCCTAGTTCAGAAGCTAATACTTGCCGATAATGAAACAGACCGCAATGCAGCACTAGATATGCTTTTACCGCTTCAACGGGAAGACTTTGAGGGTATTTTCAGAGTTATGGGCAACCGCCCAACTACAATAAGGCTTATTGATCCGCCATTACACGAATTCTTACCGAATGAGACGGAATTGCTCGTTGAGGTTACGCGCCTAGAGTGCACCGAACCTAGATCACCTAAATTATCTGAGCTCCGCCAAATGCTCGCTGCGGTCCGGACTATGCATGAGGCAAACCCAATGCTAGGTCTGCGTGGTTGCCGCCTATCCTTCATTCTACCTGGTATTGTCCAGATGCAGGTTACAGCCATCATTAGTGCTGCATGCCAAGTAAAAAAAGAGGGTATTGATGTAATTCCAGAAATTATGATCCCGCTAATTAGCCATGTTAACGAACTGAAGTGGGTGAAAGATCGTTTGGAGCCGACCGCACAACGAATCATGCAGGAAGAAGGACTCGCAATCGACTACTCATTCGGCACTATGATAGAAACTCCACGGGCCGCTCTAACGGCTAGAGAAATTGCGGCCGAAGCATCCTTCTTTAGTTTTGGGACCAATGACCTCACGCAGATGACCTTCGGCATCAGCCGAGATGATGCAGGTAGTTTCCTACCGCAGTATCTTAATGAAGCTATCCTGCCAGATGACCCCACCGAATCTATTGATCAGGCCGGAGTTGGACGCCTAATAAAATTGTGTATTGATGATGCGCGTGAAGTTAAGCCAGATCTCAAGCTCGGCATATGCGGAGAACATGGTGGCGATCCTCGTTCTATAGCATTCTGCCACGCCGTGGGTATGGAATATGTGAGCTGCTCACCAAAACGACTACCGATCGCCCGTTACGCAGCAGCACAAGCTGCCCTTATGGATAAAGATGATTAACAAAAAGCACTCTGCGGCCTTAGTATCCTTAGGGCTAAGCTTAAGAATAGCACCCCATATTTAGGGGATAGACTAGAGAAACTATTCATCGGGTAAAGCCGACTAAAGTTGTCAGACTAACTCTGTAAAATGTAATGCTTCACTCAACTGACAATAAATGCTCACGGTAAAATTCAAGCTCACGGATCGAGTCGTAGATATCCGCTAAAGCCAAATGAGTCGATTGCTTTTGAAATTTATTTGCGATACTCGGTACCCACAAATGGGCTAATATCTTTAGCGTGGAAACATCTAAATTTCTGTAGTGAAAAAAAGAGGCCAATTCGGGCATATGGCGCACCAAGAAACGTCTATCTTGGCATATGCTACTGCCACACATGGGTGATGTTCCACGATCCAAATGCTCTCGCAAAAAATCAAGCGTCTGTTGCTCTGCCTCAGATTCATCCACAGTGCTCGCACGAACTCGATCAACTAAACCTGAAATTTTATGTTGACGCGTATTCCACTCATCCATGGAATCCAAAATGTTATCGGATTGATGAATCGCCTGGACTGGGCCCTCGGCGAGTACCCTCAACTCTTTATCGGTAACAACGGTAGCAATCTCAATAATCAAGTCGGCGTCTGGATTGAGACCTGTCATTTCAAGGTCTATCCAAATCAGATTATCTTTGCGTTTCAACTTATGCCCCCTTTAATTGCTACCCGAATTGTAACAGCAGCACCCTTAACTGCTCTCATTGGTTTTCTTTTATGAATGAGCAAGGCTTGGTTGTAGCCCGATTCCGACGCCATGTTTCTGTTCAGGACCGAAACGAAAAACGCTATATGTGCCAGATGCAGCGTCGCGGCCTACAGCCTGTGGTAGGCGATAAGGTTGAATGGCAGAAGACATCCCACAAAAACGGCACGGTCACGAAAATACTGCCGCGCGATGTAGAGCTGGCCCAGCTCAATGCTCGTGGAGGTGCAGAAGTAATTGCAGCCAACCTCTCCCAACTTGTCATTGTCCTAGCCCATGAGCCCAAACCTGACTGGTTCGCCATTGATCGTTATCTATGTGCGGCCGAATTAATACACACTAAAAGCCTGATCGTACTGAATAAAAAAGACCTCAACCCGGAACCCCCTGCTGTGCTTCGTGAATACGAAAATATAGGCTACCCGGTATACCAAATAAGTGCCAAAAAAGGTATGGGACTAAAGCCTCTGGCCCATGACATGGAGAACAACCGCAGTATAATCGTAGGTCAATCCGGTGTCGGGAAATCATCTCTGCTGAATGCTCTCATAGGTGATACTCGTCAAGTTGTCGCTCATCTGTCCGAGAAAACTGCCCAAGGGCGGCATACCACAACAACTTCAATGATGTATCAACTCCCAAAAGGTGGGCAGTTAATTGATTCCCCTGGTGTGCGAGACTACACACCATACATAGAGAAACCCGAATTAATTCAAATAGGCTTTAGGGAATTCTCAGCCTATAAGGACAAGTGTCGATTTCGTAATTGTATACATCAAGCTGAGCCAGAATGCGGCATTAAGCAAGCAATCATTAAAGGAAAAATCTCTGGGAGGCGCTACGATAGTTACAAAAAATTATATAAATTAACTAAGGAAATCATTAAAAAAACGTAAAAATCATTACATACGACTCTCAACAAAATACTGTTTTTTAAAGAAGGCTGCTGCATTTTTTTGAGAAAACTGAGGCACTCGCGAGGATCGATCATCTTACCCAGGAGGCCATGTCAACTGTCGCCCTGCCAACAAGTGTATATGAACATGAAATATTACCTGACCCCCATCTTTGTTCGTGTTAAGGACCAAGCGATAGCCATCTACAGAGAACCCCTGATCCCTGGCAACTAGCTTTGCGGTTAAAAAAAGATTGCCTGCTAAGCTTTTTTGCTCTTCGGAAAAATCATTAACAGTAGAAATATGATTTCTTGGAATGATCAGCGCATGAAAGGGTGCCTGAGGAGAGACATCGTGAAAAACTAGAATCTCTTCGTTCTCGTAGATGCGCTTAGAAGGAATCTCACCGGCAACAATTTTACAAAACAGACAATCCGGATCGCGAACAATATCCATAGATTTTCCTCTGCCCAAAAACTAATCCATCTCCCGCCTTCCAGCCAAAGCACGGGCTAGCGTACCACTATCAACAAACTCAAGTTCTCCGCCCATAGGGACTCCGTAAGCAATACGACTGGCCTGAATATTTTCTTTTTTTGCCATTGATGCAATTATGTGAGCAGTCGCATCGCCTTCAACAGTGACGCCAGTAGCCAAAATCACTTCGGTAATGACACCTCCTGCCAATCTTTCCTCAAGAAGATCCAAGCCCAACTCTCCTGGACCGATACCATCAATTGGAGAAATATGGCCCATCAAAACGAAGTATTTTCCAGAATAGGCGCCGGTCTGCTCAACGGCAAGAACGTCAGCAGGCGTTTCCACTACACAAAGAAGTGAACTGTCACGCCGTTCACTAGAACAAAGCTGGCATATCTGGTCCTCTGTCAGCATTCGGCAGTCCTTGCAGTAGGTAACCCGGGTAGCAGCATTCTCAAGGGCTTCAGCTAAGCGCTTTGCCCCCATCCGATCCTCGCCTAGCAAATCAAATGTCATACGTTGGGCTGACTTCTGTCCAACACCGGGAAGGCACTGCAATGCCCGAATTAGCTGCTTCAGTAATGGGGAATAATTCTCGGCCACTAGATTAAAAGGGTAGTTTCATACCTTGCGGCAAAGGTAAGCCTCCAGTAATCCCAGAATATTTCTCCTGCACCTTGCGTTCGACTTTTTTTGCTGCATCGTTGTAGGCTGCAGCAACAACAGATTCGATTGTCTGTTTCTTTTCCTTTAGAAGCTCGTCATCAATTTCCACCCGCCTCACCTTGTATTTACAGGTCATATGAATCTTCGCCATTCCACCACCAGCCTCACCTAGTACTTCCATCGAATCAAGCTCTTTCTGGGCTTGTTTCATGGTCTTTTTCATCTGCTGGGCCTGCCTGATCAACTCTCCTATATCTTTCATAAACTGCTCATCTCTCTAGTCTGTGCACTCATTTAGACAACACAATATGTGTTACGTTTTGGTAGATTGGATACTATCCACTTCCAGCACAGCATCAAACGCTACCTTTATAGCCTCCACATTAGAGTCGCCCTGGATGGTATCTCGGGCTATACGCATGCGCTCACTCTCGCTAGCCTCCCTTGCCTGAGCAGGAGTAATACTTCCGGTCTCACCCATTGTGATGCCCACAGAAATATCCTGACCTAAATGCTCAGTTAGCGCTATCTCCAAACGTTCACAAATTTTTTGGGTGTTAAGATGCATATGCTCATCAGCCATTACCAGCTCTAAACGCTGGTCCCCAGTCTTTCTTAAGACACAGTTTTCAGCAAGCTGTCGTGCGGGCCCTGTAACTTTCAGCACCTTTAACAACAAACCCCAGTCTTGAATTTTTATGTGAGCAGACTGGTCCATTTTACCCTCCTCCGGCTCTGCTGGTCTCTGCTTTAACTCTGTTTTTCTAGCTGACCTATCTGGGGGTGACTCGTTATCTACTACTGTCGGACGAAATGCCAACATCCGGAGTAGAGTCATTTCAAAAGCGACTCGATGATCACGGCAAATAGCCAGATCCCGGCAACCGTGAAGTGCAATCTGATAGTAAAGCTGTACGTCTTCTGGAGACATAGATTTCGATATCTTCTCCAAAAAATCCATCTCGTCTTCCGAGATGCCCGGCCCGACAAGTTGAATCACAGCGATACGCTGAAAAGTAGCCATAATTTCATCAAGACATTTTTCATAATCTGGCGCATGTTCATTAAGAGCGGAAACCTCACCCAATAATCGTGATCCATCTCCATCCGCAAGTGCACTTACAAGGCCTTGAACACGGCTACTGTCAATACTGCCTAACATTGAGCTAACTGCGTCGGCACTTACGATACCGCTATTAAATGCAATCGCCTGATCTAATAGACTCAAGGCATCCCTAACGCTGCCTTCGGCGGCCTTAGATAGCTCTAAAAGGCCCTGTGGCTCGGCACTAATTCCCTCTTCCGCTTCACAAATTTTCATAAGATGGTCTTGAATTCCGGAGGAAGAGATCCTCTTTAGGCTAAATTGGAGACAACGCGAAAGAACCGTAGCTGGCAAGGTGCGGGGCTCCGTTGTAGCTAAGAAAAATTTCATGTGAGATGGGGGTTCTTCAAGTGTCTTGAGTAATGCATTAAACGAATGCTTGGAAAGCATATGCACCTCGTCAATGAGATAAATTTTATAGCGCCCTAGGGCGGGGGTGTATTGAACGTTCTCCAGCATCTCCCGCATATTTTCTACGCCGGTGTGCGATGCCGCGTCTAGTTCGATAAGATCTACGAAACGCCCCTCATCGATGGCAGTGCAGGCATCACAGAGGCCACACGGCTCAGCAACGACTCCGTCTGCACAGTTCAGTGCTTTTGCAAGAATACGAGCAATTGTCGTTTTACCAACACCACGGGTGCCCTCAAAAAGATAGGCTTGGTGCAGGCGTTCCGCCGCCAAAGAGTTCATCAATGCCTTGACCACATGCTCCTGGCCTACTACCTCTTCGAAACGCCGAGGCCTCCATTTCCTAGCAAGAACTGTATAACTCACGGCCTACTCACCTAAGTAATTCAAAAAAATATGACCCTGAGGCCAACTATAGCCAACCAATCCGCCCCCTACTGGATCTATCGTGATAACCGGCAAAGACCGCAAAGGTTATGGATACTTTACCAGCCCCTTGCAACCTGTAACACAAGCAAACTATTCACGTCTTTAAAAAATTTTAAATAGCTTCCTTATTCCCATGTTTATCATAGATTTAGTCAAAACCAAATCACCCGGTTTGAAACTAATTGTCTGGTTGGGTACTCTGCATCCGCCGCGCATAATTAGCGTGGCGCCACATATCAACGTGGGATCGGAGAGGTGGCCGAGTGGACGAAGGCGCTTGATTGGAGTTCAAGTAGGCGGTTATACCGTCTCGTGGGTTCGAATCCCACCCTCTCCGCCATTATCGAATATATATAATTGATTATAAAGGATTTTTTAATATATTTCTTCTGCAGTTTTATCGCCGATCTTATTCCCCAGCACCGCATACGGCCTGTATTTGGCACTGAAACATGCCCAGTATCACGCAATTTCCCTCTCCCTCCGATACCACGCCCGAATCCCAAGTGGTCGAGTGGATTGCCGAGGTGGTTGACCCCGAAAAATATCGCGCAAACACGTATGAAAAAAGGCTGGCAAAGGTCCGTGTGCGAGACCGCATTCGGTACCCCCGCAAAATAAAAAAAACGACTGCGGAAGTTGGAAAACGTCCACATTAACATCTCTCAGTTCTTTGGTTAGGCCATCCTGCAATACAGATGGGAGGCACTTGTTGAGATGGCTGGTCTGAACTCAGACACCACGGTGGATGCGGGTCAGGGAGAGCCAGTTCCCGGAGTTGTCGCCGAGGCTGGGAGTTTTGACGTCTATGACGTACCGGATGACCCAGGCGAGCTAAAGGCCAGATAGTGCTAGCGTTCTTAGCAAACGGCCATGATTTTAATGACCGCTTTGTGAACTCCTATATCGGCTATTTTCGAGGTCAGCGGTGTTTTATATAGATCGGGAGTCTAGTTTAAGCTAATGATTCAACATGTAATATTTCCTGCTATCTTATAGCCTTGAACAATTATGATGTAATAATTCTGGGCGGCGGCGCAGCGGGACTTATGTGCGCCATCGCAGCAGCTGGTCGTGGCCGTCATGTTGTTGTGCTAGAGGGCTCCAACAGGATAGGAAAAAAAATACTTATCTCGGGTGGGGGACGCTGCAACTTCACTAACCTGAGCTGTGATCCCTCCCAGTTTATTTCCGCTAATACTAAGTTTTGTGTTTCTGCCCTGAGTCGATATACGCAATGGGATTTCATTGCGCTGGCTGAAAAACACGGTATTTCTTATCACGAAAAAAAGGCCGGGCAACTCTTCTGTGATCAATCCTCGAAAGATATTGTTGCTATGTTGACGGCGGAGTGTCAGCAGGCAAGCGTGTCAATATTGACGCACTGTGACATTACTGCAGTTAAGTACAAGGGACACTACAAAGTAACGTGCAACATGAGTGAGCTTTCTGCGGAATCTCTGGTAATAGCCACCGGCGGACTGTCTATTCCAAAGATGGGGGCGACAGATTTTGGCTATCGGCTGGCCAAACAGTTTGGGCTGAAGGTGCATGAGACCCACGCAGGTCTAGTTCCGTTTACATTCACCGGTGCGATGCAGGGATTGATGGAACGTCTATCCGGTGTCAGTTTATACGCCACCGTTAGCACCTCTGATGTAACCTTCACAGAGAATATTTTGTTTACGCATCGTGGGCTTAGCGGTCCAGCCGCGCTACAACTTTCTAGTTATTGGACGCCCGGTAGTGAAATTCGTCTCAATCTGTTACCTCGATATAAGGCCGACTCGTTTTTACTGAGCGCCAAAACGACACAACCAAACGCAAGATTACGGTCCGCCTTATCTGGAGTATTGCCCCGAGCATTAGTGCTCGAGTTGGAGCGACTATGGTGGCAGTCAGAGGCGGAAAATATTTTGGCCGAAGTTTCCGATATGCTTCTACGGCAAGTAGCCTCGCAGTTGCACAATTGGGAAATCAGGCCTGCCGCTACCGAGGGCTACCGCACGGCAGAGGTCACACTGGGTGGTATCGATACCAATGAACTCTCGTCAAAGACAATGGAAAGCAAGCGTCAACCAGGTCTGTACTGCATAGGGGAGGTGGTGGACGTCACAGGGCATCTCGGGGGTTTCAATTTCCAGTGGGCTTGGGCATCCGCTCAGGCCGCAGGAAAAGTGGTCTGAAATAGCTAATGTAAAGGTGTCAACGTGAAAAAAATCGCT
>CAJWKT010000015.1 GCA_913041665.1 uncultured Gammaproteobacteria bacterium | reverse complement strand
CTCAATAGAAATTGATGGAAGAAATATTAATAATTTTAGTAAATCATCTTTAAGAAAGATGATTGGATATCTTCCTCAAGAAACTATTTTATTTCACGATACTGTTCGAAATAATTTAACTTTTGGCAATCTTAAAATCCTCGATGCAGACATAAAAGATGCGCTTCGACGAGCAGGGGCAATAAGTTTTGTCGAGCATCTTCCTCAAGGCTTAGATTTTAATGTTGGTGAGCATGGGTCAAAACTCTCCGGTGGTGAAAGACAAAGAATTGCTCTTGCGCGAGCATTTGTAAAAAAGCCAGACATATTAATTTTAGATGAAGCTACTTCGTCACTTGATACTGAGTCCGAGCGTCGGATTCAGCGTGCCCTTGGACAGCTTATGAAAGGGCGTACAACGTTAGTTATCGCTCATCGTCTGTCCACTGTAGAAACAGCTGACTGCATTATGGTTCTTAGGGATGGGAAAATAGTTGAGACGGGGAATCACGCTGAGTTAGTAGCCTATGATGGGTACTATAAGGCTCTTTATCGGATGCAATTCGCGGAACAATGAACCGAATTTGGTTCCCGTTTGTACGGTTCGTTAATTAGACGGGGGTGTCAACCCAAAATTGAGTAATACTGATTATGTCAGCCGATTTTATTGTTGTTATTCCTGCTAGGTATGCCTCAACTCGCCTACCTGGTAAACCTTTGGTAGATATCGGTGGCCGCTCTATGATCGAATGGGTATATAAATCAGCCTGCCAGGCTGATGCGTCCGAGGTAATAATTGCTACCGATGATGAGAGAATAAAGGATGTTTGCACCGGCATTGGTGCACATGTGGAGCTCACCGGAACTCATAGAACCGGAACTGATAGGATAGCCGAGGTAGCCCAGCGATTGGGTTGGCCTGATGAGCAAATCGTGGTAAACGTTCAGGGCGACGAACCATTGTTACCTCCAGTTGTTATTTCTCAGACGGCTGAGCTATTAGCCAATAAAGCCGATGCATCCATTTCCACGTTGTTTACCTCGATTACTTCGAAGGAGGAATGGCTTGACCCTAATACAGTGAAGGTAGTTGCAGATAATAAAAACAATGCCTTATATTTCAGCCGTGCGCCTATACCGCATCCTCGCGAGGATGGGACGAAGGAAACTCCGAAACGCCACATTGGGCTTTATGCTTACCGTGTGCGCGTTCTTAAGATGCTCGCTGCTTCTGAGTCATGTGAGCTGGAGAGGATCGAGAAACTGGAGCAGCTTAGGGCGCTCTGGCTGGGATTCAATATTTTGGTCGCCGAGGCGGTGGAAAAACCACCTAGCGGTGTGGACACCCCAGAGGATCTTGAGACTGCCCGCAAGATTTTTTTTGAGCGAATAAAAAGTGGTAGATCTTAATTCATGGATACGGTCGCTGTGAGACAATTATTAATAAAGCGGCCACGGTGTATTCCGTATTATTTACGTTATCTAAAGGAAAAGAAAAACTATGTCACAACAGTTTAAAGCTGCTGCTGTACAGGCTGCGCCCTGTTTTCTTGATCTGCAAGCGGGCGTCGAAAAAGCAGTAAAGTATATTGAACAGGCTGCTGCTGCCAGCGCCAAGTTGGTCGTGTTCCCGGAAACTTGGCTGCCAGGTTACCCCAATCACATTTGGCTGGGGCCAGTAGCCTGGGGAATGCAATTCGTCGGCCGTTATTTTGAGAGTTCGATCGAGGCTAGGTCTGCCGAAGACAAGGTTATTGCCGAGGCCGCGCGCAAGAATAACATTCAGGTTTCAATGGGCCTGAGCGAACGTGAAGGTGGTTCTCTTTATATTGCGCAGTGGCATTATGATGAGAATGGTGACGTTATTAAACGCCGTCGTAAGCTGAAGCCCACGCATGTGGAACGCACAGTATTTGGTGAGGGTGATGGTTCCGACATTGTGGTTAACGAGACTTCGTTGGGTCGGATTGGACAGCTGAGTTGCTGGGAGCATCTGCAGCCCCTAACGAAATACGCGATGTATGCTCAGAACGAGCAGATCCACTGTGCGGCTTGGCCAAACCTCGCGCTTTACGAAGGTGGGGCCTATGCACTTGGCCATCAAGTGAATAATGGTGCGAGCATGATTTACGCAGTGGAAGGAGGTTGCTTTGTGGTTGCGGCTTGCGCGCTAGTTAGCAAGGAACAACAGGATATACTGTGTCAGGGTGACTCAGAGAAAGAGGCGTTGTGCCCTGTTGGTGGCGGCTACACTCGGATTTACGCGCCGGATGGTCAGTCTATCGGATCGGATTTATCCCACACAGAAGAAGGTCTTGTGGTGGCTGATATTGATTTGAGCATGATCGCCTTTGCAAAGGCAGCAGCAGATCCAGCTGGGCATTATTCGCGACCCGATGTGACGCGCTTGCTCCTCAACAAAAGGCGTCAGCGCCCGGTAGTGAACTTTGATGATGCTAGTAGTGTTGTCGTTCCGGAAGACGCTCCCGAGCTTGAGATCGTGGGTCATGCAGACGAATAAGGCGATCCCAACGGATCGGCGCTATCCCTTGCGTATGCCCAAGGGGTGGGAGCCGCCAGTACCTGCGTGGTCTTCAACCTTTATGGATACACAGACCGGTGTATCGATGGCCCTAGTTGGCTTTCAACATCCCGCAGGTATGGACGTGATGCCGCATATGGCAGAACTGCAAGCCGCGCTGGAAAGTGCTGAGATCTGCGATCTATTAACCTCCGATGCGGGTGGCGGATTACATGAGACGGCCTGCGTTGCTTACTGGCGTGATCAGGATGCAGCTAAGGCAACAATGTCCTCTGACGCATACACTGCCTTTTGGAAAAAGCACATAGATGCTGATGGTTACGGCGTGATAAAGGAATGCGTGAACATCCCATTCAATCGGACGGAGACACTCTTTTCCGGCCCGGTGCATGACCATGGCTATAGCCAGATGCGCGAAGGGACTGTTGGCCCTATCCCGCACCACCAGTACTGGGGCGGCATGCGCGACCGTATTCCGCTGTCAGCACATGATGCTTTGGAGGCGAATGGGCTCGTGTGCGTGGTTGAACAGAACGGCAACCACGTGGTGGTTGAAGCGCATGAAAACCTCTGCATCATCCGCTCGGGGCAGGACTGGAGCAACTGCGATGACGAACAGTTGAGCGAATACATAGATACAATTGAGCCAACATTAAAAGCTGGTATGGCCTTCCTACGCGATCAGGGTGATGAGGTAAATTGTTATTCCTGCCGCTACATGAAGGATATCGCGCTGGATGGCAGTAATCTGAGACGCTCTTGTGGGATAGCATATTTCCGGACGATGAAGGACTTAGAGAACTGGTCGGAACATCATCCAACTCATCTGGAGATCTTCAACACGTTCCTTTCGATCGCACCGAAATACGGCCCGAACTTACAATTGCAGCTGTGGCATGAGGTTTCGGTTCTGCCCGCCACGGACTGCAGCGCGGAATATGTCAACTGCCGCGCTGGCACGGGCTGGATGCCTGCTTGAGCCACAAAACCGAGTGTAGTGAATCACGCCCGTATGAGCTGAATATGTCAACATCAAGATGAACTAGTTCTGCGGCAACGGCATAGACAACCAAAACTAGATCAACGTGATGGATGTCTGTGGTTCTGCGTCTTTTGTTTTCCAAAGATTTTTTATGCAACAAGAAAATAATAAAAAAATGTCTGTTCTGTTTGTCTGTATGGGCAATATTTGCAGATCACCAACAGCGGAAGGAATGTTCAGAAGGATTTTGCGGCAACACGCCCCTAAATTAGAGATCTACGTTGATTCGGCAGGCACCCATTCATACCACGTAGGTGAGGCTCCAGATCTTCGCGCACAAGAGGCTGCTAGGAACCGCGGCGTTGATATTAGCCAATTGACCGCACGAAGAATCAGCGAAAAAGATTTTTTGCGTTTTCAGTTTATACTTGCAATGGATCAGGAAAATTTTTCTTTCCTGTATAAATTGAGTCCGGCGGAATACCAATCACGCATTCATCTTTTTTTGGACTACGCTCCAAAATTAAATAAAAAGAATGTGCCAGACCCGTATTATGGAAATGGCGATGGCTTTGAGCGTGTACTTGACTTGGTCGAAGAGGCATCCATGGGCCTTCTTAAGCACCTTGGTTCAAGTGTGTAAGTTTATAAATGGATTGTTGGCATCAAGTAGTTTTTTAGGAATCATCTTGGCCCTTATGGGCGTCTCCAGTACTTGTTTGAGTAGTTTCGACTTCGGGCTTTGGTTTATGTGGTATGCGTTCATTCCCAGTGGACTGAGTCGGTTCAGTAGTGATAGCTGTTTGTGATAATGATTCGGCGGCAGCTTCTTTTGACGGGGGGTTATTCACCATTTCGCGTTTGCGGTTGTCTTCATTAAAATTTGTGCTAGTCACTGGACCCTTTTTTTCCGAATTATCTTGGGGTTTTAGGTTTTCAGAGGGTTTCTTGGGACCTGTTGCTTCTTTGGCTTGTGTATTGGACACTTGTTGTCGGTTGGCTTTCCGGTTACGGCTTGATTCCCCTTGGTTGTCGCGTTCCCTGCCTTGTTTTGACCCTCGCTCATTGGTGCCTGATTGCGTTTGGTTCGGACGATTGTTCTGTTTTTGCCCCTGATGTTGACTCTGATCTTTGCTTCGACCACGGCCCTGATTTCGTCCTTGGGAGTGATTTTTTTGTCCCCGTCCACGCCGCTCGTTTTGAGGACGTTTGTGCGGGTGCCTGTTAGGACCACGGCGTGACCGCTGACTAGGCGATTTTTGTGCAGGCTTTGTTTCTGGTAGCATCCACCCAAATAAGCGACGCCAAAATGACTGTCGATTTTGTTGCCTGGATTGCTTTCCCCCCCTACTGGGTTTTGGTGCTGGTGCTTTGGGAATTAAGTTTGAAACCGCTGCCTCTTCCTGGTTTTGCTTTAATCCGTGTTGCATGCCGCTAAAGATTTCACTTGGATCTTCTTTAGGGCCAGTGATTTGGTAGCTTCTAGCGGTATTTTCCTGTAGCTCTTTCTCGTCATCACGGATGCGTTTGATAGAATAATTTGGCGTTTCTAGGCCTGGATTTCCAACCAAGATAATCAATATCTCATTGCGTGTCTCAATGGCGCTAACCCAGTCACGCTTTTCATTTAATATGTAATTGCTCACGTTTATTGGTACCTGGACAATAACTCTGGCTGTACGTTCTTTTCGAGCTTCCTCACCAACCAGACGCAGAACTGCTAGTGCAAGCGACTCAACGCTGCGTACATTTCCAATGCCATTGCAACGCGGGCAAACTGGCTGAGTTGTTTCTTCCAGCGAAGGCCTTAGTCTTTGACGGGACATTTCCAGTAGTCCGAATCGAGATATTCGGCCGATTTGAATCCGGGCCCTATCCCTATGTACCGCTTCGCGTAGCCTGTTTTCGACATCACGCTGATTTCGTTGTGGTCCCATATCGATAAAGTCCACCACTATCAGGCCACCTAGGTCCCGAATTCTTAATTGTCGAGCTATTTCATCGGCTGATTCTAAATTCGTACTTAACGCTGTTTCCTCAATGTCGTCGCCTTTTGTTGATTTACCCGAGTTTATGTCAATAGCCGTCATAGCTTCCGTAGGATCAATAACTATGCTACCACCAGAGGGCAAAGACACACTGTGTCTAAATGCCGATTCAATTTGGTTTTCAATTTGAAAGCGTGTAAAAAGTGGAACAGTCGCATCTTCATAGTACTTAACCTTGTTAAGGTTATGAGGCATCACGCGCCCAACGAAATCACGGGCTTCTTCGTATATACTTGGGTCATCAATTAAAATTTCTCCTACTTCATTAGAGAAGTGATCTCTAACTGCTCGTACGACTGCACTACCCTCTTGGTAAACAAGAAACGGAGAAGCGCGCTTCACAACTACTTGCTTGATCGCTTCCCACACGCTAAGCAAGTAATCCAGATCCCACTTAAGTTCCTCTTTACTTCTACCTACCCCAGCAGTTCGCACAATGCAGCCCATTTCGTTTGGTAGATCCAAGTCCGCGAGTGATTGGCGCACGATTTCTCTATCTTCACCGACGATTCGTCGCGAGACACCACCGACTCGTGAATTATTTGGCATAAGCACTAGGAATCGCCCGGCAAGGCTAATAAAGGTAGTGAGCGCAGCGCCCTTGGTCCCGCGCTCTTCTTTCTCTACCTGAACAACGATCTCTTGGCCCTCTTTGAGGACATCTCTGATTTGTGGGCGCTCCCCATCTTCGAGTTCGCGTACAAAGTATTCCCGAGAAATCTCTTTCAGCGGAAGAAACCCATGACGCTGGGCTCCGTATTCTATGAAGGCAGCCTCTAGGCTCGGTTCTATGTGGGTTATACGCCCTTTGTATATATTTGCTTTCCGTTGCTGGCGAGAAGGTACCTCAATATCAAGATCGTAAAGTTTCTGGCCATCGACTATGGCTACTCGCAACTCTTCTTGCTGAGTTGCATTTACTAGCATTCGTTTCATAATTCCTCGGTTTAATTGATCCGTGCAGGGCGAGCTTAGATCGGACATGAACTGCCACGATGTCTAAGGAGTTACAGCAGAATTGAAGGTGTGACGACATTTTTTTCATCGATACCTTTCTATAGCGTCTGCTCAATCCGTGGCCCGCACCGACGGAGAGCTATTATTTAGTAATTTACCCCCGGGTAACATGTACCCAAGGACCATCCGGCAGTCCCACCTGGGTCGCCGATTAAGAATCTCAAGGCCAGCGGCAAAGCTAACGCTGAGTTAGTCAGCCAGAGCTCACTTACTAGTTTCAGCAAGGGACTCCGCAGGAGTACTATAGCACAGCTGATTGGCCATACTCTCGAAACTCATTGAAATCATTAACAGAACAATATAGCCGGGGCGTTTACCATATTGAGGTGAACTCCGAATTCGAGGGGCAGAGATTAGATAATTTTCTTTTACGATCTCTAAAGGGGGTACCGCGTAGCCACGTTTATAGATTGATTAGATCGGGGCAAATTAGAGTGAATAGTGGAAGGGCGCGTCCTAGCTATCGTTTAAAGTTAGATGATCTGATAAGAATCCCACCTGTGAGTCAGCGCTCCCCCATCATCGGGCGTACATTTAAGAAAGAAGACACAGATTTGTTAGTCGAACGAATCATTTATGAGGACTCTCGGATTTTGGTGCTAGATAAGCCGTCTGGGATCGCGGTTCATGGAGGAAGCGGCATTTCTCTTGGCTGCATTGAGGCGCTTCGTTACCTTAGGCCTAACTTACCATCGCTAGAGCTCGTTCATCGTTTAGATCGCGGTACATCGGGCTGTCTTCTTGTTGCCAAGCGTCGTAGCGCGCTTAGAAGGATTCACCAATTGTTGCGTGAAGGGCAAGTTCATAAGCATTATTTGGCCTTAGTGGAGGGAGTATGGCAGGGCTCAGAGACAGACGTAGATTTTAATTTGACTGCAAATCGCCGGAAAAAAGGTGAGACTTTTGTAAGAGTAGATTCAGAGGGAAAGCCTGCACACAGCCGTTTCTGTGTCATAGAGCGTTATGAGTCAGGCTCGACCTTGATGGAAGTTTCTACCACTACAGGGCGAACACATCAGATTAGGGTTCACGCGGCTCATATGGGGCATACAGTAGCTGGTGATGAGCGTTACGGGAATCAGGAATTTAATTTGATTATGAAGAGTAAGGGATTGCATCGACTATTTCTTCATGCGCTCTCAATCAGTTTTGTGTGGCCACAAACTGAAGAGGAGTTCTTTGTCAGTACGTCATTGCCTGACGAATTAGGCCAAGTGTTAGATAGGGTAAATGTTTCACGATGATACTGGATGTGAATTTATATTTAGGACATAGGCTCTAAGGGATCTAAGCCCGTTTTTCTTAGTACGCCAATAAGCCATATCAGTGGCAGGCCGAGCAGTGCGGTAGGGTCTGTAGATTTGATAGTTTCTAAAAGAGAAATTCCCAATCCTTCTGCTCTAAAGCCTCCAGCGCAATCATAGGGTTTTTCTAATTTTAAATACTGATCTAATTGTGCTCGCTCAAGATTTTGAAAACGCACTTCGGTTTGATCTACTGCTTCCCAATGTTGATCTGAGGACTGGTCTATTACGGTAATCGCCGTATAAAACATGATCATTTTGCCCTGACATCTCACCAGTTGTTGGAGTGCTGTGAAGTGATTCTCAGGTTTGCGTAGTATCTCCTCTCCAAGGGTTGCCACCTGATCAGCTCCAATGATTAGCGCATTAAGTCTAGGAATATGTTGGGCTTTTTCGCTCGCTAGACGTTTGGCAAGAGCTTTTGGCTGCTCGCCTTGCTTAGCAGTTTCGTCTAGGCCGGATGGCTGTACCTCAAAATCTAGCCCGAGTCGCTGCAATAATGCTTGCCGATACGGCGAGGCGGAGGCCAAAATTAAGCGGCGCATCCGTAACCTCCCGTTTTGACAGCTGAAATTCTTATCTCTATCATTCGTCGCCCATGCTCATTTCGTTGCATAATCGGTACAGTGCCAGCGATTTGGGCGCGCTCGGCGAGCGCAAAGCACGGCTCACTGGCGAGATCGCATTGAGCCAACTGACTCGTCTTCGCAAACTTCTGTATGTGTATAGCGGGAGTGTAAAAGCAAGTATAGTGTTTAGCCAACAGGGAGATAATTGCGTGACTCTCGAATTTGACTATGAAACAGAACTTGAGCTAGTGTGCCAAAGGTGTTTGGAGCCATTTACTCAAGAAATCTGTGAACATACCTCGGTAGCTCTGGAGCTATCTAGTTCATCATGGCCGAGTAAAGTCAATGATTATGAGTTGCTAATGCTACCAGATGATCGCTTTAGCCCATCTGCATTAATAGAAGATGAGTTAATCGTATCGGTGCCACTTGCCCCGGTGCATTTTCCGGAAGATAGGTGCGGTAGTCTAATAAAACGTCTAAAGAATTCTGTGGATTGCTTAACTACCCAACCCCAGACTTCGCTTGTCGCAGAAAATAATCTAGGAGTAATTAAGTAATGGCCGTTCAGCAAAGGCGTAAGACATCCTCTAGGAGAGATATGCGCCGCTCACACGATTCTCTTAAGCGCCCGACTCTGTCAGAAGATCCGACTACAGGCACTACCCATCTTCGTCATCATGTGTCTGCTGACGGCTATTATCGGGGGAAAAAAGTTTTTGATGTTCCAGATCAGGATCAGGATCAGGACCAGGAGCAGCAGGGCTAAGGCGTCGATTTCTTAAGTCATGGGGTGCGTCATCCCGCGGCTTTCCTTGCCCAAGATTATTTCAATGAACCACAAGGTCACAATTGCCTTGGACGCTATGGGAGGCGATCTAGGCCCCGAGACTGTGATTTCAGCTGCCAGGGCGATCCTGGAGAAGGACGACTCGGTCAATCTTATATTGGTTGGATTGCCGGATGTTCTTGAAAGCGCGCGTCATCAGGCTGGCAATAAAACTGGGGGCAGACTGAGTTTTCGGGCGGCTAGGGAAGTGGTCGAGATGGATGAGCATCCCGCAGAGGCCTTAAGGAAAAAGAAAAACTCTTCCCTTCGGGTATCCCTGGAGTTAGTCAAGGATGGTCTCGCAGATGCCTGCGTGAGCTCTGGTAATACGGGTGCATTGATGGCAACTGCAAGGCATGTACTCAAAACACTGCCAGGGATCGACCGCCCGGCTATTATATCTGCAGTGCCGGGGTTACAGGGTCCTATTTTCATGTTGGATCTTGGTGCGAATGTAGGATGTACGTCGCCACAACTATTCCAATTTGCTCTCATGGGATCAGTGGTAGCGGGATATATGCTTGATATAGAGCAGCCCCGCGTTGGCTTGCTAAATATCGGTGAGGAAGATATCAAGGGAAATGAAATAATCAGAGAAGCGGGTGACTTGCTATCTGCAAGTAGCCTCAATTATGTGGGATTCGTAGAGGGCAATAACGTTTTTTATGGCAAGGCTGATGTCGTGGTCACTGATGGTTTTGTGGGTAATGTTGCAATCAAAACCATGGAGGGGGTCGCAAATGTATTTGCAACTTTCTTGCGAGAGGAATTTCAGAAAAACGTGGTGCGGAAACTAGAGGGAATTTTTGCACATAATGCACTCGAGGCTATTCGCGCGAGACTTGATACAAGGCGATACAATGGAGCAAGCCTCGTTGGGTTAACCGGCGTAGTCATTAAAAGCCACGGAGGTGCAGATAAATTTGCATTTGAAACAGCTGTCAATACAGCAATTGTGGAGGCGCGCAAGGGCGTGCCAGGACAAATAGGAAAGTTGATCGAAGGTATGATCTAAGTATGTATTCCCGCATAATTGGTACAGGAAAGTATCTTCCCGATCGAGTTTTGAGTAATCTCGATTTGGAAAAAACATTAGATACTTCAGATGAGTGGATTCAATCTCGCACGGGCATAAAAAGACGCCATATAGCAGCAGAAAATCAGGCCACTAGCGATTTAGCCTACGAAGCAGCACGTGTGGCAATCGATGATGCTGGCTTATCTCCTCATGACATCGATTTAATTCTTGTCGGTACTGCAACTCCTGATTTGATTTTCCCTAATGTGGCTTGCCTCGTTCAGAAGAAGCTGGGCATTAAGGGCATGGCCGCTTTTTCTTTAGAGGCCGCTTGCTCGGGTTTTGTGTATGCCCTAAACATTGCCGATCATTTTATTCGAAGCGGACAAGCGAGCCGTGCTCTTGTCATAGGAGCGGAGTGCATGTCTCGCATAGTCGATTGGACCGACAGGGAAACGTGTGTACTTTTTGGTGATGGCGCAGGAGCGGTAGTTTTAGAAAAAGGGGATAAACCAGGCATTATCGGCTCAAAGCTTGCTGCAGACGGCAGTCGTGGCGATCTGCTACGCGCATCGACAGGGATTACAGACACTGAAAATGAAGGTAAGTCTCCAACTATTCAGATGAAGGGCAATGAGGTATTCAAGCTTGCAGTCAAGACCTTGGGGAGTATTGTGGATGAGATACTTGAGGAGAATCAGCTGACGAAAGATGCAATCGATTGGCTAGTTCCTCATCAGGCTAACTTTCGGATTATTCAGGCCACTGCTAGGCGCTTAGATATGCCAATGGAGCGAGTCGTTCTGACGGTCCAGGATCATGGCAATACTTCAGCCGCTTCGGTACCTATGGCGTTGGATACAGCAATCAGGGACGGCAGGATTCAGCGTGGGCATTTGTTGTTACTTGAGGCTTTTGGCGGAGGTTTTACGTGGGGCGCTAATTTGGTGCGATTTTAGGGTTTGGGAGATGATTGACTAGGTATGGTGGTGGTTTAAAGCTATGAGGTTTGTGGGATTTAAAGTCTTATTAGTCGTCTCAGTATTGGGTTCAGTCACCTCTGCGCCGGGCAGGGAACTAGAGATCGTAGGGGTGAGCGGACTGGTTGGTGAAATTCAGGTTATTAAGGCCCGGCACGAAGACACCTTCATAAAGATCGCTCGTCATTATAATCTCGGTTACCAAGAGTTAGTACTGGCCAACCCAAGCGTTAATCCTTGGTTGCCGGGAGAAGGTACTGATATTGTTCTCCCTACGCGCTTCGTACTTCCCTATGCATCTCAGCATGGCATCGTGATCAACTTGCCTGAGCTTAGACTCTATTATTTTCCGGAAGACAGCCCTGGTTTGGTGATAACGCATCCAATCAGCATTGGCCGCATGGATTGGGGAACCCCTTTGGGTACTAGTCACATTCAAAGTAAGGCGCTAAAGCCCATTTGGTACCCCCCAGAGTCCATTCGCAAGGAATATGCACTAGATGGCCGTTCCTTGGCTAGAGCTGTACCACCGGGGCCTGACAACCCTTTGGGTGATCATGCGCTAAGGCTTTCGTTACCGGGTTATTTAATACACGGAACTAATAAGCCCTCCGGGGTTGGTATGCGAGTCACTCACGGATGTATCCGAATGTTTCCTGAAGACATTGAGGCCTTATTTGGCCGTGTAGCAATCGGAACACCGGTTTACATTGTGAATCAGCCATACAAAATCGGGTGGGTAGAAGGCGGTTTTTATTTGGAGGCACACCCACCGCTAAATGAGAAATTAAATAACGGCCGGACAATGACGGCATTGACCCGCGCTTACGTTCTAGCTACTGAGAAACGCAAAGCGGGGATGTTCAGTTGGCGTCTAGCAGAGCTGGTGGCCGAGCGCGGCCTTGGGACGCCGGAGTTCGTATCTCTGGAAGCAACCACTTCGCTGCACTAGTTTTGAGTAGATTGCGATTTAGGGAGCAAAAAAAGCCGCCGACACCAACGGCATCGGCGCCACATAATTTCTCAACCCTTTATTTAGATAGGGATTGCTCGAACATACGATCAACTTTCTCGTTAGTCGCATCGCAACAGGCTTGGGCAGCATTAGCCGCAGATAGCGCTTGGTTTGCAGTGCTTTGAGCTCCCGAGGCCATCTGGCGAGCCTCGCCCGCTTGGCGCTGGGCGTCACTTGCCGCACTTTGGGCGTTTTGCGCGATTGTTCGAACTGCGTTGAGATCCTCCGCAGTAATAGTTGCACAACCGGCAGCAGTAACCAAAACAGCGAAGAATACGCTTAGCCGAAGTTTCGTGGTCATTAGTTTTTCCTCTGGCTGAATAACAGAATAGGGGCAATTATTTCCTAAAGCGCACGCTACTGCAATTAAAAGAAAAACAAAGTCCTTGTTCTGTGCGATTTAATTATTTTCAAAATTTTATTAGGACGCAGATGGTATTTGGTTAGGTTTAGCAATAAATTTTTGGCACAGAACTAAAAAGTTGCGGCGAGGGGGCTGATTTTATAAATCTGCATCCTTAATTACGGGAAGTGGTAGTCATATTTTGACTTGTATAAACAACTGTATATAATATCAGTATATGTTTATATATACAGGTAATTGCAATGCATAGCTTAACTTCTCGACAAGGAGAGGTTCTTTTTTTAATTCAAAGAGTTATTCGTGAAACTGGCATGCCACCTACGCGTGCCGAGATTGCTGAGCAGTTGGGTTTTCGTTCGGCAAATGCAGCCGAAGAACATTTACGAGCTTTAGAGCGCAAGGGGATGATTGAGCTTCTCCCTGGTACTTCTCGGGGCATTCGGCTCAAGGATTCGTTAAGGGATCAGTTAGGGTTGCCGTTAATAGGGCGGGTTGCTGCAGGCGAACCGCTGTTAGCGGAGCAGCATATTGAAGATTACTATCAAATTGACCCCCAATTGTTTAAATCAGATCCTCATTTTTTGCTTCGTGTACATGGTATGAGTATGCGGGATGCGGGCATATTGGATGGAGATTTGGTAGCAGTACATCGCTCACCAGAGGTAAGAAATCGGCAAATCGTGGTGGTGCGTTTGGAAGAAGAGGTAACCGTCAAGCGTTACCGCCAAGAGGGCCATCAAGTCTGGCTTTTGCCAGAGAACCCTGAGTTTAGCCCCATTCATATCGATCTTCGAGAGAAAGCTATGACCATCGAGGGTGTAGTTGTAGGTGTTGTTCGAGACACCATCAAGTAGATTAAAAACAAAAAGCTATGAAAACTGTTGTGAGTTTGAAAAATCTTATTAGACATCCAAAAATTAACGGGGGCTGCCCAGAACTCCGCAGATTAGGCGAATGAACAAAAAATTATTAGTCTGTTATGCAGTTGTATGGCTCAACCGTAACATCGGGTAACCAGACCCAGGCCTTTTTAAGTTCTACCGGTTCGGTAAACGTAGCCGGGTCCGCAACTATTAATTGATATTCAAGCCTACTTCCATCCCGTGTAGGTGTGAATTGCTCTATGAAACTGATATCACTGCTGGTTCGAATGCCTCTGCCTTGAAAATGTCCCCAGTTGTTATGCGATGTTTGTACGACTAAGGTCTCATCGTCCCAGTATCCCGTAGAATGGCCATAGATTGAGGGTTCCGGCTCCAGAACGGTTTGGTCGTTCATATGGATTATCCGGATGGTATCGTACTCTTCTATGCGCATCTCGATTGTGTCTCCGCGATCCACAAATTCCATGGGATATGGATTGTTCATGATCCCAGGCATACCTTTCAGTCCGCAGTTAAGGAGTGGATCATCTGTTATTGGGTCAAACGTTTTTTGTAGTGCACGCGCTTCAGTCGTGAGCGGGTAGTCTCGCAGGTTCAAGAATCCAGTGCGTGCAGCTTCACTAGGTACGGCCTGTGCTTTGGCGGAAAATGTGGTACTCCAGATTCGGAAAATGCCACGCTCCGATGCTGATGTGTTACCGCCCTCCGCGAACCATCGTTCATTAGTTCCCCATAACCGATCTGACCATCGAAGATCTGCGGGTTTTGGGGAGAAGGTAAAAACGAATTCTTCTCCGCTAGGAAGAAGCATATTATTAGCAAACATTCCTTGGTCACGCCGTGCTGGCCAGCCAGCTACCTTCACCGTATCTCCAACTGCAACAAACGGTTCGGCGACGTCCATCCGCCGCATAATGCTCAAAGAATGGGTTTCTATGTTCCATTCGGTCTGTCTGCCGGTATTGTCTTTAACCCCAAGGGTGAAGGCTATATGTGGATTTCGCCAGAGTATGTTAGTGATTTCACCTTCGAGTTCCTTTGTAGTGCTCGGATCAAAGTTTGCTCCGACGTTATGGTGGGCCGACGACACCATCGGTAAGATCCCTAATATTGCTAATACACCTATTTTTTGGGTGTACATATTATTCACCTCATTATTCAAGCGTGCGCGGATGTTTAACATTTTTTGTAGCTGTATCCCAAAGAGCCACGGTATAGTTATTATATCCTCTGGTTCTGTTTTCTTTATGTTTGAATCATTATTAAGATATAGAGCCTGAGAATGAAATATTGCAGTCTTTGCAGCTATGGGAGAAAAAATGCGTATCAATAGAATCTGCATGGTTTTTTTGGCGATATTGATTGCTGGAACGGCTTTTGCTCAGGCTGATTTTCAAGGAATCTGGAACGCGCAACATCCACGGCGTATGGGTCAGCCTTTGCCAAGCGATGTCAAGCTTACCCCGGAGGGACAAGCCGAGTTTGAGGATTTTGGCGCAGACAAGGATCCGACCCTACGGTGCCTGATGCCCGGAATCCCTTTGGGCTTGGTAGATCCATACCCGATAGAAATTGTGCAGCAAGACCATCAAATTTTGATCCTCTATGAACATTTTCATCAGGTGCGCCGTGTTTTCATGGATGGCCGACAGGCGCCTGATCATTGGTTACCGTCGCTTATTGGTTACTCGACAGGTCATTGGGAGGGCGAGACTTTAGTAATTAAGACTACTCATATGTCGCCGGACAATTATGTATGGACAGCCGGTTTTCCTTTTTCAGGTGATGAATCATCCTACGTATTGGAGCGCTATAGTCGTGACGGGGATGTATTAACCTTTACAGGAGAAGTGCATGACTCGCGTTATTATGAGGAGCCGTATGTAGTAAATGGACGGTGGATTTTTGCGCCGGACGGTGAAATTTGGGAGTATGAGTGTATCCCGGAATTCGGGGGCCTCGGTTAAAAATGGAGACGCAATGGCCATGAGATATCTTAGTGCATGCCTATCCCTGGTGATTTTAATATCACTTGCTGGTTTTTCTGCAACGGCGCATCACAATGGGGGTGTTTATTTCGACCTCAATGTCGAGTTGCAACATGAAAACGTTACGGTTGTGGATTATCAATTATTTAATCCCCACGGGAGGCTCATCTACCTAGTTACAGATGATGATGGCAACGAAATGGAATGGAGTGCGGAACTTGCAAGTGCCAACAATTTGAGGCGTTCAGGCATAGGGAATGAAATGTTCCGTCCCGGAGACAAACTAAAACTAGTTGCTGGGGCACCCGGTCTAACTGAACCAAACTTTATGCGTTTGTCGCGAGCCGAGTTTCCCAACGGAGACGTTGCTATATTTTCGGGAGGCGGTACTGGGATTAGGCGAGCAGGTGAGTAGAGTTTTCTTACTTTAGAGGATCAGCTGGTTAATTTGAAAAATAGGCAGTAGTACTGCCATCACAATGACCAAGACTATAAGCCCCATAAAGATAATGAGAATGGGCTCAAGTAGGTTAAGCATGGTAGTCAGAGTGCTATCCATTTCTTTTTCTTGGTGAGTAGCCGCCTTTTCTAACATGCTGTCTAACTCCCCACTTACCTCACCACTTGAGATCAGATGAATACTCATTGCTGGGAATACCCCAGATTTATTCAGCGCATGACCAATGGCACTACCTTCACGTACACGCATTGCTGCCTCTTCGACAGCATCCCGCATAGGTAGGTTGGAAACCACAGACGCGCTGATGCGCAGCGACTCCAGAACTGGTACCCCACTGGAATTTAGAATGCTAAATGTTCTTGTAAATCGAGCGGTATTCAGCCCCCGGCTTACTTTGCCGAGCACGGGTATTTTCAATATCCACCTGTGGGCACGTTTCTTTGTTCCTTCGTTGGCGAGAGAGCGGCGGATGGTAAAAACAAGTATCCCTAGGGCTCCGAGGATACCAAGCCACCAGTGTTGAAGAAAATCAGAAAACCAAATTAGACTCCGCGTCAGCATCGGTAGGCTTTGTCCGCTAGTTTGAAATACACCAACCACTTTTGGTACTACGTACACAAGCATAAGGACAATAATGGCTAAGGATAGGCTCGTAAGTACCACTGGATAAATCAGCGCATGATTAATTTTCTGACGTAAGCTATGACGAGATTCAGTGTACTCTGCTAGACGGTCAAGGATTGTGTCCAAGCGTCCTGATTGTTCACCCGCCGCTACCGTGGCTCGGTAGACGGCAGGAAAGATTTTACGAAAATCATCTAGGCTCGCGGCTAAAGTGTGGCCACTTAGGACTTTAGCTCTAACACCCAGTACGATGTTTTTAATGCGAACTTTTTCTGAATGCTCACTGACGGCTTGAAGTGCTTCATCTAGGGGCAGGCCTGCCCGAACTAAGGTAGCCAACTGGCGCGTAAACAGCGCCAGGTCTAACGCTGAAATAGATTTTCTAACGACAAATTTTCGGCGGGTAATATTTTCTTTTATCCTTGTCTCCACTACTTCCACGGGAAATAACTTTCGTTCGCGAAGTGTTTGGCGGACTGCTCTCGGGGTCTCACCTTCAAGAATTCCTTTGCATTCTTTGCCAACTTCATCAAGGGCGACGTACTGGTATGCGCCCATTAATTGGCCCGGGTTACCCGAAGGACTTCCTCTAGTGTGGTAATTCCCTCGGCTACTTTCTTTAGCCCGTCTTCAAGAATGCTCGGGCCTTGGCTGCGCGCATAGCTTTCAAGTTCATGTTCACCGGCAGTATCATGAATCATGGTGCGGATCTGATCGTCAATGCTAACCAATTCGTAAATCCCACTGCGTCCCTGGTAACCAGTTTCGTTGGAGGAGGGGCGATAAAGGGTTGGGGGCTCAGAAGGATCAGCGTTTAGTATGCCACACTCATATTTCGTGGCTTGATAAGGTTGCCGGTTGTGTGGATTTAAGACCCTGACAAGACGTTGTGCTAGCACTCCAATGAGGCTTGAAGAAAGAAGGAATGGCTCCACGCCCATATCTCTCAAGCGAGTGATTGCTCCTACTGCAGTGTTGGTATGCAAGGTTGAAAGAACAAGGTGGCCCGTAAGACTTGCTCGTATGGCGATTTCTGCTGTTTCCAGGTCCCGGATTTCACCAACCATAACTACATCAGGATCTTGGCGCAGAATTGCCCGTAGGCCTCGCGCAAAAGTCATTTCCACCTTCCTATTAACTTGAGTTTGTCCAATACCTTCCATGAAGTATTCAATGGGATCTTCCACTGTCAAAATATTTCGACTGAGATCGTTGATACGTTCGAGCGCCGCATAAAGTGTTGTGGTTTTTCCTGATCCTGTGGGGCCCGTCACCAACAGAATGCCGTGAGGTCGGTGCATAATTTCATCTACAACTCTTTGGTTATTTTTTGACATTCCCAAATGCTCAAGATTCAATCGACCAGCCTGTTTATCTAGTAATCGGAGCACGACTCTTTCCCCGTGTCCTGATGGAATCGTGGAGACCCGCACATCCACGGCCCTGCCCGCAACGCGAAGTGACATTCGCCCGTCCTGAGGTAGCCGTTTTTCAGCAATATCTAGCTTTGACATCACTTTTATTCTGGATACTACTAGGGGCGCTACCGCACGACGAGACTGAAGGACCTCTTGGAGCACACCATCGATACGAAATCTTAAGACTAAACGTTTCTCATAGGGTTCGATGTGTATATCAGAGGCATTTTTCTTTACCGCCTCGGTAAGTACAGCATTAATGAGCCGAATGATTGGGGCCTCATCTTCGCTTTCTAATAGATCTGATGGTTCCGGGAGTTGTTGAGCTATTTCAAGGAGATCCGTTTCGTCGTCTATGCCTTCCATCATAGTTCTGGTAGCACCACTTTCATAAGCGACCTGAAGTCGGGCATCAAAAGTATCTGGATCTACAATGGAAAAATGTACGGGACCTTTAGCGTACCGCCGTACTTCAGCAAGACTTAAGTAGGAGGATCCTTCGCGATAAATTGCTGAGATACAGCCATCATTTGCTTTCTCCACAAGTACACCGTGTCGTTTCGCAAACGCAAACGGAAGACTTAGCTTCCCGTCAGTCAGGCGATTCTTTTCTTCAGTAATTTCGGTGTTAGTTTCCATCCTCATCGACCTCTTCCGGCAGCAGTGGTAGTTCGGGAAGAATCGGACGACTCGCGCCTCTCATAAGTTGGACAGGCTCTTCTGCTTGCTCTAATTGTAAGTCTCGGATGTATTGATATTTTGCATCGGTCTCGAAGCGTGCCTGTATATTGTCCCTAAGGATTGTTGGTCGAATAAAAACCATTAGGTTGGTTTTTACCTTCTCTGTTGAGCTAGACCGGAAAAGCCAACCAAGGAGTGGTATTCGTCCTAGCACCGGTACCCGTTGTTCGGTTTCCAGGAGCTGATCATTAATTAATCCACCTAGAACTAATATTTCGCCATCTTCTACGAATACCGAAGTTGTGATGGTTCGATTATTGGTAATAATATCTACTGCTCCGGCGGCACCTGCACTAATGCTTGAAGTCTTTTGCTCGATATTAAGCTTAACGCCTGTTCCTTCGTTAATCTGGGGCGTAATTGTCAAACTTGTGCCAATTGCTTGGCGTTGAATAGTTTGGAAAGGATTAATTGCTCCCTGCGCTGCCCCTGTAGCAGTAAATTGGCCAGTCAGAAAAGGTACCTCTTGGCCAACTGAAATTTCTGCCTGTTCGTTATCCATAGTTACGATGGACGGTGTTGAGATGATGTTAGTAGTGGCATCTCCCTTTAGCGCGGTCAAGATAGTCGCCCAACTTGCTTCAGTCCTATTAATTCTACCCACACCGAAACTAATTCCTTGAGGTGCCAGAGAAGCGTTTGGTATATCGCTCTGAGTGGCTGCTGCTACCTGAGCAATACCGGTGCTCGTTGCGGGAAAATTAGTGAGACCAATGCCAATGTTGTCTTGCGCAGCCTCGATAGCCCAAGTTACACCAAATTCGGCAGCCTTATCTTCTGTAACCTCTACGATAATTGCGTCAACTTTTACCTGAGCGCGCGGGATATCAAGCCGGTCGATAACTGAATTCATATCCTGAAGGATATTTGCAGGTGCATTGATTACAAGTGCGTTTGTCGGAGCATCAGACCAGATGGTGATTGCCTGGGATGTACCACCTGCTCCCCCTTCACCTAGAGCCCCAAATTGCGCCTGGAGATTGGTTGCCAAATCCTCAGAGTCAGCATAGTTTAGATAGCGAACGCGAGTATCTCCGCCGTCATCTGTCGGAGTGTCCAGGTGAGCAATTAGGGCCCTATATCGCAATCGGCCGGACTGAGCTCCACTCAGGAGTAAGCTGTTCGTTCTTTCGTCAGCGGCTAACTGGACACCAGGAGCGTTACCGGCTGCTGCTGAAGCTTGGTTAAGCGCACTTAGCATGCGAACAATCTGACTAGCAGAGGCATTTTCAAGTGGAATGATTTCGATCTCTTCATTTCCTGCTTGGTCAATTCTTGCCACGATGTTGAGCATTCGGGCTACATTTGCGGCCCGGTCGGCGATTATCAGCATGTTAGATGTCGTGTGTGCCGCTAGGTGTCCATATTGGGGAATTAGCGGCCGGAGAATGGGCACTAACTGCGCGGCCCCAACGTTTTCTAGCCTTACCGTTTGAGTGATGAGTTGATCTCCAGTAGAGCCGGGAGGAGCTCCCGGCAGCTGTCTTGCATTTGCATCAGGAACAATTTTCACTATATCGCCTGAGTCTAGTGCTACATATCCATGCACTTGAAGTGCTGCTAAAAAAGTGTCATAGAAAGCATCCGGGGTCATGGGCGAGAAGGACAGCAAAGTAACTTGGGCTTGTACCCTAGGGTCAACTACAAAATTCTTCCCAGTAACTTCACCAACCGCTTCGATTATTTGTTGAATATCTGCTTGCCTGTAGTTAGGCATTATTTGTAGGTTACCTGCTTGCTGGGCCAATGTTATTTTGAGTGGTCCGTGCAGCAATAGCACAACAATAAAGGGCCAGAATGTCTTCAAGCTTCGGCTGCGTAGTGTATTCATAGTGATATTCCGTAACTGCTAGCGGTTATCCAATAAGTTACCTAACTGGCTTGTGTCGACCGCTAAGACTTGAGTTTCTCCCTCTCGTATAACGGTCACATTCGCAATAGTGCCTTCCCCTAAGGACTCAAATACCTGAATCCCTCTACTGGGATCATTCATAGACGTTCCGTTGATATCTGTTACCACATCACCGGCCAATAGACCTAGCAAGGTAAATTGCTGTTGTTCTTTGCCCGGAGTGACCCGAAAACCGACCATCTGCCCTTGCTCGATGTGTGGTGCGACCCGAATGATATCGGTAATCCTAGATGCATCAGGGCTGATTATTTCGCGAACTGGTGTGGTTGTAGCTACTCTTGCAACTCTTGGGACAACTGTAAGGGAATTTCCAGATTCCTTTTTAGGCAAACTCAAGCTTTCCAGCTGGCCAGCACGAGCAACTAATACACGGTTGTTGGGCACAGAATGCAGCCTAGCTCCACCACTACCGTCGATAGTTTGACCTATTTGATAAGTTTTTTGTTCCCCGTTACCACTAACGATAATTGCGCTACTGTATTGGTCCTCCCCACCCGATACACTAACCATACCCGCTAGTTTCAGACTTAAGGTAGTTTCCGGAGCTTCTATTATTGTCTCAGTCATTGGTCCAAGAGACTCAGAGGGCGCAATACCGAAGAGGTGTGCCTCAATTATCTGGTTACCAATATCCGCATTTGGCCCCACCTTGCTCAAAGGCTGGGGTAAGGGGGGCGCGGGAGCGAGGGTCTGTTGGGGAGGTGATGATCCTTCTGGTAGCAATATCCACGTCAGTTCTGCTAGTTTGTAGGTCACTGCGATAATCAATACGCCACTTACCCAGGATGGAATCCAGAGACTCGCAACTCTAGCTTGCCGTCCCAAGGCTTGCCTCTTGAGCTTAGGGAGGTGTATTGCTAGATTCATTGTGTACCTGGAACAAGCCGCTTTTGATAGCCATGATAGGTAGCATGGGCATCTGGGACAAGTGAACCAGCGGCTTTTGAACTTAAACCACCATTGTATGGATTAGTATATGTACCTTCGACTCAAACTTTTACTAGTCTGTAGGCTGTAAATTTGGATGCCAAGGCCTATAAAATTACCCACATGAGTAATGAACATACCAAAACTGACATTGACCAAGATCCGGGCTTGGTGGTAGAGGACGCGCGCCCCCAGCTTAAAAAGCCACCCCTTTATCGTGTTATTTTGCTCAATGATGATTACACTCCGATGGAGTTTGTAGTGCAGATATTGCAGGATGTGTTTTCATTGGATCGTAACGTAGCAACACGCGTCATGCTTGAAGTCCATACCAAGGGTAAGGGTATCTGTGGCACTTTCACCTACGAAATTGCCGAAACGAAGGTTGCTCAGGTTGCGGGCCTAGCACAGCAGCATCAGCATCCTTTGTTTTGTACCATGGAGGAGAGCTGATGTTGTCAACGGAGTTAGAGCATTGCCTCAATAATGCTTTTCAAGGGGCACGTGACGAGCGCCACGAATTCATAACAGCAGAACATCTTCTTTTGGCCTTAATGGGTGCCCCCCGGGTGGTAGAGATTCTCGAGGCTTGCGGCGCAGAAATTGACCCCTTGCAAGCAGAACTCAAGCAATTCATTGGAGAATCCACGCCCCGTTTAAAACAAGACGATGAGGTGGATGTGCAGCCAACACTTGGATTTCAAAGAGTTTTGCAGCGCGCGGTATTTCATGTGCAATCTAGTGGCAAAAAGGAGGTGACACCGACCAATGTTCTTGTTTCTCTGTTTAATGAAAAGCAATCTCAGGCAGTGTATTTCCTTGGTCTGCACGATGTGATTCGTCTAGATGTTATCAACTATATTTCCCATGGAATTTCAAAAATTTCTGGGAGCGAGTCAGGCCGCACTGATGGGGACCAAGTTGCCGAATCTAATCAGGAAGATTTGCGTGCAACAGCATTGGAGCGCTTTACTACGAATCTAAATGCTCAAGCCGAAGCGGGCCGGATCGATCCACTCATAAGTCGCGAAATAGAAATTGAGCGTACTGTGCAAATTCTTTGTCGGCGCCGAAAGAATAATCCACTGTTTGTTGGAGAGGCGGGTGTTGGAAAGACAGCCTTAGCTGAGGGTCTCGCCCGCTTAATAGTTGAGGGTCGGGCACCGGAAGTGCTGAACGACTGCACAATCTATGCATTAGATATGGGCTCTCTCATTGCAGGCACTAAGTATCGAGGTGATTTTGAGAAACGACTAAAGGGTGTCGTGTCTGAGTTGAAGAAGGAAACCGGAGCCATTTTGTTTATCGATGAAATCCATACCCTTATCGGTGCTGGCGCGACATCAGGGGGCGTAATGGACGCTTCTAATTTGATCAAGCCTGTGCTTGCCAATGGCGAGATACGTTGTATTGGCTCTACGACTTATTCAGAGTTTCGCGGAATCTTTGAGAAAGATCATGCGCTTGCGAGGCGGTTCCAGAAAATTGAGATTGTAGAGCCAACTGTTTTTGAGACTGTAGAGATATTGCGTGGACTCAAAAGCCGCTTTGAGGAACATCATGGCGTACGTTACGAAGATGATGCGCTTATGGCCGCTGCTGAGCTATCCAGTAAGCATATTGGGGATCGCCAGTTACCTGATAAGGCTATCGACGTGATTGACGAGGCCGGCGCTAATCTGCGCTTGCAGCCTAAGGAAGAGAGAGAAGAGTTGGTGGATGTGAAACTTATTCAGAACATTGTAGCGAAGATGGCCAGAATACCGCCAAAAAGCATTTCTACGTCGGATCGGGATGTGCTGCGCAATTTGGAGCGAGATCTAAAGCTGGTAATTTTTGGTCAAGATCGCGCTATTTCAGCGCTGGCCGGTTCCATCAGAATGTCCCGCTCAGGTTTGGGTGATGACCAAAGGCCGGTTGGAGCTTTTCTTTTTTCAGGCCCCACAGGTGTCGGCAAAACTGAGGTTACTCGGCAGCTTGCAATGGCCATGGGGGTTGAGTTAGTGCGTTTTGATATGTCTGAGTATCTGGAACGTCATACAGTATCTCGTTTGATTGGTGCTCCGCCTGGATACGTAGGTTTTGATCAAGGTGGGCTGTTAACAGAGGCAATCACTAAAAACCCTCATTGCGTTTTATTGTTAGACGAAATAGAGAAGGCACATCCTGAGGTATTTAATTTGCTTTTGCAGGTTATGGATCACGGCATCCTAACCGACAACAATGGCCGAAAGGCAGATTTTCATAATGTCATAATAGTGATGACTACTAACGCTGGTGCTCATGAGATGAGCCGTGCTTCGGTTGGTTTTACGGTGCAGGATCATTCCGGAGATTCAGCGGAAGTTATTAAAAAAATCTTTTCTCCAGAATTTCGAAATCGATTGGATGCAATCATCCAATTTGATGTGCTGGAAAGGAAGTCTATTCTTAGGGTAGTAGATAAGCTCATCGTTGAGCTAGAGACTCAGCTTGACAAGAATGGCGTAACTATCGAACTAGAACCAGCAGCAAGAAATTGGATTGCGTCAAGGGGTTATGATAAGAAAATGGGTGCACGGCCAATGGCTCGTGTAATTCAGAAACATATCAAGCGGCCGTTGGCTGAGGAGCTTTTATTTGGCAAACTTTCCAAGGGTGGTCATGTGTGCGTGTCCCTAGCGAAAAATGGGGAAAGTTTAACGCTTGATGCTGAGGCGACTACGACGGAGCTTGAGGGTCTGACTGAATCGTAGATCAGTTTTTTTGTAAAGTGTGAATTCTTTTAGGAACTAATAGTTCGTTTTACCCACGGTTTTCATCGGGCTCGGTAGATGATGCGCCCCTTGCTTAAATCATATGGCGTAAGTTCTACGGTAACTTCATCACCTTTGAGAATTCGAATATAATTTTTTCTCATTTTTCCGGAGATATGCGCAGTAACAACATGCTTATTCTCTAGCTCTACACGAAAAGTGGTGTTCGGTAGTGTTTCCACTACCAATCCTTCCATCTGTAATGCTTCTTCTTTAGGCATATAGTTAATATCTGTTTGGTACGGCCGGGGATTGTTGCACACCTTCTGCAAGCCAAGCAATGGCAGGGACTTCCTTTGAAGTCGGGAATTATTTTATTTTGATTCCCTGGCGAATGTGTCGAACCCCTTTGTCCAGGGCCCAGGGTTACCGGGAGGTTCGCAAAATTGAGCGAGCACGTCAAGAAATTTTTGCCTCGGCATGAGCCTTGCTCCAAGGCTTCCCAGGTGTGTCGACCATATCTGACAGTCTATTAATTTATAGCCACGGTGCTGCAAGTACTCATTTGCTTTAACCAATGCTACTTTTGATGCATCGCTTTTTTGAGAGAACATGGACTCCCCAAAAAAAACTTGGCCAATCCCAACTCCATAAAGACCACCGACGAGCACTTTATCCTGCCACACCTCAAAGGAATGTGCCCATCCAAGATCATGAAGATTTTGATAAGCATATCCCATCTCCTTGGTAATCCAGGTTCCATTTCCATTACGACGTTCTTTTGCGCAACCTCGGAGTACATCACTAAAGGCTCGGTCAGCACTCACAAAAAATGTTCCACGCCGTATTTTGCGATTAAGTGTTCTTGAGATCTTGATTTCTTTTAGCCAAAGCACTGCACGTGGTTCGGGAGACCACCATAAAATGGGCTGATCTTTTTCATACCAAGGAAAAATTCCCTGTGAGTAAGCTAATAGTAAACGTTCACTGCTAAGATCTCCGCCCGCAGCTAGCAACCCATTAGGATCTGTT
The DNA here is from genome assembly GCA_913041665.1 of uncultured Gammaproteobacteria bacterium. Taxonomy (GTDB): domain Bacteria; phylum Pseudomonadota; class Gammaproteobacteria; order Steroidobacterales; family Rariloculaceae; genus CAJWKT01. Next base: position 7,780 of record CAJWKT010000015.1, on the reverse strand, counting down.
AGTGCTTCGTTAGGGCAAGGAAAGACCCCCGGAGAATCGTTAGCCGATAACCACTGCAGCGTATTCATCGGGGTGGCAAAGAAAGGGGTAGATCACTGCGGTAGGGTGTGTGGCTGGCAGTTTCTGCTATGTAGGCATCTATATGTAGGCGCTCACGACGCAAAAAATTTGCAACTGCATCACTAAACTCTTGATTTGCCAGCCAGTGATTAGACCAGGTGGCAGTAGGTATGAAGCCACGGCTTATTTTATGTTCGCCTTGGGTTCCAGGTTCAAATGTCTGAATTTTTTCTTCAATGCAATAGCTGATGCCTTGGTAGTAACAACACTCGAAGTGAAGGCTATGAAAATCATCCAGGCACCCCCAGTATCTTCCGTAAAGAGTGTGCTGGTTACAGAAACAGATTGCCGCTGCAATTGGATGCCCACCATAGCGGGCGAGAATGATCAGGAGATTTTCTGGCATCGTTTGTGCTATTTCGGTAAAAAAAGCACGGTTAAGGTATGGAGCGCGCCCTCGACGATAAAATGTTCTAGCGTAAAAACTGAAAACCGCTTCCCAATCATCTGCACTGAGTTGATTGCCATGCATGCGCTCAAACTGGATGCCTGCTTCGGCAACTCTTTTACGCTCCCTCCTAACTTTTTTTCTTTTTGCTGAAGTGAAGCAACTGAGAAAATCATCAAAATGACTGTAACCGTGGTTATGCCAGTGAAATTGACAACCTTTGCGGGCCATCATGCCCTTGCTATCTAGGTAGGACCGTTCGTATTCAGTAGGAAAAAGGACATGAAGGGAGGAGGCGTTCAATTTATCTGCAAGCTCATGTACACCACTTAAAAGTACTGGCACTACACTCGAGAAATCTAATTCAGGTGCGACTAAAAACCGGCGCCCGGTCGTCGGCGTAAAAGGAACCGCAGATACCAGTTTTGGATAATAAGGTAGGCCTGCAGTGTCATAAGAATCTGCCCAGCTCCAGTCAAATACATACTCTCCGAGTGAATTGTATTTTATATACAAAGGCAACGCCCCCAAGAGTTTGTTTGCATGGTCTGTGACCGTTAGATGTCTAGATTGCCAAGCGGTTTCCCCATCTACGCAGCCCGTTCTTTCTAGGGCTGCAAGGAACTCATGGCGTAAAAAAGGCGAATCTCCCGCTAGCTGATTCCAGGACAGAGCATCTAATTCAAGAATGCTATTATGTTGATTCAGTCGAAGTTCTGGGGTCATGTCGGTACTATGCCAAGATCGCGCCCCAGTCACTAGAGCACCACCAGAGTTTCTGAATTTTTGGAGATTGGGTTTTCTATCTAATCAGTATCTTAACTATATTTATTATCGTAAAATGTGAGCATTGTGAAGCCCAGTAGCATGGCCAGAGCCTTTTTTGTGCCCAGAATTCGGGGCCTAAGGGAGTCTGCGCTATGGTTGCTTGCGGGTCTGAGCATCATGTTATTTGTAGCGCTCGCTAGCTATACCGTTTCGGATAAGGCGTTCAGTGTTGCTGGGGACAGTAATGAGATTGCCAATCGCATGGGGCCTGCGGGCGCTTGGTTCGCCGATTTGGCTTATTTATTTTTTGGTAGGCCTGCATATCTTTTTCCCACCCTCTCTCTTTTTTTCGGTATTTTGTTTTTCCGTGGCCGCAACAAGCAGGGACCCGGATTTAACTGGGTAGGCATTGCAGTAAAAACTTTTGGGTTTGCCCTCATCATGGCAACCAGCTGTGGTTTAGCAACTTTGCATTTTATTTCTCCGGAAATGTATGAAACCTCAGGGGGTATTGTTGGGCAATGGGTAGGAGAAGGGCTCGAGCGTGTGCTCGGACTACTGGGTGCGACGGTTCTTTTGGTTGTCTGCTGGTTGGTTGCGGTTTCCTTGACTACGGGTATCTCATGGATTTCATTAATGGATCGCATTGGCCACGCAGTATTTGTTGCTTTCGGTTTCGGGCAGACGTGGTGTAGCCGATTTCAAGTTTGGAATGAGGGACGCCGTGTAAAGCAACAGCGACAAACAGTAATAAGCAAAAAACTTTCTAGAGCTAAAGTTACTCCACCCCGGATTGAACCGCTATTTGAAAAAGTGGAATCCAGCGTTCGATTGGAACGCGAACGGCAGGTGCCATTGTTTGAGCCACCAAAATCTTCAGAGTTGCCCCCTTTGTCATTACTGGATGACCCGCCGCCGGCAGAGGGTGGATACTCTGACGAAGCCCTGCAGGCGATGTCCCGATTAGTGGAGCTAAAGTTAGGGGATTTTGGGATTGAAGCGGAGGTCGTTGCGGTGCATCCGGGTCCTGTAGTCACCCGCTTCGAGATCAAGCCTGCTGCTGGCGTTAAAGTTAGTCAGATCAGCAATTTGTCTAAAGATTTAGCGCGCTCACTTTCCACCGTGAGCGTCCGGGTTGTAGAGGTTATTGCAGGTAAGCCTTTCGTGGGGCTTGAGATACCCAATGAGGTGCGTGAATTGGTAGCTCTGGGTGAGATAATCAAGTCCCGTGTCTATGATGATCTAAGTTCACCGCTCACTTTGGCCTTAGGTAAGGACGTCGGTGGTCAGCCAATGGTTGCTGATCTTGCCAGAATGCCACATCTTTTGATTGCTGGTACCACCGGCTCAGGTAAATCTGTGGCACTCAATGCCATGGTTCTAAGTTTGCTCTATAAATCCTCACCAGAGCATATAAGACTTATTATGATTGACCCGAAGATGCTGGAGCTTTCTGTCTACGAAGGGATTCCGCACCTTCTGGCACCCGTAGTTACGGATATGAAGCAAGCGGCTAACTCTTTGCGCTGGTGTGTGGCCGAGATGGAGCGACGCTACTCCCTTATGGCCGCGATGGGCGTAAGACACATTTCGAGCTATAACCGAAAGGTTAATGACGCGATTGCAAAGGGCCGGCCAATTCCGGACCCTACGTTCCAAGCCGCTGATGATTCTGAAGAAGTGGCACCCTCTCTGCAGCCATTGCCCTACGTGGTTGTAATCATAGATGAGCTTGCTGATATGATGATGATGGTAGGAAAGAAAGTCGAGGAGTTGATCGCTCGGCTTGCGCAAAAGGCCCGGGCCTCGGGGATCCATATGATCGTTGCCACTCAACGTCCGTCGGTTGATGTAATCACGGGCCTAATTAAGGCGAACATACCTTGCCGCATTGCTTTTCAGGTATCCGCCAAGGTGGATTCTCGAACGATCTTAGATCAGATGGGCGCGGAACAATTACTAGGTCATGGCGATATGTTGTTCCTTCCCCCTGGCACCGCAATGCCTACACGCATTCATGGAGCATTCGTGTCAGATAATGAAGTGCATGCAGTGGTTAAATCCCTAAAGGCTGTCGGTACACCCTCATTCATACCTGAAGTATTGGAGGACCCGCCAGGCGAGGTCCCCGGCCATGAGTCGGCTAGCGTTGACAGGGCTGATGGAGAGCAGGACCCACTCTATGACCAGGCGGTTCAAGTGGTAACAGAGACTCGAAGGGCGTCCATTTCTGGTGTCCAGCGTCGTCTAAAGATTGGTTACAACCGAGCTGCGAGAATGGTAGAAACTATGGAAAGCGTCGGCATCGTGGGTAGCTTGCAACCCAATGGTTCTAGGGAAGTACTTGCGCCACCACCGCCGAATGATGATTAGACCGAATGTTTTTTCGTGCCAATGAGAATAGGGTCAGACGTGGAGATTATTCGGCTGGCTTGGTGTTAGCCCTGCTAGTGCTGTCCTTGTGTATTGAAGTGATTGATTTGCCCGGGCTCGCCGTTGCTCAGGAATTCTCAGACGAGGGTGTGAGTACCGAGGAGCATCCGCTTGATTTTTTTCTAGAGAACATGGAAAGCATGAAGGCTGATTTTAGCCAGCAGCTTTGGAATGCGGACAATCAGCTTGTGGAAACTGCTGCCGGCAAGGTTTCAATAAGGAGACCCAATCTTTTTCTTTGGAGTTATTCTTCACCTATTGAGCAATTAATTTTGTCGGACGGACAAAGCCTGTGGATTTATGATATTGAGTTGGCTCAGGCGACTGTTACCCCTTTGGATGATGCGATATCAGCAACCCCTGCTATGTTGTTGAGTGGGGATAGCGCAGCACGAGAGAGCTTTGAGGTGCTGGATTATTTCGAGGCGAGTGGGGTGAGTTGGGCAAGGCTCGGGCCTGCGACCGAAGGCGCAGACTTCAATGCTTTACTAATCGGATTCCGCGACAGTGTCCCTGAGCGGTTAGAGCTAATTGATGGGCTCAGTCAAATTACGCAAATTGAGTTCTTTAATGTAGAGTTAAACCCAAGGATAGCGAATAGTGTGTTTGAGTTTACTGTTCCTGACGGTGTGGATGTCATTGGCGGTATCGAGTAGTTCCATTGTTACCACTTAAGTACCCTCGGGTTTGGCTGGGCTTAGGCTGGTTGCTGCTGATTCTAGTTATGGCGGGTAGCGTGGTACCGGTCATCGTGGTCAAGGGCTTTTCAGCGGCCGATAAATTGGTGCACGGAGGCTCGTATTTAATCCTGATAACTTGGTTTGCGGGTCTTTATCGGCGTCAGCTCCATGTCTTTATTGCGCTAGTATTATTTGCCCTGGGATTGGCTCTTGAGGTGATACAGGGCCAGTTGCCTTATCGGGGCTTTGATCCCCTTGATTTGCTGGCTAATGCGGTGGGAATTCTCTTTGGCCTGATACTCGCACAGAGCGTACTCGTCGCTTGGTGTCAGCGTCTTGAGGGGTTTTTTCTAGCGGCAAATTCCAGTTCTTAACTAAATATTTTTGCAGCCATCTGACGATTCAGGTTTGTTCCTCTAGCTACAGGGGTTAACATTCCTTTTCATGATAGACCCAAAAGTTCTACGCAATGAGCTCGATCGGGCCACCCTTAACTTAAAGAGGCGAGGCTTTGATTTGGATAAGGGGTACTTCCAAAAACTGGAATCAGAGCGGGCACGCTTACAGGTACAGGTGGAACGAGAGCGGCAGGCAAGGAATGAACGAAGCAAGGCCATTGGTCAGGCCAAGGGAAAAGGGGAAGATATTGGGCCGCTAAAAGAGAAATCGGAGGCGACAGCGGAGAAGCTCGCCAGTTCGGAAGTAGCATTAGCCCAGTTGCAGGAACAGCTCAGCGAGTTCATGGCTGGTCTTCCCAATCTATTGCACGATTCTGTGCCGGAAGGTGACGATGAATCTTCTAACGAGGAGGTCCGGTGCTGGGGTGATCCACCTTCGTTCAGTTTTGAGGTGCGTGATCATGTAGCTGTAGGGGAGGCATTGGGTCTTGTAGATTTTGAGTTGGGCGTTAAGTTGGCGGGCCCCCGTTTTGTAGTTTTGCGTGGCGCAGTGGCGCAGCTACAACGTGCATTGGTTCAGTTTATGCTTGACCTGCATATAAAGGATCACGGGTACGAGGAAGCCTATGTACCTTACCTCTCAAATGAGGAGTCGCTGTATGGAACTGGCCAGTTACCTAAGTTTGCAGACGATCTGTTTTCTGTGGATGGAAGTAGTTCGCTACGATTGATTCCTACCGCTGAGGTCCCACTGACTAATCTGGTTCGGGAAACCATTCTTGAGTCAGGCGAGCTGCCAATCAAACTGGTTGCCCATACGCCGTGCTTCCGCTCCGAGGCTGGATCCTACGGAAAGGACACACGCGGAATGATACGCCAGCACCAGTTTGAGAAAGTCGAACTCGTGCATATTGTTAGGCCAGCGGATTCCTACCGGGTTCTCGAGGAGTTGGTCGGGCATGCCGAGCGTGTTCTTGAGTCCCTGGAACTGCCATACCGCGTTGTAACTCTATGTGGCGGGGATACTGGCTTTGCTGCTGCGAAAACCTATGATTTAGAAGTATGGCTACCCGGCCAAAACCAATACCGAGAGGTTTCCTCGTGTAGCAATTTTGAGTCGTTTCAAGCCCGGCGCCTTCAGGCACGCTGGCGGAATCCGGAAACAGGTAAGCCTGAGCTTGTGCATACCTTGAATGGATCGGGGTTGGCGGCTGGCCGGACTCTGGTCGCAGTTCTTGAGAACTATCAGCGTGAAGATGGATCCGTAGCCGTGCCAGAGGTCCTACAGCAGTACCTTGGGGGGATGCAAAGAATCACCCCTTGATTCTTGGGCAGGGCTTTCTGTTCGCAGGCCTATTTTTTTGGCTCGATCTAGGGCATCAACCGCCCGCCATTGACATGCAGTATTTGGCCTGTGACGTAGACGTCTCGTGGGTCGGCCAAAGCTACCACTGCGCGTGCTACATCCTCGGGCGTACCCGAGGCATATTTTGAGTCTTCGTCGAACTGAGGTGGGTTTTGGTCTGGCAGGCGCTGCGTGCTGATTACCCCGGGAACGACACAATTAACACGAATCCTTCCTAGTCCTTCTTCAGCCAATGCCCGTGTTAGACCGACCAGCCCGGCTTTGGCTGAGATCACATGAGCACGATCCCTGGCAGGACGGTGGGCGCTGAGGCCACCTATATTGATAATAGACCCCCGTCGCTCCTGTGGCAGTCTGGTGAAGAGTTCTCGGGATGTGAAAAAAGCCCCCGTGAGTATGACGTCAAGAACCGCATTCCAGGACTCACGACTAATCTCCTTTAGTGGTTCATGTGGGCGTTTTGCCGCCCCATTGATGAGAATTGAGACGGGACCGAGTCCAGCCTCGATTTTGTCGTATGCTCCTATAACAGCTTTCTCATCAGCGACATTAGCCAACATTCCCATGGCATCGCCATTTCCCCCTTTTAATGTTTTTATTGCCTCTTCCAGTGCTTCTGGATCAGAGCCTCCGATAATGCCTACTCTGGCTCCGGCGGCTTTGAGGTTTTTTGCAATGGACAGTCCAATATTACGAGTCCCGCCGGTTACTAAAGCGGTCTCATTGCTAAGATCAATCATGATATTTATAGCACCGTACTAGTGGTTTGATGTTGATATTTTCAGAGTTTACTATCAGCGACTTGTCAGCAACATGCCTGCATGAGCGGCGCTGTACTGGTGCACTATATTGATTTCTCTATGTTCCCGTCACCTACCTTTGTGTGGATAAATGCCATAATGAACTTTGGGTTCCTCAATGGCCTTTGGTTCTAGGGTCTTGCGCTGAACGAGGGGCCCCGAGAGAATGCAGGCGCCGGAGAGGTGGCAGAGTGGTCGAATGCGGCGGTCTTGAAAACCGTTGGCGGGTAATCCCCGTCCGGGGGTTCGAATCCCTCCCTCTCCGCCATTATGGTTTGGTGCTTTACTCGCGGTCCCAGTGTCGCATAATGGGTTGGTCGTTCGCCCGCATAGTATTCATGTAGGCCTGCAGAAGTTCTCTGCCGGGCAACCCCCTTCGCTCAATGTCTGCCACCCAGGCGCCAGTCAGATCGGGCACGGAGGCGGCCCACTCGCTCCGCTGCTCGTCAGACAGCGAGACTATTACTCCACCCAGAGCTTCAAAGGACTCCATTGCTCTCGTGCTTCTTCGGACGGTCTCCAGCGCTAACTCGTCCCGATACACTTCCGCTGCCGTAAGCAATGCTCCGCGTACCTCGTCGGGTAGCTGATTCCAGGTGTGTTTGTTTGCACTTATTGCAACGGAACTCACAGCACCGAGTCGTGCGTCGATAAGGTAGGGGGCAACCTCGTACAGCTTGAATGAGACGATGGCCTCGGGCCAGACGATCGCTCCATCGGTCAGGCCCGTAGCGATGTTGTTGTAGAAATCAGCTAGGCTACTGCTTACCCCAACGGTGCCCAGGCCTGCGAAATACAACAGATTCATGCCCACCCCGGACATTCTG
>CAJWKT010000014.1 GCA_913041665.1 uncultured Gammaproteobacteria bacterium | reverse complement strand
TTAGAGGGGCCCTTAGCCGACGATATCGCTCGCTACTATCAAAGTGCTCGACTGGAAGCCAAGGAGAGAATTCCTCTTTTTCGATTAGCTTGGGATACAGCGGTGTCAGCTTTTGGATCGAGACAAGTATTGTACGAGCGTTTTTTCTTCGGGGATCCAGTCCGGATGGCTAGCGCAGTTTTTTCGAATCATGATCGCACTGAATACATGGAGCGAGTCCGGGATTTTTTACGCTCCTCGGACGAAGAAGCTTAAAAAAACTTACGCGAGAGGAATCAATGCAATTTTTAGCAAAATTCTGACAGGATCATGCTGATAATGCATAGCTATGTAGAATTTTTTCGATTTAAATGAAAAGAGAGTCTTTAGAGTTCGACGTTGTGATTATTGGGGCAGGTCCGGCTGGCCTGTCTGCGGCATGTCGTTTAGGGCAGCTTGCAGAAGAAAAAGGGCGTGATATCAATGTTTGTTTGGTGGAAAAGGGGGCTGACGTCGGTTCACATATTCTCTCAGGTGCTGTTTTTGAGACACGTGCACTAGATGAGCTTTTCCCCGATTGGAAGGAGCGAGGTGCTCCAGTACGCGTGCTTGTAGAGAAAGACTCTTTCTGCTGGCTGTTTAATGAGCATGTTGGACTAAATGTTCCTAGACTTCTCGTGCCAAAAGTAATGCGTAACTCTGGAAACTATGTTGTGAGCTTGGGCCGCCTTTGCCAATGGCTGGGCGAGCAGGCTGAAGCTCTCGGATGCAATATCTTTTCCAGTTCTTCTGCAACGGATATTCTTTATGATCAGAAGGGTGACGTAGTCGGAGTAGTTACCGGTGACGTGGGTTTGGCAGCTGATGACACAGAAAAACCTAACTATCAAGCAGGCTATGAGCTTAGGGCGCCGTATGTCATTTTTGCAGAAGGGTGTCGGGGTAGTCTGGGTAAAAAACTGGAGAGGCATTTTCGGCTGCGTGCCGATGCGGATCCCCAGCACTACGGAATTGGGTTTAAGGAGATATGGAGTGTTGATCCCAAAAAGCATGACCCCGGAAGGATAGTCCATACGTTTGGTTGGCCTCTTGATAACAGTACTGAGGGTGGTGGTTTTCTCTATCATGCCGAGAATACCGAGGTTTATCTGGGATTTATTGTTGCTCTTAATTATCAGAACCCTCACTTGAATCCTTATAAAGAGTTTCAGCGTTGGAAGCTTCACCCCCAGATTTGCAGTGTGCTCCGCGACGGTACTCGAGTTTCTTACGGTGCTCGGGCTGTAAACAAGGGTGGTTTCCAGTCGTTACCTAAGTTTGTTGTTCCTGGCGCTGTAATGGTGGGCTGTGAAGCGGGATTTCTTAATGGCGCAAAGATCAAGGGATCACATACCGCCATGAAAACCGGAATGCTTGCCGCGGAAGCTGTTTTCTCAGGTCTCCAAGATAGTGATTGCCAGGATAGAGAGCTCTTCCAGTATGCTGAGGGCGTTCGCACTTCATGGGTTTGGGAGGAACTCTACCGCGCAAGAAATTTCAGTCCGGCGCTTACTAAGTTTGGGACAGTATTTGGCGCTGCCTGGGTTTTTTTGGAGCACAATATCTTTCAGGGAAAAGTTCCTTTTACTATCCACAACAAAAAACATGACCATGAAAGTCTGAAAGTAGCCAATCAGATACCCAAAATCAATTATCCGGATTCTGATGAAAAAATTTCCTTTGACGTACTGTCATCGGTATTTTTTTCAAATACAAATCACGAGGAAGACCAACCGTGCCACCTGAAACTCACTGACCCAAGCATACCTATCAATCAAAACTTACCTAAGTTTAACGAGCCTGCCCAGAGATATTGTCCGGCGGGTGTTTACGAAATTGTTACTGATAGTTTAGGCGCTACGCGTTTTCAGATTAACAGTCAAAACTGTATCCACTGCAAGGTATGTGACATAAAGGACCCCGAAATGAACATAAATTGGGTACCACCGGAAGGTGGAGGTGGTCCAAATTACACGGGAATGTAAATTAGGAAAATCATTTTAGTGAAAAATCGTATGGAGACATGTATGGATTCAGGTGTAAGTCTAGATTTATTTGATACTCGTTCATTGCTGAGCGAGGAAGAATTGATGACACAAAAAACCATAGCACGGTTCGTCGATGAGAAATTTTTACCAATTATTCAAGAATGTTTTGAAGAGCATCGCTTTCCATTGGATTTAATACCAGAGCTCGCGAATCTCGGTCTATTTGGAATCACCATTAAAGGATATGGGTGCGCCGGTCTCAACAGCATGTGTTCCGGGTTAATAGCCCAGGAGTTGGAGCGCGGGGATTCGGGATTAAGGAGCTTTGTTTCCGTTCAAGGTTCCCTAGTGATGCACCCGATCCACACTTTCGGCTCCGATGAACAGAAAGATAGATGGTTACCAAAACTTGCTCGTGCCGAGGCTATTGGATGCTTTGGCTTGACTGAGTCTCAGGGAGGTTCCGATCCAAGTAATATGAAAACTCACGCCAAACAAGACGGTGATGATTGGATTTTGAATGGTTCGAAAATGTGGATAACAAATGGAAGTATTGCTGATGTTGCCGTAGTTTGGGCGATAACGGACAAGGGGATACGTGGTTTTTTGGTCGAAAAAGATATGGCCGGCTTTGAAGCGTCGGAGATTGAACAAAAATTTTCGTTGAGGGCGTCTATTACCTCGGCGCTTTTTCTTGATAGCGTCCGAGTTCCCAAGGAGAATGTTTTACCTGAAGCTCTAGGGCTTCGTGCTCCCTTGAGCAGTCTTACGCAGGCTCGATTTGGAATTGTTTGGGGAACCATTGGGGCGGCGCAGGCCTGCCTTGGTGAGCTTTTAGCGTATACGGAATCACGTGTGTTGTTTGGTCGCCCCCTGTCTCACACACAGTCTATCCAAATTCGTTTGGCTAATATGGCGCGCCGCATCACGGCTGCCCAGTTGTTGGCGGTTCAGCTTGCACGGCTAAAAGATAAAGGTCAGATGGATCCCTCACAGGTATCCTTGGCCAAGTGGAACAACGCTCGTATGGCATTGGATGTTGCACGGGATTGCCGTGACATGCTCGGTGGTAGCGGGATCAGTGCAGAACATTGTCCTATTCGTCATATGCTGAATTTAGAGACTGTTGTTACTTATGAGGGGACAGAAACTATTCATCAGCTTGTGGTAGGAAAAAAACTTACCGGTGTAAGTGCATTTTAGTTTCTGCTCAACTTCTAAATGATACTTGTTGAGTGACTGAGATTAACCGCTGATTTGACATGTGATAACAATGGGTCATTCTACCGATAATAGTGGTTTTCGAGATGCTCTAGGACAGTTTGCCACTGGTGTTACTATCATTACTACGGTAGATGATACTGGGGCATGGATAGGCCTTACTGCAAACAGCTTTAATTCTGCATCAATAGATCCGCCTCTGGTTTTGTGGAGTCTATCCAAGGGCTCAACTCATCTAGAGGTTTTTATGGAAACCAAATATTTTGCAGTGAATATTCTTGCTGCTGATCAGACCGAACTTTCCGCCCGTTTCTCATCAGTGGTAAAAGATCGGTTTATCGATTTAAATTGCCAGCAAGGAGTCGGGGGCGTTCCATTGCTGCCGGGGTGCGCAGCACGATTTCAATGCAAAAATAGCTATTGCTACCAGGGTGGGGACCATCTTATTTTTGTGGGAGAGGTGCTTGATTTCGATCGATCAGATCGTCCCCCGCTGGTTTATCATCAAGGCGGCTATGCAGTAACTCTACCTCATGAAAAAGGCGATTTCGACCGAGGGAATACCGGTGGGTACGTCGATGATTTTCTCCTGCCACTTCTTGCAAGGTCTTTTCGTTACTTTAGCTGGCCGTTTTACAAGGAACTGGAGGAAGCGGATATTTCCCCTCAGGATTGGCGAATTTTGGCTACCCTGAGCGATCGAGTACTCAATGAAAAGGAGCTTTCCCGGACAATACCCATGAATATGGAAAGCCTTGGACCGCTGTTAAGTAGGTTGGAATTAGATGGCTTTATTCAAAGGAATGCCTCTAAAGATGGTTCAACCCTTATGCGTATCACTTCGGAGGGGACCACTAAGATTATTGAGCTATTGGCAGCCGCCAAAGCTCGAGAGGCAGATGTACTGTCAGAGTTTTCACAAGAAGAGCAGCTGGCCCTGAAGCAACTGTTGAGGCAGTTTATAAGTTCTTTGGAAAAATCTTGGTCTCCGTAGAAGGGGAATAAGGAATCAGCATGTCTAAAAAAAAATCTACGGTAGATAGCACAGCAGTCGATCGTCACAAGAATCTTCGTGATTTTTTGGATCGCGTAGAAGAGATGGGGGAACTCCGCCAGCTTGATGGCGTTGATTGGAACTTGGAGATGGGTGCGCTGGCGGAAATGGTATGCCACGAGTCCCGTGAAGGAAAATCTCCAGCTTTATTATTCGATAAAATTCCGGGGTACCCAAAAGGATTTCGTGTCCTGTCCGGCGCTACGAATTCTTCACGTCGACTGGCGTATGCGTTGGGGTTTCCTGAGCCTAGTGGTCCGACAGATGTAGTTAAGGCTTTCCGGGACCGGATGCGCGCAGAATTTGAACTGATACCACCAATTGAGATCGAGAGCGGGCCGGTTTTTGAAAATATAGATCGAGATGATGAGGTTGATCTATATAAGTTTCCGATTCCATTTATTCATGAATTCGATGGTGGGCGGTATATTGGCACTGATGACTTGGTGATCATCCGGGACCCGGACAGTGACTGGATTAATTCAGCTACGTATCGAGTGATGGTGCACGACAAAAACACGTGTGGTATCTGGATGTCGCCCGGCAAGCATGGACGTATCATCCGAGAGAAATATTTTTCAAAAGGTAAATCTTGCCCAGTTGCCATTTCGGTAGGGCAGGATCCGCTGCTTTTCATGGCTGCCAATCAGGAGATTGACTACGGAACGGACGAACTTGCTTATGCGGGTGGACATCGCGGTTTTCCTTTTGAAATTGTTAAATCCGAACTTCACGGATTACCACTTCCGGCGCACTCGGAAATTATATTAGAGGGTGAAATTTTCGGAAATGAAACAAGACCCGAGGGACCGTTTGGGGAATTCATGGGCTATTATGCAAGTGAGGTGAGCGATGAACCTATTATTAAAATTAAAAGGGTTTATTACCGCAATGATCCTATTCTGTGTCTAGCAAGCCCAGCTCGCCCACCTAATAATTTCACTTATTCGAGGGCAATTGTGAAGTCTGCCATGATTTGGGATGAGGTTGAAAAAGCCGGTTTACCAGGCGTTAAAGGTGTTTGGTGTCATGAAGCTGGAGCTGGGCGACTTTTTAATGTGATTGCCATAAAGCAGCTCTATGCTGGTCATGCCAAACAATCCGCATTACTCGCATCGAATTGCCATGCCGGCAATTACGCGGGGCGTTGGACAATTGTAGTAGATGAAGATATTGATCCTACCAGTATGTTCGATGTGATCTGGGCAATGTCGACTCGCTGTGATCCACCTAAAGATATTGATTACATTCGCGGCGCGTGGAGCACCCCCTTGGACACGATGATAGAAGGCCCGCCTTACGAAAATAACCGGGCTATTGTGGATGCCTGCCGACCTTGGGGAAGGAAAGATACTTTTCCCACAGTTGCTGAGGCGAGCCCTAAACTAAAAGAGAAAATGCATCAAAAATACGGGGAGCTTTTTAGCGCTTTGTAAAAATTTGTAGCTGAAGTATAAGAGATGTCAATCAGCTACCGTTTTTCTAGTAGGGCTATCACATGATCTGCAATGGAGAGTGCCGCGGTCAGTCCCGGGGATTCTATTCCGTATAGGTTTATTAGTCCTGGGACACCATGCTTCTTGGGTCCCTGAATTATGAAATCACCCGGTGGCTTTCCTTCTGCCACGATTTTCGGTCGAATGCCCGCGTAGCCTGAGCTTAAGGACCCGTCGGGGAGTTCCGGCCAATACTTGCGGACTGCAGCATAAAACTTATCAATCCGTTCCCCATCAACCGTATAGTCAATGTTATTCACCCATTGGACATCTGGACCAAAGCGGGCCTGGTTCGCCAAATCTAATGTAGCATGCACTCCTAAACCAGCATTTTCTGGTAAGGGATAAATGAGTCGGCTGAATGGGGGGGGGCCATCGTAGGTAAAATAATTGCCTTTCGCGTAATAGGTACGGAATATGGAATGAACCGAAAGTCCTTCAATCTTGTTGGCCATTTGGCTTGCGTAGAGGCCCGCCGAGTTAATGAGGGTATTTGCGGTTAGTTCGAGTTCTTGATCATCAACCTTAACGGTCAACTGTAGGCCCTGATCACTTACTTTTGCCCTGACGAGTTCGGAGAGGATAGCTACTGAACCATTAGCTGCTTCAAGGTCTGCCTGCAGCGCCAACATAAAGGAATGGCTGTCTATGATCCCCGTGGATGGTGACAGCAAGCCCGTTACGCACTGTACCGATGGCTCCAGTTTCTCAACTTCGGATCGGGTTAGCCATTGAAGATCGGTGATACCATTCGCAGTCGCTTGGCTGTGTAATGCCTTAAGCTCAGGCTGCTGCCCACTTTGAGTGCTGACAATGATTTTTCCGCAACGGTTATGGGAAACTCCCTTTTTTACACAGTAACGGTACAGCTTTTCTTTGCCACGGACACAGTGAATTGCTTTGAGGCTCCCGGTTGGATAATAAATGCCTGCATGAATAACCTCTGAATTTCTAGCAGACGTTTCTTCACCTATACGAGAATTGCGTTCCAAGATGATAACTTCGCGACCAGCGCGCGCAAACGCACGGGCGATGGCGAGCCCTACTACGCCAGCGCCAATCACGACAATTTCTATAGTGTCTCTCATTTTTAGAGACTATGAATCGTTAAGTAATTCGGAAATAAAGATAGATCGGGAAGACTGCGGTGAGCACAATTATCCCAGCTATGCTCCAGTGGCGAAGCCAGGTTGCCGGTTGTTGAGTTACCGAAAGGTCTGATGAGAACATGATTCTGTGATTCAAAAAGGCAATTATTGGTGCAGAGAGAAAACCTAATGCTGTGATGAAATCAATAAAAGTTCCGAAACTTCGTAACAAAAAGACTAGGACCATAAAGGTCGTTACAGCCTGCAATCCAAGGAAACCCCGATAAAGGCGGCCTTCATCCCATGAGCTGGAGTTTTTTTTCATTAACCTATATGTGATGTTGGCGTAGGTTCGTGGAAAGCCATCCACAACAGCCAACACCGTGGACAGCATGACGGCCAGTGCTGCCACTCCGACTACTAGTTGTGCCCACTGCCCGATGGATTGAGTAAAGAGACCAATAAGTTGCGCCGCGAAACCATTTGAACTGCCTGCGATTTCAATACCAGAACCAAATAACAGCGCTGTTCCCATCATAAGAAAACACAACGCTAGTACCAGAGTTGCCGCGTAACTAACATTAAAATCAAATCGGGCTTCTTCAGGTGTCACTGGGCGTCCGTGCAAATGTCCCCGGGCAATTACCCATACAGAGAGAAATATCGAACAACTAAGGCCAACCGGCATCCAGCCTGCAACAGAGACAGCAAAGAATAGATTTTGTTCATTGATAGCAAAAGGAGTACTCAATGGTTGTCCGCTTGCCAACTGGGTGGTTGCAGCTATAGCTGCCACAATAGTCAATACCGAAAACACTACAACAAAAATCCGTGTGATATTTTCTAGAACTCGATATCGGCCAAGTAGCAAAATAACCGAAGCTGCTAGCACGATAGCCATCGTTGCAAGGATGACATTGATATTAATAGTCAGCAGATTCATACCAAGCCCGGCAGATACTAGGCCGACTGCCGGGATAACACCGACGCCCTCGATTATCGTAGCGATAAAAACAAGAATAAGTAACCAGCGTCCCTGGCGCTCATAACCCGCAATGACGGATTCACCCGTGCAAGCCGAATATTCAGCACCGAAACGAAATGCCGGATACTTGATCACGCAGGCAAGAATAATGAGCGTTGACAGCGTTAAGCCAAACTCTGCGCCCGCACGAGTTGACTGAACTAGGTGGGATACGCCCACCGCAGTGGCTGCAAATAGCAGCCCTGGGCCCAGTTTTTTCAATTGTGAAAGTATTTCTATTTCCTTTTTCGGTGCTACGAAAACTGCTTAGATAATATAGTTTAATCCACCTCAGCCTCGTATCGTTACAAAACTATACATAGAATAGCGCCAACTGAGATGCTGATACACTACAACCAATGCCAACCTCTCACCCCATAGCCTATATTTTAGCGATACTGACGATGGCAATGTGGGGGAGCTCTCCCGTGGCAGTGCGGGCAGTTGTTGGAGATATTTCACCGTTGGCGCTTACGTTCGGCCGGTGGCTTATTGCCTCAATTGTGCTAGTACCGTTCGTGTGGAGAAAGATGTCCAGTGAGTGGCATCAACTGAAACACCACTGGAAGTCACTTGTTGTAGTGAGTGCATTCATGACTGTTGGCAGCAGTCTGGCGGTGATAGCCGTATATTTTACCTCTGCTACTAATGCTGTGATTGTTAATGCGGCCCAACCAGCAGTCACAGCGGTAATTGCTTGGATAGTAGCGCGGGAGTTTTTGTCATTCCGTCAGGGAGTGGGTGTGACCTGTGCTTTCATCGGGATCCTGACGATGATCTCTAGGGCTGACCCAGCTGCTTTATTGGCACTTGATATTAACGCCGGAGATCCTGTTATGTTAATTGCCGTTGTTGGGTGGTCGTTGTATGCGGTCTATCTGCACAGACGGGACTATCTGCCGAGCGCTGACATCCTATTATTTATAATAGCCCTGACTGGCGCTGTAATTTTGTTGCCGTTTTATTTGATTGAAGCCGCGATAGTGGGCCCATTTACCTTGAATACAAATGTGATCATTAGCATGTCTTATATGGCAGTATTTCCCACTTTACTTGCGACTTTTTTCTGGAATTTTTCTGTTCGCTCCCTCGGGGCAAATCGTGCAACGATTTTTATTAACCTGATTCCCGTATTTGGGGCAGCCTTTGCTATGATTTTTTTAGGTGAACAATTGTTCAGTTATCATATTATTGGTGCTGTATTGATTTTTGTAGGTATTCTTCTTTCTGTCCGAAAGCGAGAGATGGCTTAGACACAGGTACGACTATCTTATTTTTACCACGGTACGACCCGTAATTTCTCCAGCAATAAAAGCATCGAATGCTTGTGGGAGTTCCAGTAAAGATATCTCTCGGGTTACGATTTCTTCTAAATGATATGGCTTTAAATCGTTTGCCAGACGATTCCATAATTCGATCCTTAACTCTCTAGGCACAGACATATTGATACCCAGCATACTCACAGAGCGGAGAATAAAGGGCATAACCGTGGTACGGAGCTCGGGGCTGGATGCAAGCCCTACGCTTGCGATGTTTCCCCAGGGTTTTATACTTCGGGTAATCCAGGCGAGAAAATCACCCCCGAGGTTGTCAATTGCACCAGCCCAGCGGGCGCTCTCTAGGGGTTTTGTGCCGATTTTGAGCTTGTTTCGATCGATTACTTTATGCGCCCCTAACCGTTTAAGATAATCTCGTTCTGATGGCTTCCCTGTCAGGGCGTGTACTTCATATCCTTTCGAGCTCAGCATGTCGACTGCGAAGCTTCCCACGCCGCCTGTGGCACCAGTTACGAGGATGGGTCCTTGATCGGGATTTTGTCCATTTATTTCCATTCTGTGGATAGCTAATGCAGTTGTAAATCCTGCTGTACCAATTGCCATGACAGATCGAGTGTCCAGTCCATGGGGTATGGCTATCGGACTGTCGGCAGTTATCCGGGCATATTCAGCATAGCCACCATCTCGACTTTCGCTTAACTCGCAACCAAGAACTGAGACTAAATCCCCCGTATTGAAACGCTCATCCGTTGATTCAATGACCTCTCCGGATAGGTCAATTCCGCCGACAAGGGGAAAATGTCTCAAAATGGGTGCAGTACCAGTAGCTGCGAGCGCATCCTTGTAATTTATGCTGGAATAGTGCACCTGTATGATAATGTCGCCAGGACTAATATCGTCCAAAGTGATGTGCTGGAGTTGCCCACTGATTTTTTCATCAACACGATCAATGCGGTAGGCGAGAAAGGGTTGCGTGACTTGCATAGTAAGCTATACCCAAAAACTGATAGTGCGTTCTATCATCCAGAAACTTGCTAATGTTCCAATGCCATAAGCAATTGCTCTTTGCGTTTGAAGTAATTCAGGTGTTGGGACGGGAAGGTTATATTTTTCCCTAACAAGCACGGCTGTAGTGCCTAGACCGAGCAAAAAGGCAACAAAGATTATTTGACCCACTTCTACCCCTACGTTGAAAAACAGTAGTGCAATGGGTAACTCAGTCTGGGGCAAACCTATTTGTCGCAGCACACTCGCAAAACCGAACCCGTGCAAAAATCCGAATGAAGTAGCAACGATAGCTGGGTAGCGGTATGTCAGATTAGTTTTTTTCTGATCCTTAGCAATTTCCATGGCAACAAATACAATACTGAGTGCAATCATGGCTTCCACGGGTGCTATTGGTAGGACCACAAGGTCTAAAGACGAGGCTGCCAACGTAATAGAGTGCGCGATCGTAAAGCCCGTGACAGTTATTAGTATCCTCCGAAACGACCGAGCAATTAACACCAGACACACAATGAATAGCAAATGATCCCAGCCTCTTAGGATGTGTTCGATTCCCAGTACCGTGTAGTTTTTTATAACAGCAGTACGATTCAGTTGTTCAGGAATTGGCCAAGTGTATTCTCCCGGGCCCAGCATTCCACTGTGGATTCCTCCATGCCTCTCGCTTACACGAATAATGGTTGTTAGCGATGGGTTGGGCACGGGAAAGATCATTTCCACCTCTTGGCCCAAGACACCGCCAGGACACTGGTAGGTCTGTCGACTCTGATAATCTCCCGGGTAACGCAGAATTTCAGTTGTTCCCTCTTTGGTACAGTTACCGTTTAGTATGATTTCCGGCAAAGAATCGCGTTCTACAGACCCCGGGACCTTCCAGCGCAGGGTAACAATAGATTCCGTCTCCTCCGTTATATCTATAAAAATCGGCCGAAGATCGTGCGGGAATGCAGGCAGTGCAAGTAGAGTAAATATCAATCCTGTGGCTATTCTGCAGATAAATTGGCACATCAGGGTGCTTCCGTTGAGCTGCTGGAAGCGCTTATTTTTAGGGATGGATCAATCTCGATTTTGTAATTGGCGATCATTTCGGTGATTGCGGCTTCCGTGAGCTCTCGAAGTCGTTCGGTCCTACCGTCTTCTTTGACTCTCTCAAGGATTTCATCCAGTTCTGGCTGCTTCCCTTGTTGCACTCGCAGTACCATGATTAAGTGAAAGCCGTAAGGTGACTCGTGGGGTCCCTGCCATATGTGTTCATCAGGAGTCATTTTGAAAAGGGTTTCCGCCAGGTTTTTTCCCAGATGACTTGCTACTAGACTAGGTGTGTGCTCAACGTAGTTAACAAAATAGGGGAAGGGATCACCGTGATTGACAGCCTCATCAAAAGACGCTCCATTCGTATTGAGTTCTTCTAGTTTGTTTTGGGCAAATTGCATAGCTTCGTCTCGGCCTCGATCGCTGGAACTAAAATACACGTGAGTAAACGTAATGCGAGGATTTACGTAGTAAAGACTGACATTTTTCTGGTAGTAGTGTTCTACTTCTTCGGTTGTAAGTTCTGCATTAATGCTTTGAAATCCCTCGGCTAGGAACTGTAATTTCTGAACTAGGCGTTCACGAATGTTGTAATCATCTTCATCCAGTCCAAGGTTCAGGGCCTCTCGATACATAGTTTCTTCCCGAACATACTGAGTTATTAGTTCCTCGAGTTTATTTTGTTCAAGCCCTTCCAGATAACTCTCAAAATATTCTCGATCAAATGCAATTGAACGGTACTGAAGGAAAGTAAGCAGAGCCTCTTGGTCTACATTTATAGTCCGTTCATCCCCTTCTTCTGCAGTAAATCGGAACAACAAAAAAAGTACTGCTCCAAGCAGCAGAAAGTGAATCAGGGGATCTTTCAGGATAGATTTCATACGAGAGGGAAGTGGTACATGATAACTCTGGCTGAAACTGTCCTAGGAGCAAGGAAGCTATACTACTGAACCTGAGGTTTCGATGAAAATAACCCGAAAAGAAATTTTATCTAATTGCTGTTAATAATTATGGATGGTTAGCGGATTTTTCTGATCAACGTGACTTGTGAGCCGCAAACTAAAGCAGAGCCCCGCGGGTTCAGCGAGGCTCTGCTTTAGTTCAAAATAACACTCAACGAGCGTTCACATGTCTGCTGGCAGATAGGAGCCGGTGCCAGGACTTGGGGCTCCCTCAGCTTTTACCGGCAAGGTAAGAGTACCTATGCCTTCAATAGTGGCTACGATGGTTTCACCGGGCTGTAAAAACCGACGCTCACCACGATATGCCGTTCCCGCACCCGTACCGCCAGATGTGCCATTGTTGAGCACGTCACCCGGAAAAAGAGTGATGATAGAGGACCCATATTCGATCAGCTCGTAAATTGAGTGGATCATGTCGCCAGGCCCTGCATCTTGCATCACTTCATCGCCGAGGCTTAGTCTTTGTCGCAGTCGCACCATGGGGTCCCCATAGAACTCTTTCGGCACGATCCATGGACCTAGAGGAGCAAAGGTGTCGTGTCCCTTTCCAACAAACCAATCCGATCCAGGACGTGAATCAGGTGGGCGGCCACCTCGGTCAGAGATATCTATACTAACCATATACCCGAAGATGTAATCTTTTGCTTCCGTAGCCGGAACATATTTCGCGGTTCGGCCGATGACGATAGCGAGTTCTACTTCCCAATCAATGCGGCTTCTTCCGTGTGGCAGTACGACAGCGTCACCGTTTCCAATGATGGCGCCCTCAGTTGGCTTAATGAATAGATAGGGGATGCCTCGAGTTCTGCGGCGTTCCTCTGCTGCAGCTCTTTGCTCCTCCAGAGTACCTCCCTCCTCAACGTGGCTGTAGAAATTAACAGCGGCGTTGAGCATCTTTCTTGGCATCAGCGGGGCCAGTGTGCGAACTTGGCTTACATTGTGAATAAAGTTTGGCTGCGACCCGGAAACAAGGCCATCATTGGTGTTGAGGTTGCCAACAATTTCATACAATCTGTACTTCAGTCCATATTCGTACCGACTGATCAGTTCGCGCATGTTTTTTGGCATTGGTATTGCTGGATAAGCGGGATTACGTTCCAGTGCCTGGTTGGCTGCATCCAGCTCTACAATAAGTTCATCATTTAGAACAATACCGATACGAGTATCACCCTGTATTTCAAAGGTACCAAGCTTAAATGGCTGTACAGTGGTTGTATTAGTGCCTGATTGGGCTGATACAACCAAAGGACTCACCAGGAGTGCCAGCGTAAACATTATTAGTATGCGTTTCATAGTTTCCCCTTTTTCTTATTTAAATATGAAAAAGCCCTAATTATCAGATTTCACCCATTTTTCTATCAAGCGGAAGGCAGGGCGCTCACGAACTCTATCATTTTTCGTTTCATAGCTTCATTGGGTAATTGCCCCATGCCTCCACCGAGGTTGTCCAGCATGTGATGAGCCGTACTCGTTGCTGGTGTTACTACTGTAACTGCCGGGTTAGCGGTCACATATTTGATAAAAAACTGGGCCCAGGTAGTTGCGTCAAATTCTTCAGCCCAGTCTGGAACCTGGCGACCCGCTACTCTGAGCCACAGCCGTGTTCGCCCAAAGGGTGCGTAGACAAGCACGCCAATTCCTAGGTCCTGTGCCAACGGCAGGATCATGTCTTCTGCTTCTCTATTATCAACTGCGTAATCGATTCCGATGAAATCAATTGGCTCATCGCGCATGATTTGTGCGAGATCCGGATAGCGATTCTCATTAGTTGATGTTATGCCGATGTAACGCACGCGCCCCTCTGCTTTGAGGTCTTTTAGTATTCCCAATTGGGTGGGCGGATCACCCAGGTTATGCACCTGGATGCAGTCGATTGGCGACTTGTCAATCCTCTCAAAGGACGCCTCGATCTGCGCTCTGGCTTGTGAGGGATCCGCTGAACCACCTCGCCGCCGTCCAGCAACATTCACTTTTGTGGCCCAGAAAATTTTATTCTGCAGTTTTAGCTCATTAACAATTTGCCCAGCTACTCTCTCGGACACCCCACCCCCATAACTAGGTGCGGTATCAAATAAAGCCCCGCCATTTTCCACTAGTGTGCGCATGACTTCGCTTAGAGCACTAATATCTTCCGAGTTAGCTACCTGGCTAAAGGTAGCAGAACTTCCTAGGCCTACTATCGGCAGTTCTTCTCCAGTGGAGGGAATCATGCGACTGATGAGGGTCCTTTCCTGTGCCTGCAATAGACGGACATGCAAGGGTATTGTAGTGCTGACAGCAGCTGTATATTTAAGTAGGTCGCGTCGTGTGACCATTTTTATCTCCTAAATTTTCTTTCACGCAGTGTATTCTAAGATAGCTTGATGCCACCACCGGGCGGATTACCGCCAGCGCCTAGTGGAGGGTTACTTCCGGGCACTATGATTGAAGAGGCTGCTTCCCGACGCATTTCCTCGAGACGCTCCATTGCTTCAGAGACGGCACCCTTAGCGCCGTCCCCAAATTTTTCAATGGCATTCTCCAGCGAATCTGCATCCACTTCAAAGCTCAAAGGAAGAGCGCCAGCGGGCGTCATAATTTGCGTCTGACCCAGAAAAACCACAGGACGGGTATCATCCCTGTTACCACTCGAAGTAACAGGTGTCAGCCTTTGAATGGTACCCACACGCCGATCCGTAAAAGTTTCTTCTTGGTAGAGGCTATCGGCATTCATTTTGATATCGGTTTGTTTTACTTCACTTGCCATTTATCTATGCCTTTTCTTGTCCTTTCCTCAAGTCTTATTAGGCTAATATTAAAAAAGGGCTCAAGTTACGCTTGAGCCCTTTTTTGTTTCAGCGTATAGAAATTTAGGTGCCAGAAGCAAGTGCCTCAATTTCTATCCGTACATTGATATCTGTACCGATACCAAACTGTGCCCCGAAACCCATTCCATATTGGGTTCGGTCAACAGTCCCCGTCGCGCTAAAGCCTACTTTAGGGGTACCACGGGCATCTCCAGTTCTATTTAGAACGGCATTTAATGACACAGGATGGGTTTGTCCCAGCATTGTGAGATCTCCAGTGACCGTCATTTTTCCTTCGCCCATGTCCTCCACGTTTGTACTGACAAACCGCATTTCCGGGTACATCTCAACACCGAAGAAATCGATTTTGGGTTCCTCACCCTCTTCTGTGACAATCCGTGTCAGGTGGTCGTTTAGACCATCATGAAACATATCCACGCTGGCCGTGTTGATAGTGATGTCTACAGAGCTGGCTGTCGGATTGTCAGCATCGAAATCAAGCGTGCCACCGAAGTCCGAAAATCTGCCGACCATGGTGGAATACCCTTGGTGGGCAACATCAAACCAGATTCTTGAGTGACCCATGTCGAGCCCATAGTTCTCAGCGCTGGCGCCGGCAGAAAATACCAACAGCGCTACTGCACCAAGGAATTTTGTGTGGTTCATAATATTATTCTCCCTAACTTCTAAGGTTTTCAGTGTTATATAAAACGTTACGCTCACAAGGTCCCCAATCTTCGGGGGCTGAGCGGACTGCGGATGATAACTAATTCTAGTGAGCTTTTCCGGTTTTAATTGAATTTAACCCGATGTTTATATAATAAAATATTGATTTAAAAGAAATAAGTTAAATGAATAATATTTTTTTAGTAGCAAAATAGAGAAGAAAATTTATGCATCCTATGCTTTCCTGAATTGTCTTTCCCTTATCTGCTTGGGTTGTTCGGTAGATTGTGAACGTTTTGACATCCTTGGGGAGGGATCCTTCGGATTTGCCCTGACTACTGGATAGCGCTTGCGTGCTAGGACAGGAAGGGATAGTTTTCGGCCCTATGAGCTTTACACAACGCGTCGTGATTGCGATGGGCGCTGGCATAGTGTTTGGGGTTTTGCTGAACCTGCTAGGAGATCCTGACGGGATGGTCAACGCGTTCCTCGTTGATGGAGTCTTCTACATAGTTGGCCAGATTTTTATTGCGGCACTAAAAATGATGGTGGTGCCTCTGGTTCTTGTTTCGCTCGTGTGTGGGGTCACTTCGCTTGGCGATCTTCGGGCCTTGGGGCGGGTTGGTGGAAAAACGCTACTGCTCTATCTTATGACTACTGCCATCGCCATCATGCTCGCACTGGGTATTGCTAATTTGTTTTCTCCAGGCGAGGGGTTTGAGTTGTCTGGTGAAGTTGTTTTTGAGGCCGCTGAGCCACCTTCTTTCAGCGAGGTTTTGATCGGCATGGTCCCGGACAACCCAGTTGCAGCCATGGCAGATGCGCAAATGCTGCAAATTATTGTCTTTGCGCTGCTTCTTGGTTTTTCTATTACATTGGCTGGAAAGCGCGGGCGTCACGTGCTGAACTTTTTCAATGATTTGAACGAAGTAATCATGAAGATGGTTTTTTTGGTGATTAGAACGGCACCAGTTGGTGTCTTCGCTCTAATATCTCGCACTTTTGCTAATCAGGGCATTGATATATTGGGACCGCTGGCCGGTTATTTTTTAGCCGTAACTGCTGCCCTATTATTGCATCTGGCATTAACCTACACCGCCCTACTTAAGGTTGCTGGATTGCGTCCTATAGCTTTCCTTTTGAAGATGCGAGCGCCTATGTCTTTTGCTTTTAGCACATCGTCCTCTAGTGCCACTATCCCCGTTACATTGAATACCCTCAAGGCTCGCCTCGGAGTAGATAATTCAGTCGCTGCTTTTACCGTACCCTTGGGTGCTACGATCAATATGGATGGTACTGCTATCATGCAAGGTGTTGCTACCGTATTCGTTGCTAACGTGTACGGATTTGATCTGGTTTTTGCTGATTATCTGACAGTTATCCTTACCGCTACGCTTGCTTCGATCGGCACGGCTGCTGTGCCCAGCGCAGGGCTTATTATGTTGGCTATGGTACTTGGGCAGGTCGGTCTTCCGGTTGAAGGTATTGCGCTGATTATTGGTATTGACCGGTTGCTGGACATGTTACGCACGTCGGTGAATATTGCCGGAGATGGCGCGGTTACCTGTTTTGTTGCTAAGACAGAAGGCGCATTGGATCTTGAGGTTTTTAATGACCCAAGCGCTGTACTTAATTCTCCGCAAGCTGAGTCTCCATCGGAAGCGCAGCGGTGAGTGCCATGGCCCCAGAGATCAGTATAGACACGAATATTCTTTTAGTGGGCTGTGGAAATATGGGCCGGGCTTTATTGAGCGGTTGGCTTACCCGGGGCGTAGATCACAAGCGTATTCGGGCCGTGGACCTAGAAGCCGGTGCCATTGGTTCTGCGCAGTCACTAAATGTTTTTGCGAGCACAGAGCTAAGTAAGGTTTTAGAGGAGTTTGATGTAGACCTCGTTGTATTTGCCGTGAAACCGCAAAATTTAGAGGCATTACTGCCCGCTTATCGTGGGTTGGCGGACGGCGGAGCAATCTTTCTCTCGGTTGCGGCCGGAAAACCGATTAGTTTCTATGAAGACATCTTAGGCAAGGGTGTTGTGTTTGTGCGTGCGATGCCCAACATGCCGGCCGCGATCCATCAGGGAATTACAGCGCTTTGTCCCAACCCGAATGTTCAATTCAATCAACGAAAGCTAGTAGGAGATGTGATGACCGCTATCGGGGAGATAGTTTGGTTGGAAAAGGAAGTTATGATGGATGCTGTGACCGCTGTTTCTGGGAGTGGGCCTGCGTATGTGTTTCTATTTATTGAGGGACTGACCGAGGCTGGCATTAAGGTAGGCTTGGAAGAGAAGTTAGCTAGGCGGCTAGCTAAGGCGACTGTAGCCGGCGCCGGTGCTTACGCTATGCAGGCGGAAAGTGGAGCAGCCGAACTTAGAAAACAGGTAACCAGTCCCGGTGGTACAACCGCCGCCGCTCTTGAGGTTTTAATGGGAGAAGATGCTTTTAATGCGCTCCTGAAGAAAGCTGTTCAGGCTGCGACCGACCGCGGGCAAGAGTTAAGGTAGGAGGGGATGAAAAAAGTATTGGTCAAGTCACCTCCCAGACTGGATGAATTACTTGAGTCGCATTGAGATGTCGATTGCTCGTGCGTTCTTAGTGATTGCGCCGATGGAGATATAATCTACGTCCGTTTTTGCAACTTGGTTTACGTTACCAAGATCTATACCACCTGAGGCCTCGAGCTGGACCCGTTTTCCTTGGGATGCATTTCTCATTTCAACAGCTTGCCTGCACATTTCTATGGTCATGTTGTCCAGCAAAATACGGTCTGGTCCAGCCTCTAGTGCTTCTTTGACTTGAGGTATGGTTTCTGCCTCCACTTCAATCAAGACATTAGGCATTTTTTTGCGCGATAAAGTAATTGCAGTAGTAATGCTTCCCGCGACCGAGATGTGATTTTCCTTTATGAGGACCCCGTCGAAAAGTCCGATTCGATGATTCTCCGCGCCACCGCATTGTACTGCGTATTTTTGTGCGAGCCGTAAACCTGGAATAGTTTTTCGGGTATCAAGTATTTTTGTTTTCGTTCCATTTATAGCATCTACGAATTTTCTGGTTACGGTTGCGGTACCTGAAAGTATTTGCAAAAAGTTTAAGGCTGTGCGTTCACCACTCAGCAACGCGCCAGCTGGCCCGGTCACCTTGCAGATGATTGTTCCAGCCTCAATCCTATCCCCATCAGTATGATGCCACTGAATCTCTGTTTTGGGATGAAGTTGTCGGAACACCTCGTTGAACCAGGCGCTTCCACAAAGAATAGCTTCTTCGTTGCCACATATTTGTCCCTCGGCGATTTTATCTGAGTCCATGAATGCCGTTGTCAGGTCGCCGTTACCCATGTCTTCTGCGAGCGCACGGGTGACGATTGTTCTTATGTCTGATGCAGAGGGCGGTTGGATTTCTGACATAATGATGTCGTAAAGAAAGAAACCCAGAAAGGATGTCCCTTCCGGGTTCCGATCAAAGTACTAAAAACATCTTTACATTAAGTAACCGTGGTGCGCTCCAATCATGCTCATAATCAAGGGGAGAGATAGCATGGTATTTGTCCTTGATGCCAGTCCTGCCACTTTACGCGCTTTTGCGATCTCCTCTGCGGAGGCTTCGACTATGCCCAGGACTTTTTTCTGATTAGGCCAGATCAACACCCACACATTGAAGAACATAATCGTGCCCAGCCAGGCACCAATACCAATGGTTGTCTGGTAGGCTGTTCCCCCTTCCATCGCACCTAGGGTGAATGCGCCAATAAAATCTCCGTTACGTAGAAGATAGGCAGCGCCTGATAGCCACGTGACTACCGCCCCCCAGCGGAACCACAGCAGCGCTTTTGGAGCAACGTATTTTGTGATTCCTGCTCCTCCTGGGCCGCCTTCGTCTGATGCTGCCTCAGCTAGCGCCGGCACTTGTACGAAGTTGAAATAATACAAAATCCCTATCCAGGTGATCCCTGCCAGGACGTGAACCCACACGATGATTGAAAGTTCGGGCCTTCCTCCCATGACTTCTATGGGAAGAAGTGCAATTGCGATGGCGATAAGAAGTCCAGATATCAAAGTTCCCTTGATTGTACTTAGCGGATTCATTGGGCTCTCTCCAGCTACTGATAATGTGTTTTTATCTTGTTAGAAATCTAAATCGAGTGTATCGTTTCATCGATTAAGTCGCAGAGGATAGGGCAGGGATGTATATAATTCAATGTCTTTTGCAGTTGGATACCCTTGACTTTTCCACTACTTAAGCTATTAAGGGTCCCCAGATGAAAATTGAAGGCAATAGTCATATGAACTTGAACGAACGCATTAAACAACAACTAGATAGTCATCCAATTTTGCTTTATATGAAGGGAACCCCAGATTTCCCCCAATGTGGATTTTCTGCGCAGACTGTCGGAATTTTAGGTTCCGTGGGTGCTGAATTTGACTACGTGAATATTTTTGAAGATCCCGAAGTCCGAGAAGGGCTGAAGCAATACTCGAACTGGCCGACTTTTCCACAACTCTATATTAATGGTGAGCTGATTGGCGGGTGCGACATTGTCATGGAGCTGCATGAATCGGGTGAACTGAAACAGCTAATTGAAAAAGTGGGAACGAGCGAACGAGGAATTACAGACTAGGGATCCATTTTTTTGGGCACAAGAATATTTTTTTCGTAGACATCCCTAAAGCGATTCACGATTTCACAAAACAGTTTTGCAGTGATATCCGCGTCATAGGCAGCCGAATGGGCTTTTTCCTTGTTCCATTCCAGACCCGCAGCAATAGCAGCATGTTCCAGCACGGTTTGTCCAAGCGCTATACCACCAAGTGTCGCAGTATCGAAAGTGGAAAAGGGGTGAAATGGATTTCGTTTGATTTTTACCCGTTCTACGGCCGCATTTAAAAACTGCAGATCAAAAAATGAATTGTGTCCGACTAGAATCGCCCGGCTGCATTGTTGGTTCTTAACGTCTTTACGCACTTCCTCAAAAATACGTTTCAGCGCATCACCTTCTTCTAGGGCTGGCCTCAAAGGGTGAAAGGGGTCGATACCAGTCACTTTGAGTGAGGCTGGGTTTAGGTTCGCACCTGGAAACGGTTCTACGTGATAATGGTACGATTTTCCGAGAGTTAGATTTCCATGGGAATCAAACTTAAGTGGCACAGCGGCAATTTCCAGGAGGGCATCTGTAGCCGCTTCAAATCCCCCGGTCTCCACGTCCACGACAACAGGAAGGAAACCTCGAAATCTTTGAGCCATCTCCGTTCCGGGATGCTCGACAACAGTTTTTGATTTGTCTATTTCCTTGCTCACGTTGCTAGGGGCCACTCAGTTTAAAGGCCCACCTGATTGCGTCGTAATAAATCGACCGTGAGTCGGACACCAAAGCCTGTCAGGTCAGAAGGAATATGAGCAAGCCCACCCTTGTGCTGGCCGGCGCTTAGATCTAGGTGAACCCAGGGGATCGAGTCGGGCACGAATTTAGAAAGAAAACGAGCAGCCAGGATATGATCTCCGTACCCGGTTGCTGAGCACTGCTTCACATCTGCCACGCTGCTGAGCAAGTCTTCGTCATAGTCCTCATCCATTGGGAATGACCAGATTCTCTCGCCACTCTCCGTGCCAGATAGGGTGACTTGAGCCGCCAATTCTTCCCGGTTACTAAAGGCCCCAGAGTAGCGTTCAGTTAAAGCTACGACGCAACTCCCGGTCAATGTTGCGTAATCAATTATCAAGCCTGGTTTTTCGCGTGCCGCGAGTGCTAATGTGTCTGCTAGGACCATTCTACCCTCGGCATCCGTATGAATAACCTGGATAGTCATTCCGTTTACCGCCCGGACCACATCCTGTGATTTGTAAGCTGTGCCAGAAATTCGGTTCTCGGTGATTGCCAACCATGCATCGACAGCGTAGGTAACTTGTAGTTTTGATAAGGCAATCAGCGTTCCCAATGCAACGGCGCTACCTTGCATATCTTTGTGCATATCCAGCATGCTTTTGAAGGGTTTTAAGTTTGTACCGCCAGTGTCGAAAAGGATACCTTTGCCCACCAGCGCTAGATCAGGCTTGGCCTGTTTTTTGGGTCGATAGCTTAAGCGTAGAATTCCAGCGTCGCGGCTGGGGTTTCCTTGGGAAACAGCAAGAAAAGCACCAGCTCCAAGTTTTTTCAGTTTGTGTTCATCAAAAAATTCACTCCTAATTCCGTACTTTTTCGCGAGCTGCTCGGCCATGTGCCTGTATGTTTTCGCGTTCAGTTCATTAGGAGGCAATGCTGTAAACCAGCGTGCCACATTATTACCAAGGGAGGTGGCATTCACTTCGTTTAGGTCTATCCTAGGTTGAGCAGATAGAATTTTTAGTTGTTTAAGCGATCTGGAGCGAGATTTCTCGGCGCTTTTGAATTCCGGAAGCTTGAAAGCCGCGGCCTCGGCAGCTGCAACAATGGCCACAATTACCCTTTGCCTCTCTTCTTCATTTAGCCCAATAGTCGAGATTCCCAAAGTACCGGGGCTATTTTTTAGACATTCAGCCACCAGCTTTCTGGCCCAAGTTAATCGTTGGAATGTAGATTTTTCTGTGTAAGTACTAAGTACTATGCCCGTATCGCGTTGATTATTAAGCCGAGAGGTAACTACTCCGGAGCCAACTATCTTTGAGCGCTTAAACATACGCTCCAGCTGGGTGCCCTGAGGAAGCTTGCGAAACAGTCTAGCATGCGGTTTTTCTGGCAATACGATTAACAGGTGGTCCAAAGATCCCATTGTTTGCCGACTAAATGCTTGACTGGACTGTGAAACCTTCAAGTCTTGAAAATTGGGCAATTGATCCATTGTCATCTTCCTTAGGCCTAAAAAAATCTGATTGCAACTTTACTAAAAAACACTGATTTTGCATCGGTCGCGAACGATCAGCATCGTAGCAGGAGCGCCAACTGTTTTCATCTGAAACAGAACAGGCACGGGCTCATTTCGACACGTTTACCACTTGCCTGCCTTTACTTATACAGAGTAGCTCCCCTACTAATTTTTACGAGCACAAAGGAGCCACTATTTTTGTCTCTGCCTTAAGGCTTATTTCGGATGATTTTGCTTTTGTATCCGCATAAATCTTCGAGGAAGCACTTACCACAGCTAGGGTTGCGCGCTTTACAGACATAACGTCCATGCAATATTAACCAATGATGGGCATTCATTTGAAATTCCTTTGGTGTCACTTTCTTTAATTTTTTTTCGACATCTATGACATTTTTTCCAGACGCAAGACCTGTTCTATTGGAAACCCTAAAAATATGAGTATCCACGGCAATAGTTGGTTGGCCAAAAGCAGTATTAAGAATGACATTTGCAGTTTTGCGTCCAACGCCCGGCAGTGCTTCTAGAGAAGACCGGCTTTCGGGTACCACTTCCCCGTGCCGTTCTATTAGGTATCGACATGCCTTGATTATATTTTTAGCTTTATTGTTAAAGAGCCCAATGTTTTTAATGTATTTCTTAAGGCGGTTTTCGCCTAGATCAAGCATGGCTCGGGGTGTTCCAGCTACCTTGAAAAGCTCTTTGGTGGCCTTATTGACACTGATATCTGTAGCTTGCGCTGACAGAATAACAGCTACCATCAGTTGAAAATGGCTATTGTAATTAAGCTCAGTTGTGGGATTTGGATTTTCTTGGGAGAGTCGTGTATAAAATTCCCTGAGCTTAGCGGTATTCATGATGGTTTTGAGCTCAGTAGGATAGCTCAGCACAGCTTGTTTTGGTCACGGATTTCATGCAGTGGATACTTTGACACGAATTCCTCTCTTGGCGGTTCAGGGTTATGCTTCGGAGGTTATTCTAGTTGAGCAGCCCTATCAATATGCCGGATCATCCTCGATTGTTGCTTCGTGCAGCTCCCAGGTAGAAACGGGAGGAAACGCATTTAGTAGCCAAAGCAGGACTATTAAAAATCCCGAAGCAAGCCCAATAGCCAGGACAATCTCGGCAAGCGAAGAAAACGGTCGGTGGTCATCAAAAAATATTGGAACTATCATCAAGTAACGATTAATCCATATACCAAAACAGATAATCGCACTTACTAGCAGGAGCGACCACCAGGCTTTCTTTGTCTCAGCCCTTAAAAAGGCTAGAAGAGGAATAAAAAACACGCAGGAGAGCATGACCCAGAAATAAGGACTGTAATGGCCGTACATCTGTTTCCATAGTGGTCCAAATTCATTGGGTAAATTGCCGAACCAAGTAACGAAGAACTGAGCCCAGAATAAATAAAGCCATAGCAGCACGAAACCCGTCAGCATAATACCCATACTTTTTAGTTGGTTATGCCCGAAATGTTCGCGAGTAGCCGTGGAGCGAGCCAGTAGGGTGCTGAGCAGCAGAATCAACGCTGTGCCTGCTAGGTTGTTTCCTTGAATAAAGAACATCGGATAAACGCTACTATGATAATGCTCGACTAGCATCATCCCAAAATCCCACGCAATGATTGTGTTCGCTATGCCGCAGACGATAAGTACTGCTGGAGCAAGTAGGTAAACTCGACCTTTGAGTTGACGTTCGTCATGGTGTGCTTTCATAGCAAGAAGACGTCGGTATAGGCTTCGACGCCACTTAGGCCCTTCTTCGCTGTTTTGCTGTGAGAGGTCCGGTAGAAGGCCTACAATGAAGTAATAGATAGCGAGTCCGTAGAAGGCCAGTTGCGCCGCTAAGTTTCGAAATAGGAGTCCATTGGAGCTAAGCCATGAGCTGGTGTGGCCTTCCGAGGAAGTGTCAAGCCAATAAAATAACTCGTGTCTTCCAAGAAAAAATATTGCAAAAAATACTCCAAACGCAAACGGAAGGAATGCCAAAGTCATTAGTTCGCCCAGTCGGTAGAAAGGCCTCGCCCATTTAGCTCTACACAAACGCAAAATCGCCGAAAAACACACACCGAATTGACTTACTCCAATCAAAAACATGAAATTAGCAAGCAGGAATGGCCAAGGCATGGACTGCGTTTCGCTTAGCAAGAGAAACACAAAGGTACTTGCACCAGCCAGGAATAAGACAGCAAGGAGCCATTTCAATCCTGTGTAGGTTCCACCAGTCCCTACAGGTATTTTAATCTCAGCGTTCATAGTGCAGGTTTTAAGTTATCTTTAATGTAATTAATCAAATGCCAGCGATCGGTCTGTTTAATGCTCTCCTGGTACGCCGGCATCGCGATCGCCCCATAGGTAATAGTGTAATAAAGCCGACCAGCCGGCTGGATCTGGATATAGTCCACCGTTAAGTTGATTGGTGTCGGGATAAATTTTTGTCCCACCAGCCCGTCACCTAAGCCCTGGTCTCCGTGACACGAGGCACAATGAGTCACATAGATTTGTCGTCCACGATTTAGGGATTTGGGTGATGTTGGCACCGGGTTCGCCAGACTTTGTCCTGCGGCGATCCGCTCAATAACCAGCTCACTGATATTAGTGGGTCGCTGAAAAGGCTCCGGAGAATCAGATCGCACAGAAGACTCTGCCATACTTACCACAGTTTCCTGTGCCTTAATGGTTGGCTGATCCTTCATGTCCTTTGACCATGGCAGTGCTAATCCTTGCATTGGTAGCAGGATGACTAATATGACTGAGAGCTTATCCATGGGTATCACAAGGTACCTCCCGTTTGCTCAATTCCTAAGGCACCTGCGCCTCGGATGATCTGCTCTGCTTTCTTTACTTCATTGCTCGAAGGGCTTTCCACGGCAACCACAAACCGATTTACATTGGCTTCGACACGGTATGGCCGGTTTTTCCACGCAGGTAATTTAGCTACCAAGAAAAAACCAACGAGAGTCGACAAAACGCCAATCAGGATAGTAGTTTCATAGGTAATGAGCAGATAGGGTGGTAAAGCGATTATCGCCCGCCCACCTGTGGGCATTATGAACACCAGTGCCGTAGCAACACACATTGAGAAACCGCCGAGCCCACCCAAAATAGCGCCGATCAAAGTAAATTTTCGCACATTGGATTTTCCCAGGCCCAACGCTTTTTCTGCTGCATGCATTGGGATGGGTGACATCAATGATACGTTTTTAATGCCGGCCGCATGCAGGCCTTGGGCTGCTGAAATAGCATCTTCTTCGTATTGAAATGTTCCTGTTATGTCCATCAGGTTTTTTCTGCCCGTCTGAGCGGGTTAAGTGTTTCTTTCACCTCGTAAATGGAGACAGCAGGAAACACCTTAATGAAAATCAAAAATAAAGTTGCAAACATTGCAAACGATCCAACAGTGATTGAAATCTCCGCCGGACTGGGGAAATAAAACCCGTAGGAATCAGGTAGGAGTTTTCTCGGTAGAGAAGTAGAAACAATAATGAACCGCTCACTCAACATTCCGATGTTGATCAAAATTGAGATGACCAGCATTCGATTCCAGTTAAGCCGGACACTTTTGAACAACATCAGTAGCGGCACAAAGGCGCAAAATAGGATCATTTCCCAGTACATTGGAGCGTAAAAACCAAACAAACGAAACTTAAGAAATTCGATCTCCGCGGATGAGCCGCTGTACCAGCCGGTGAAAAGTTCCATGATGTTGATATATGTCCAAATCATAGAAAGCGCAATCAGAAGCTTTCCAAGGTAGTCCACATGAATTTTTCCAATATAGCGCTCAAATCCTAGGAAGCGCCTCAAGCAGTACATCACTGTAACGATGCCTGCCGTGCCAGAATAAATTGCACCGCAAACGAAATAAGGCGCAAAAATTGTTTGGTGCAGCCCGGGTACCGTTGACAGGGCAAAGTCCCAAGACACGATGCTATGCACTGACACTGCAAGCGGAATCACCAACACCGCAAAGAAGGTGTAGGCCCAGCCCAGCGTATGCCATTCTTTTGAGGTGCCACGCCAGCCAAAAGATAAAACTGTATAGATTCTGCGTCGAAGTCCGCTACTATAATCTCTGACAGCAGCGAAGTCTGGTACCGAGCCCATGTAAATGAATATGCTGCTCGCCGTGAGGTAAGTTGTGATTGCCATCACATCGAACATAATTGGCGAGCGGAAATTCGGCCATAAACCCATGGGATTGGGGATTGGAAAACTCCAGTGTATGAACCAGAGGCGTCCCACGTGTACCATGACAAAGGTGGCCGCTACCATTAGCGAAAACAGCGTCATCGCTTCTGCGCTACGGTAAATTGATTTACGCCAGTCACTTTGCGTGATATGCAGAACTGCAGATAGCAATGTTCCTGAGTGACTAAGCCCAATCCAAAAAATGAAATTTGACAGATAGGTTCCCCACACGGCGTTTCGATTCATACCGGCAACACCGACGCCCATATGAATCTGATACATCCACGGCACAATAAAACAGACCACAGTGATACCCACCGTCGTGGCAAGCAACATCCAGTACTTTGGGCCGGTTTCAATCAGCGACTTTATAACGTCTTGATTAACCTGCTCGTAGCTGGGCTCTCCGTGATCAAATAGCTTCTTCATCACCATGAACTTTTTGCAGGTAGACGACGGATGGGCTGGTATTCTGTTCTTCTAGGACTTGATATCCTCGTGGATCGTTTGCCATTTTGGAGACTCGGCTCTCTGGGTCATTCAGGTCGCCAAAAACCAATGCTTCGGTGGGGCAGCTTTGCGCACAGGCGGGGGTAACCTCACCGTCACGCACCTTTCTGCGATCATCATCCTTAGCCAGATCCTTTGCCTGTCGGATTCGTTGGATGCAGAAGGTGCATTTCTCCATTACACCCTTTTCGCGCACCGAAACATCTGGATTTAGTTGTCGCTCTAGTGGTTCGTCCCATGTATAGGTAAACCAATTAAAATAACGTACCTCATAGGGGCAATACACTGCGCAGGTTCGCGTTCCAATGCAGCGGTTATAAATCTGAGTATTGAGACCATCTTGGTTGTGATACGTTGCAAATACTGGGCAGGCTGTCTCACACGGAGCTTCATCGCACTGCTGGCAAAACATTGGAATAAAATTTAATTTCGCGTTTGGGTATTCTCCTTCCCAGTAACGCTCAATTCTCATCCATTTGATTTCACGTCGCTGGGCAAAACTGCTTTCGCCCACGATGGGTAAATTATTTTCGGCTTGGCAGGCTACTACACATGCTTCACAGCCCGTACACCTATCTAAGTCAACTGTCATGCCCCAGTGGTAATCAAATTCTTTATAGTAACCGGCTTCCCGGTACTTTCGAATTGTGTCTAAAACGCTCATATCACTCCTAACCGTGTTCTGCTTCAGAGGGGCCAAGAATTTGTCTTCCTAAAGTTCGGGTAATGCCATCAGTTTTGATTAGCAGTACACGTTCCCCTGTTTTCAGGATCTTTACTCTGGTGCCTGCCCAGGCAAGGGCTCCGCTCCGCTGATCAAAATTGGGCACTACTAGATCGATAGGATTTACTCCTCTTTGCTCTGCGTATCTTCCGTACTGCTCATGCCCTTGTCCGATAGGCATAGCTACTACATCCGGTCGTATGGCTTCATAGATAAAAGCTGGCGCTCGTATCGTTCCGCTAGGGGAGGTGACTTCCAGAACATCACCTTCTTTTACACCTAACTCAACCGCAGTACCCGGGTTAAGCTCAACCCACGAGTTGTAGACTACGCTAGTCAGAGGATCTGGCAGTTCTTGT
This sequence comes from uncultured Gammaproteobacteria bacterium, assembly GCA_913041665.1. Taxonomy (GTDB): domain Bacteria; phylum Pseudomonadota; class Gammaproteobacteria; order Steroidobacterales; family Rariloculaceae; genus CAJWKT01. The sequence continues at coordinate 5,890 of CAJWKT010000014.1, read as the reverse complement.
TGCCATGGAAGGTTGGCGCCCCGTCCATCAAGGAAAGTCAGAGTAAGGTACGGGTGTAACACAAAGGGGTATTCACTTTCATCGCCCTCAAGTTTATTTGACACGTCAGACAGTTGGTTGACAGGAAAGGGTTTGACAGTCGATCCTTGATTTGTTGATGCGGTTTCTTGCCCCCAAACCCCCGCCTCTAAGGCTGACCGCCAGAAATTATCAAAGCCCGAGGGATCACCACCTTGCTGGGCATAAATACGACTCCAAACATCCTGGATATAGGCTTCCGTCGAATCCCAGCTGACTTCAGTGCCCATCATTCTGGCAGTGTCAATCAAGATGTCGCCCAAAGAACGCGTGTCGTAAAGTCGGCTTACTACAGGCTGAGAGATTGAAGCAACCGAGAACCCTACTGCTGGTTCTGGCACGTCATCACCCCATGATTCAAGATAGTTATCGGTAGGTAGGATCAGGTCTGCCATAGCTGTGGTTTCGTCCATGAAGCCGGATAGCGCAACCACCAAAGGTACGTTCTCCATCGCTTCTTGAAAATTTGAGCTCGATGGCATTGAAAAAATTGGGTTGGTATCGTGCAGAATGAGTATATCCACCTCATTGTTTTTCATTTTCTCTGCAAGTGTGATCATTTGCTGGTAATTGGCATGTTCAAAAGTTGAGGTTTGAGCAAATCCAGGGTCAGAATTAAAGATCACTCCCCCCTTCTGGCCAATATTGCCTGCTAAGTAATTCAGTGCATTTACGGCTATATGAGTAGCAACTCCCTCAGTACCGGCTGTTGCAGCCCCGCCAGCTATCGCTAGGCTGGCATTGGTAAAGAATTCCTCCGCTATGCGTTCGATATCGACCTCAGATATTCCCGTTAATCGGGCTATGTTTGAGGGTGTATATGTGGTGAGCGCATTTGCCCACTCAGCTTGGTCAGCGCCAGTGTAATGTCCGTTAGCGATAACATTGGCAATACCGAGCGCCAACGATCCCTCGCTCCCAGGTACGGCTGGAAGCCACTCATCGGCATTTGCACCACTTAAAGACATACGTGGCTCCACTTGGATACAAGTACCGCGTTTTTCAGTCTGGCCTTGCCGCAAATGACCGTAGCCAAGGCTGTTGTGTACTGGTGATAGCCATGTTCCTAGGTAGTCCGCACCAAAAGAAAGCAGGTAATGGGTGTTCCGAATGTCATAGTAGGGAAGCATACTTTGGCCGAAGGTAAGTTGATTTGCCTCATAGAGGTTAGCCGGCCGAGTGAAGTCGTACTGCATGTGGCTAGCTACACCGACCCATTCCATAAAATGGCCTATGAGCCCGTTCACATGTCCACGGATATTTCCAGTTAGTAACTGAACACGATCACTCTGCCTTCGGGCGCGTGACTCATTAAGTTTTTGGGCCAATTCATCTATTGCTTCTTCCCATTCAATCCCCTGGAATCTGCCTTCGTTATTATTTCTTAACGGAGTTTTTAGTCTGTCTGGGTTATAGAGGGCATTTAGCCCCGATTGACCCAGCGCACAAAGTCGACCTTGATTTACAGGATGGACAGGATTGCCTTCAATTTTCTTAGCTTCACCTTCTCTAATTCGGACTGAAATTCCACAACCACCAGAGCATTGGTTGCAGACAGTGTTATACCAGGTGGCGAGCCCAGGAGAGTAATCTTCAGGTGGAACAACTTGGGGTACTAGTAATTCCTGCGGTCTTTTGACCAGTTCTGCGTAGAGGTAACCAGCACCCGCTCCGGCGCCTCCAGCCCCGACAAATTTAAAAAAATCTCTACGATTAATGCTAGTCATGGATTTTTTTTATTCTTTTTGGTACCTATTTATGGCAGGTATAACAGTCAAGCCCGTTATCAGTCTGATTCAACGTATGACAATCGGTACACCATGGCATTGTTAAATCCGCTACCCGTTCAATGCGGTCCATGGTCTCTACTGGTCCATGACATTGCTGGCACTCTAGTCCCGCAAGAACATGTCGCTTGTGAGTGAAGTGGACAAAGTCTGGTACATCGTGAACCTTTATCCAAGGAATTGGTTCTTGGGCTTGCCAGTATGCGTTGAGTTTCGCGATTTCAGCCGAATCTCTCACGGTTGCTATACGTTCGTGGCAGCCCACGCACTTTGCAACACTGGGAACTCCAGCAGATGGGGATCGATCCGCAGAGGAGTGACAGTAAAGGCATTCAATTTGGTTTTCTCCAGCATGAATACGATGGCTAAACTCAATCGGTTGTACGGGCTTTAGGTGGGTAGAATAGGCAGCATTTATCTTGAGGCCCACAACGATGCCAACAATCCCGATAATCCCTAGTAGGGCCGATTTCCTTAGAGGTTTCAGAGCCTCTAGGACAGAGACATTCACCCGAACACCCTCCCTGAATTCTTGCTTGGCGATTGCCTGAATTTTCGGTGGGCGATTGTGCACGGAAAGCACGCAAACTACAATGGATTTTTCTTATTACAGGAATGTTCATGAGAGTATTTGTTGCAGCGACGATTGTTTTAGTTTTTTCTTTGGTTGGTGTAGCGTCGGCGTTGGCAGAGGGAGATCCCGAAAGAGGCGCTGGACATTTTGCTCTTTGTGTCGCGTGCCATGGGCCGGGCGGCGAGGGAATGACCGTCCTCAATTCTCCGGCTAGTGGCGGCCAAGATTATGCGTATGTTGTTCGGCAGATTCAGAATTTTCGTAGCGGCTTGCGCGGAACTCACGCGGATGACTTATTTGGACAGCAAATGCGCCCCATGGCTATGGTTTTACCAGACGAGCAGGCGGTAGAAGACGTGGCGGCTTATATTCAAACACTGCCCATACCTGATCCTCCTACTACCGTAGAGGGTAATGCTGTTTCTGGCAAAGCATTATACGAAAGTACTTGTATCGCCTGTCATGGGGAAAGTGCTCAGGGATTAACCTTGACTGAAGCACCTCGATTGTCTAGGCAGCATGATTGGTACTTGGTTCGGCAGCTTGAGAACTTTCGGGCAGGTGTGAGAGGGACTCATCCGAGTGATTTGGGTGGGGCACCTATGCGTGGAATGGCTCAAATACTGGAAACAGACGAGCAGGTTAGGGATGTGGTGTCCTATATCGCTAGCCTTGAGTATGTACCAGGTAGTTGAATAGGAGGGGCTGCACTAATCCTGGGGGCGTTTTATCAAATAAATTGACGGACCCGTTAATTTTTTTCCTTCGATGGTTAGGCGAATCTTGTATCTTCCGGCCGCGGGGAAGAGTACTTTTTCCATTGGCAGGACAAACTGGCTTTTAGGCGGTGAGTCTGAGTTTTCTGTAGGGTTTACGTCAGTATGGCCCTCTATTGTAAAAATTGACCGGTCGCCTGGATCCAGAAGATCAATGCTGAACACAATACGTCCCTGCTCTTGTTTATCCCATTCGATAATTCCAGCGAGCACTAAACGATCTTGGTGGGCAGGGAAATCGGGGGCATAAAGTTCGTTGAATACACCGTAGATATTCAGGTTGTTATCAGGACCAGCCTGAGCATGACTGCAGAGCAAGAACGTAGTCTCCACTAAATCAGTTTACCAGTTCTGACGTGAAGGGTAGAGGTACTTTGTTTTTTTTGGAGAACTATTTTCGATCCTAGCCCACGTAAAACACAATTACCCTTGAAGAGCCGCCAAGACTCCGGTAAGTTTCCCACCGGAATCAAAATGCCCAAATCTAATGAGATGAAGAATGGACAAATTAAAATTTAGCACAGTATTTATGATTATCAGTTTTTTCGCTACTGCCCAGTATGTGTATGCCCAGGGGGATGTAGCTCAAGGTGAGGCTGAGTTTGTAGTATGCGCGGTGTGTCATGGGGTCAATGGCGAAGGAAACGCAACCTTAAACTCACCTAGAATTAGTGGGATGGAGCCTTACTATACTGTGCGCCAGCTTCAATATTTCAGAGATGGTTTAAGGGCGCCAGACGCGAGCGATATTTATGGCACCCAGATGCGGGCAATTTCCATGACGCTTGAGGATGATCAGGTTCTGCAGGATCTTGCTGCCTATATCGGAACTTTGGATTCACCACCAAGCGCTGCCACTATAGTTGGGGCAGACATAAATGCGGGCAAGGCTTCCTATGCGCTTTGCCAAGCTTGCCATGCTCCGGATGGCACTGGTAATGAAGCACTCAACACGCCCAGTCTGGTTGGTCAGCATGACTGGTATGTCGAACGGCAGATTATGAATTACCGCGACTCGATACGCGGCACGAGCCCCCAGGATATATTTGGTGCTCAGATGCGTCCAATGGTGGGCACTCTTGCTAGTGATGAAGCTGTTACCAATGTTGCCGCTTATATTAAAACGCTGCAGTAAAATGCAGTTTCTGGCGTATTGACGCGGGAATGCTTGATATATAAATCAGGATAATTTTAGTTTTACGTTTGTGTTTGATGAGCGCCTCAGATAGAGGCACATTTTTGGCGGTTACTCGTTGCAGCACGACCTCAATTGCCGTAGCATTAACGCCCGTTCTAGGGGTGGCTCTTTGAGAAGGGTCAGGGTTTCGGTAGCCAGCTGCTTAGTTCTCTCGAGTTGAGCATCTCTGCGCAAAAATACACGGTAACTTAGGAGTCCGGACAAGTGTCCAGAAGTATGCGTGAGTCTGTGACTAGCTCTCTAGTGGCCTCAGTGCTAGTTTTATGTCCAAGCTCTCTTTTTTCAGCGAATTCGACGATCGCGGGCTTTACCCAGCTCGGTCATGCTGATTACGGTCTGAACGTTTTAGTTTTTTGGGTTTGTGTGGCCGTGGCCCACGTATTGTTCGGGTTAATGATATTTTCTATTGCTACTGCTCGGGTTGAGCAGGAAATTCAATTTCGCAATAGCGCTAAAGTGGAAGTCGCATGGATGATTATTCCTATTCTAATTTTCATCGGTGCGGCCATTCCGTCAGGCCAAGAGCTTATAGGCTCAGCGGAGAACGCGAGTTCTGTGGGGGCAGTGGTGATGGGCGATCGTTCGATTGGGGATGATTCACTTCAAGATATAGCTTTTTAGGGATACGGAAGGTATGGCTCTAGCAATTGTGTTGGTTCTGTTGGTTGTTGGCTCAGTCGTTTTTCATATTGTGAGTCCTTGGTGGTTTACCGAAATAGCTTCTAACTGGAGCGCAATGGACGCAACCATCAATCTCACGGTGTGGGTCACGGGGATAGTTTTCGTGATCGTCAATCTTTTTGTTGCTTATTGCGTTTGGCGGTTCCGTTACCGTGCAGATGCTCGGGCAGCCTATGAGCCAGAGAATAAGAAACTCGAATTTTGGTTAACGATTGCAACTACGGTTGGAATTATCGCACTGCTACTGCCTGGCCTTATAACATGGGCCAACTTCGTCAATGTTCCTGAGGAAGCTTTGGAAATGGAGGCTGTTGGGCAGCAATGGAGCTGGAGCTATAGGTTCCCGGGAGAGGATGGTATTTTTGGTGCTGTGGATTCTCGGATAATCACTCCCAAGAATCCGTTTGGCATGGTTGAAGATGACCTGAATGGTCAGGACGACATTTTGATTGCCAGTCAAGAAGTTCACCTTCCCATTGATCAGCCGATTAAGATGCTGCTCCGCTCTAAAGACGTTCTGCACAATTTTACTGTGTCCGAATTTCGTACAAAAATGGATATTGTGCCGGGCCTCATTTCTTATCAGTGGTTCACGCCGATACGCATGGGTACTTTTGAGCTGCTATGCGAGGAACTTTGTGGTACTGCCCATTTTGCCATGAGGGGTAGGGTGGTAGTCGAATCAGATAGTGATTTTCGTAGTTGGCTAGACAGTTATCCACATCAATTATCAGGCGGGATGAGACAAAGAGTCGTGATCGCTATCGCCCTGGCTCTAATGCCGCCACTCATTATT
>CAJWKT010000013.1 GCA_913041665.1 uncultured Gammaproteobacteria bacterium | reverse complement strand
TCCTGTCCTGTCCTGTCCTGTCCTGTCCTGTCCAGGTAGGGGCGAGTCTTGATTGCTTTTGAGCCCGTTTGCGTTTGTTAATTAGGGACTGAGATGGATAATCTTTTTTTTTGGACCTCTAAACTTGTGTGGCTTTTTGTTTCACCGGCGTCACTACTTTTCATGTGGCTGGGTGCTGGTGTCGTTCTTCTATGGATGAGGAAAGAAAAGTGGGCCAAGGCTACCCTCACCTGTCTCGCGATGAGTGTCTTTTTTCTAGGGCTGCTTCCGGTCGGGGAATGGATATTAATTCCTCTGGAAAACAGATACCCACCAAATCCCTCTCTTGAGAGCGTGGACGGAATAATAGTTCTGGCTGGAGCCGAAGACGCGCTCTTGACAAGTGTCTGGGACCAGGTCGTCTTATCTGAATCAGCCGAGCGCGATTTAAGTTTTATGATGCTTGCCAGGCAGTTCCCGGAAGCACAGTTGGTATTTTCCGGTGGGACCGGAAGCTTGCTCAACCAACAATACAAGGCGGCCGATGCTGCGGAACGTCTCTTCTCAGAGCAGGGCCTGGATACGGCACGGATTATTTTTGAAAGAGGTTCACGAAACACGTACGAAAGTGCCTTGCTCAGCAAAGGCTTGGTTAACCCTGAGCCGGGTCAGAGATGGGTTCTCATTACCACTGGCTGGCATATGCCGCGTTCAATGGGCATCTTTTGTAGGATTGGCTGGACTGTGACGCCATACCCGGTCGACTTTCAGACGCGTGGCGTCAATAATTTCCGGATTGATTGGGGCTTCTCGTTGAGGCTGATTTCGATAGGTGTAAAAGAATGGTTAGGTCTGACCGTGTATCGGTTGACGGGAAGAAGCTGCTGAGAAGGCCTGGGCGATTATCTAAGGTGGGGGTCTGGGTACCGCACAGACAGCAATGAGAGTCATCCTATACATGGAGCTGAACTCCTTAAGTTCATAATGCACAGACAAGATTTCTTTCATAAAACCCCTGAGTACCCGTTCATTGGTCTATGGCCTTCTTGGCAAGGTCCATGAAGTTCAGGGCTTGGTTGGCAAGCTTTTCGGGTGCAATAGTTTTCTCCTGAGAAATTAGTTTTTTTCCAAGCATGAATTCTCTGGGGCTATTGATGGCATTGATAGCTATGATTTTCCCGCTTCTAAAATAGAACGCGGCGAAAGTTTCTTGGCTGGGTTCACCTCGGATCACGACCTGGTCATACCCTTCGGAGAGTCCTACGATCTGAAGCTTGAGGTCGTACTGGTCTGACCAGAACCAGGGCACGTCTTCGTATCTCTTGGGTTTGCCTAGCATGTTTGAGGCTGCAGTCTTAGCTTGTTCAATTGCGTTGTGGACTGACTCCAAGCGAACCCGGGCACCTGTTTGGTGATTCGGATGGTTAGTGCAGTCACCCGCGGCAAAAATGTCTGGATGCTGGGTACGAGCAAACTCATCCACGAGAATTCCATTGTTGCATGCGAGCCCCGCAGCCTCTGCTAGTTCGGTTGCAGGCTCGACCCCTATACCGACAATTGCAAGATCGCACGGGAAATGTCTCCCATCCGCTGTTTCAACCCGGTCTACTTTTTTTTCTCCAGAGAAGCGTGTAACCGCGGTATTGCAGAGAATGTTCGCGCCTTTTTTTTGATGATAGCCAAGGTAGAAGTTTGAAACTTCTGGGGAGACAACTCTTGCCATCACTCGGTCGAGAGCTTCCAGGACTGTGACAGCCACACCTCGCTTGATCGCAACTGCAGCTACTTCCAGACCGATATAGCCGGCTCCGACAATCACCAATCGGGAGCCCCTCTTCAGACCCTCCGCGATAGCGTTCGCATCCTCGATGGTGTGCAGATAATGTATTCCGTCCAGATCTTCGCCCGGTATCTGAAGCTTTCGGACATGGCTGCCCGTCGCGAGCAGGAGGCGACTGAAAGTAATCGTTTGTCCGTTCTCCAGAACCACCCTGGATTTTTCTGGCTCCAGGGCCGTTACTTTTTCTCCAAGCCTCATCGTCACATCCTTATTCTTGTAGTGACTGACAGGCTTTAGGTAAAGACGCTCAACACTGAGTTCCCCGGCCAGGTATTTCTTCGACAGGGGTGGCCGCTGATAAGGCGGGTAGGCTTCTTCACCGACAATGGTGATTGGCCCGCTAAATTTTTCCTGGCGGAGGGTCTGGACCGCTTGGGCGGCGGCTTGGCCGCTGCCAATGATTACGAGGTGTTCGGGCATGAGGTCCCGTTTGTTTGCTATCACTGCGCTATGATTCTAACCTACTCTTGGATTTCGGCGGTGAGCATGACAAAAACAATCCGGCTAGACGAGTTTGGTGGACCGGAGGTTCTTAAATGGACTGAGGTTGCTACAGGTGATCCAGGACCTGGGGAGGCCCGCGTTGCCCACACCGCGATCGGTGTGAATCTGATCGATACTTACTTCCGTTCCGGACTATATCCGATCGAGTTGCCTAGTGGTTTGGGCAGTGAGGCCGCGGGCGTGGTATCCGCGGTCGGGAGCGGTGTGGATCATGTACAGGTCGGTGATCGGGTGGCCTATGTAACCCCGCCACCACTCGATGGATACTCTGAAGAGCGACTCCTTGATGCGGCTAGGCTAGTCAAATTACCCCAGGGAGTTGAAGATGAGACCGCGGCTGCGATGATGCTGAAGGGCATGACCAGCTGGTATCTGCTTCATCGCTCGTACCCGGTGCAGGTGGGGCAGTGGATTGTTCTTTATGCAGCAGCCGGGGGCGTCGGTTCAATTCTTTCCCAGTGGGCCAGTGGCATCGGTGCCCGCGTGATCGGCATCGTCAGCACAGAGGAGAAGCGAGAGGTTGCGCTAGGTCACGGTTGTGAGCATGTGCTGCTTGCTGAGGAAGAAGTGGTGGGCCGGGTTCGAGAACTGACCGACGGTGAGGGTGTTCCAGTCGTCTATGATTCCATAGGCCGTGATACTTTTGTCCAGTCCCTGGACTGTCTGCGCCCGCATGGTTTCATGGTGAGTTTCGGGAATGCATCAGGCCTGGTTGAGCCCTTCACTCCACTGGATCTCCAGACCAGAGGATCCCTCTACGTTACTCGGCCAACACTGTGGAACTTCATTGCAACCCGGGACGAATTGATAGAAGCCAGCAGCGCACTTTTCAACATGGTCGGTAGCGGAAAGGTTTCCATTGAGGTCAACCAGCGCTATCCGCTGTCAAGTGCGGCGGAGGCACACCGGGATCTGGAGGCTCGCCGGACAACGGGCTGCACCATCCTTAGTCCGTAGCCAAAAAAGAAATAAACGTAAGACCTAAGAATGGTCTTGAAATAAGGTAAAATTATCACCATTAAAATCATTGGTTGGACGGGATCGGGACAGGTTCGGCCACCCAGATCCGGAAATTAATTTAATCAAAGATCGGGAACCGTAATCTCATGAGTAAACGCTTGAACCGTCAGGTACAACTGGCCGCGCGTCCGGAAGGTCTCCCAAAACCAGCGGATTGGGCTATCACAGAAGAGCCAGTGTCGGAGCCTGGCCCGGAAGAGGTCTTGGTCAAAGTACGCTATATCTCGGTTGATCCTGCAATGCGGGGCTGGATGAACGACAGGCCTTCCTATGTCCCTGTGCTTGGCCTTGGGGCGGTCATGCGTGCGCTTACGGTTGGTGAGGTTGTCGCGTCGAACAGTGGCGCCCACCGGGTGGGCGATTGGGTTGCTGGACTAGACGGGGTCCAGGACTATGCGATTTCGGACGGTTCCCAATACATGAAAATCGATACCGGACTGGCACCGCCCCAGACCTATCTGAATACGCTTGGCATAGCGGGCCTGACCGCCTATTGCGGGTTGCTCGAAGTTGGCCAGTTTCAGGCCGGTAACACGGCACTGGTCTCCGGGGCCGCGGGTTCGGTCGGGGCCCATGTGGGGCAAATCGCCAAGCTCAAAGGAGGAAGGGCTGTAGGCATTGCGGGCGGGCCCGAAAAGTGTGCCTATCTGATCGATGAGCTCGGATTCGATGCCGCGATCGACTACAAAAAAGAGAACCTTTACAAGAGCCTCGGCCGGGCTTGCCCGGATGGTATCGACTTGTTTTTCGACAATGTCGGGGGCGACACGCTGAACACCGGGTTGGCCTTCATCAATGTGGGCGCGCGCGTGGTAATCTGCGGGGCCATTTCCCAGTACAACGAAACCAGATCCTTCCAGGGTCCGAGCAATTACATAAGGCTGTTGATGCGGAGCTCCCGCATGGAGGGATTCATCTATTTTGACTTCCGTGACAAGTGGCCTGGGATGCTGAAGGATTTGGCAACCTGGCGTGCCGAAGGAAAAATTGTCTGCCGCGAAGACATCACAGAAGGTCCGGTCGATATCTTTCCAGACACGCTGCTCAGGCTGTTCAGTGGCGAGAATTTCGGCAAGCTGATGATTAAATTGCCAGAGTAAGGGTTGGTTCTCCTACCCTCGCCAATTCTTTTTTAATCCTTCCGAAAATTTGTGCTGAAAATCTTATTGCACGGCGTCTAACAAGCAAGGAAAAATTGTTTCCACTTGATTCGGCATGAGATACCTTGACCTTGGCATATAGGGCCCCATCGTGCTTTCCAGGTCACTTTGTTTATGAACCCGCTGAATAGAGTAGTCGAAATCGGGTGCCGACAGCATGTGCCTGATTTGGACAATGGTTACGTCCGGGTCAAACATTCCATCCCCATCCCGGGCCATCGGAAGCCAGGCAATTCCACATTCTTTGATAGCGTTCCTTGGCCGATCTTCAGGCCTACTGATAGCGATTGTGTACAAACCGTCTACACTCACGGGTATTTCCTCATCAAACACGCAGTCGTTCACTCGTGTGTTGACAAAGCTTTGATTGGAGCACACTGACCAGTAGCGAAGTTCACCAGCCCCCATCGGGGTTTCTCCGTGATAAGTTTTCGGAGTAGTGGGGGCCCTACCTCTTATAAGCAAAACTTTTCCGTGCTTCCGGTTAACTATTGTCCTGATGTAATGATTATCAAGGTTTGGATAAAAGCCTCCCTCGCTTCTTGGTGCATCAGGATCAATGTCACCCGTATACATTCCAATCAAGCTTTGACGGTCAAGCTGGATAAACCATTCCGGAGGATTATGTGCGGGCCAGGTATCGGGCTTGTTTGGCTGCGAGATAAGCTCACGGTACTGCTGGGTCGGGATCCCCAGGGCATCGATAGTGATCGCCACCTGTTGATCTGTTTGAAGGGCCCCGCAGGCGTTGCTGCCTCGGAGTTCCGTGCCATCCTCCAGAACCAATACCGGGGATGGTAGGTTCACACCGCCGCCGGGGGCCTTGCCTTCATCAGGCAGGTAAATTCGATAAAGGATCACTTGTTGTCCTGCCCCGTAGGCAGGAACATGCAGGACATTGTTGCTGTCTATGTTAAGAACTTCCCCCACTTGACGATCAGACGCCGGATGGGCATTTAAAATATCTATCTTGTATTCGCGATTACCGTTATCTCTTGGGCTTTCGGAGATAAAGGGGTTGTGGGAGTCGGATTCAATTAAATAATCAGCAAGTGACTCAATAGGCCTACCACGTTCATCGTAACTAATGAAAGACATGTATCGTGAATGGGGATAGTGTCCTTCGATCGAAAACCTAGTCCCTTGAGGAATTGTAAATGCCGCGGCCCAGTAAAATACGTTGGCATCCGGGTAAGCCAAGTTGATATAAGGATCCGCACTATGGGGCCCCCTCGCCCAGAAGCAGTCTCGCGGACCGGGTATTGGGTCGAGTGAGTCAGTTGCAGTTTGTGCAGCAGTTACAGCAGGCACTAGGGCAAAAACCAGAAGAACCAAATGCAATTGGTGCAGGCGAAGGCCAGTGACTGCCCATGTTTTTTTCATCGGGGCAAAACCTTAGTCAATTAAAAATACTTTAAATTATTGTCTGGTGACCATGCTACAAAAAAACGTTCTAAAAACAAATATATTAGCTTTTCAAAAAAAAGAATCGAGCCTCGTTGGCAGATTGGATTTGTTTCCCTGTCTCATCAACAGAGGCCAAAATTTTTCCGAAGAAGAAACTCTATGCAAATCCAATGCGGTGTTTTTTTTCAGTATGATTTTTAGTTAAGAAGTACGCTGTAAATTTTAAAGGTCGGCAAAGATTTGCAATGCATTGGGTATCATGGAAACCTCAATCGGAGTTTGACCAGTATTTTCGCCATCAATATTCAGAAAATCGTCTTTGGTATGAATAGAAAATGTTTTTACTTGCCGATATTCAACTGACGGATCAGAAATATGGTCGCCAAAAAATACCTGTATGAAAATTTTCAGTGCTTTTAATTTCGATACATCTCTGACTAAAATTGTATCAATCAAGCCATCATTTAACTTTGCGTGGGGAGCCATTTTCATGCCTTTTCCGGTATGGATGGTATTTAGAGCAACAAAGAAGAGGCTGTTACAGTCAATCACTTCACCAGCTAGCGTCATTTTCAAGCGACGTTTTTTAAAAAATTTCATAATGTTTATAACAGCTGCAAAAGAGTATCGACTACTTCCAAGCCACCGCAGCCGTTCTGCCTGAATATTCACGTCTGAAGCCATCCCCCAGCCGATAACATTAAATGCGTAAGTAATTTCTTCTCTCTGGGTGATCCGCATAATATCTATCAAGCTCACTTTGCCATCAATGATTTGATTGGCTGCCTGAACCGGATCCCGACATCCTAAATCCCCGATAAAAGCATTACCGGTTCCGCCAGGGATAATCCCCAGAGGAACGCTTCGCCCCTGGCCTGACTCCATCAGGCCAAGGACTGTTTCGTGAATGGTGCCGTCTCCTCCCATAACACATAAACCATCAAACTCAGACAAATTATTGTTGATAACAAAATCCGTAATAAACCCAGGATGATCACTGAAATGCTGAGTGCTTTCGACAAAATGAGTATCAAAGAGTGGTTGAATTTTGGAAAAAATTTTGATGGTCTTCCCGCCACCAGAAACCGGGTTGATTAGAATGCAAAATTTCTTCTTAGGAATTTGTTTAATCCTTAAAATTTTCTGCGTTATTTAATCCGCCCATCAGCGTATCTAACATTTTTGTCGGATAGCATTCATTGAATCTGGCCAAGTTTGTGTTTGTGACCGGGGAAGGGCCGTTCTGTTAGGGGCTCGGTTCAGGCTCCGACTGCAGCAAGTCCTCAATGCTACGCGTCATCTGCTCATACTTGAATCTCGGGATCTGGAAGGTCCAACCGGAAAGGCGCCGGTTGAGCTCAGCCGCTTCTGTCTCCGTGTCTGGTCCGCTTTCCCCGGGCTCGGCTTCCAGGTCCGCTTCGGCCGGTTCATGGTCCGCCGTGAAACGAATCCAGCCCTGGTCATCGGTTTCCGATGCCTCTGCCGTCACGCGGAGCCCGTCGAAGGTAAGAAACTCGACCAGAATCGCATTTTCAACTTCATCCGCTTTTGCTACGTCATCGAAACGCAGACGCTCCAGAACGTTCCCCATCACATTCGCAACGCTGTCATAGAGTAGCTCACGCCCTTCGGGCATGTTCTCCACGGAAAAATTGGCTTGTGTCACATCGGTTTTTCGAACCAGGACCGTTTCCCCGTCCGGATGCGTAACACTCACCTGCCGGACCCGTTCCCCGCCGATGTCGAGAAGGCTCGTGTCCAGCCAGTCCGTCGTTTCGGTTCCGAAATCAGGGTTACGATCGACCAGGTAACTCTCAGCCTGGTCTGCCTGGCGGAGGTAGCGGTATTCCCCTTCAGCTTCTCCAACGAGGACAGTCGCCGAATCATCTGAGGACTCGATCCTTACCGCGACACCGGTCGCCGTGTCCTGAGACACGTCTTCGACCCCGAGTCGGCCGTACTGGTCTGGGTCCGATGTCTTGACCTCCACTACACGGGCTTCTGCCAGGTCAAGCAGGCCAGACCGAAACTTGGCAAAGTCGGCCGGGTATCCGTCCCTTTCCGCAACAGTCCAGGCCTCGGCGGTGCGCCGAAGCGTTGCGACAGGTTCATTTCCGGCCTTTAGGATCGTTACCTGATTTGCCTCGCCCAGGATTGACTCCAGTTCCGGGAAAAAGAGACGGTCTGCCTGAGCGCTTTCCGGCTCTTTCTGCAGGCTTCCAAGCGAGGCAAGTAGTATCAGCACTGCCGCTACACCAAGAAGTATCAATACAGTTCGGTTGTTCATGGACCTATCCTGCCCTGCGTCGGCGCAGGGCTACCATCGCCAGCGCGAGAACGGTCAACAGAACCGGAACCAGGCCTATATTGATCACCTTCAGCGTAGTTCCAAGCTGATCGATGCTGCGGTTCAGGTCGAGCTGGACGGCCCTGAGCTCCTGCCGAATCCGTACCTGCTCGTCCAGGAAGCGCTGGATTTCCACCCGTTGCTCCGAACTCATCAGCAGCGACGTTTCGTCATCCCTGGCCGTTTGAAGTTCTCCTAGTTTTTGCTCGGTCTCGTTTAGTTCAGCCTGCAGACGCTGCTCCGTTTGCCGGAACCGGGCATCCGCCGCCCGGCGTAGCCCGTCGACAGTGGTGAAGGGGCGGGAGAAAGTTGCACGACTGCGGATCCCGATCAGGGCGGCGCTCCCGCTCAGGTTGTCCAGTGCATTAATGACAAAGTCCCCGTTGTTGGCAAAGGTTGTGGCCAGGCGCTGGCCGAGGAAGCTCTGCATTTGTACCCAAAGCCGATCGCTCAGGATGTCCACATCTCCGACCAGGATCAGGTTCGCAGTGTCGGTCGAGTTCAGGTGTTGTGGGGCTGAGCCGGGAACCGGTTCCGCAGCCTCATCCGCACCCTCGGCTTCCGGGGCCCCGCCCGGAAAGGCCGTTCTGAGCGGGCCTTGTACTCGCGCGGCTAGTATGTAGGTCTCGCCTGTGGGCGAGAAATTGTCCAGCAGACTGCCCGGGTCAGGAAGAAACTGGAACGTCTGAGCTGCAACCGTCGCTGATTCGGCACTTGAAGTGAGCAGAGGCACCAGCTCAATTTCGGCATCCTCCTGTGCCGTGAAGTGGCCCACCATGCCAAGGTTAATCGAGCTTAGGCCAGAGGTCACCACGTCCTCGGCGTCCATTGAAGTGGACTGAATCCCGATCAGGCCAGGATGGCGGACCGGGCGCTGACCGAGGCCAGCGTTAATGCTCAGCGCGTAGACGTTGTCGGTAACCACTTCGCCTGCCGAGAACACTACTCCCCAGGCCTGGAAAAGTTGGTCGAGGTTGGAGCTGCTCGGTACCGGGAAGCCACCCATGGCCGGATTTCCGGCCGATGCACTGTCGATTTCAGCCAGAGGGTCGACGAAGATCAGAGCCCGCCCGCCCCTTAAGACGAACTGGTCAACTGCATAAGTGGTTTGTTCATCCATGGCTTTGGGGTGAACCAGCCAGAGAAGATCAATATCCTCTTCAATGATGGTCAGGCTTGGTGTCAGAACACGGACCTCGAAGAGCTGCCTGGCCTGGGTGGTGATCATCCAGGGCTCGGTCATTTGTTGGGTCTGCGGATCGAAGCCCGCTGTCATGTTTACGCCAGACAAAAGGCCGATCACGGTCTTGTCCGGATTGGACAGGTTATAGATCAGTTTCGCGAGGTCGTACTCCAGAAAGTTCTCTTTGTTGGGCTGGAAGAAACCGATCACGTCCTCTTCGCCAACACTGTTGGTTCCGGCCAGGCCGAAATAAATTGCATCACCGAGTGTGCCCAGACTGATGGGTTCAAGTCCGAACTGTACCGCCCTGTCCTCGTCTTCAGAAAAAGGGACCGGATCAATTACCTGAAGATTCAGTTGACCTTCCGCAGCTGACACGAACTCTTCGAGTGTTTCCTGAACACGCGTCGCGTAGCCGCGAAGGAATGGAATATCGGCGGTCTCGCCATCGGAGAAGAAATAATAGAGGTTGATCGGTTCTTCAATAGATTCTAAAAGGGCAATCGTTCCAGGGGAGACGGTGTAGAGCTTATTCTCAGTTAGGTCGATTCTGAGCCCTACAAGGAGCGTATTTGCGGCCATGACCGCTGCGACAAAGATGAGCCCGAGCAAAACCAGGGAAGATAGTCCGAGCTTGCGTTGTTGAAGTGTCGTCATTGTCCGATTTAGTCCGCTTTGCGCAGGTGTAAGATGATTGTGTTAGCGTACAGAAAGACTACGATCAGCAATGAAAAATAGACAAGGTCTCTGAGGTCAATAACGCCTTTGCTGATGTTCGAGAAATGGGTGAGGAAGCTCAGGCTAGCGATGGCATCCACCAGCACCTGCGGCGCCCAGGATGAGAAAAGATCCAGGACCAGCGAGAACCCGGCCAGAAGGAAGCCGAAGCAGGCAACTACCGAGAGAATAAAAGCAATGACCTGGTTTTTTGTGGTTGCTGAAATAAAGGCGCCGATCGCTAGGAATCCTCCGGCCATGAAAAGGCTCCCAAGGTAGGCCGCAAAGATGACTCCGTTATCCGGGTCCCCGAGAAAGTTTACGGTAACCCAGATCGGGAATGTCAGAATCAAGGCGAGGGCAATGAAGGCCCAGGCCGCGAGAAATTTTCCTAGCACAGCTTCTCTGGGCTCGATGGGCAACGTCATCAGCAGCTCTATACTCCCGCTTTTTCGTTCTTCCGCCCACAGCCGCATACTGATCGCCGGGACCAGAAACAGATAGAGCCAAGGATGGAAGCTGAAAAAGGCCGAGAGATCTGCTTGGCCGCGCTCATAGAAATTACCCAGATAGAAGGTAAACGCGCTGGTCAGTACAAGAAAGATAACAATGAAAACGTAGGCAAGAGGCGTTGAAAAATAGCTGATCAGTTCCCGGCGCGTAATTGCAAGTATACGGTTCATGCGTTTTCACCGGTAGTGATGGTACGGAAGACCTCATCCAGTCGACCACTTTCGAGATGAAGTTCCGAAAATTCCCAGCCCTGGGCAATGGCCAGCTCACTAATCGCCGCCAGGGGCATCTTGTTAGGTGCCGGGAAGGCGGTCATGCGGTTGTTGTTAGCATCGACCTCGGTTGCAGTCACTTCGTTTAGTGCTTCGATTGCCGTACGTACACCTTCCATTCGGGAGGGGTCGACTAGCTTGAGAGAAACTGCATTGTGAAAGCGGGAGCGTGACTCCAGATTGGCGGGGGTATCATCAACCAGGATTTGCCCTTCTGCGATTATGATGGCTCTGCTGCATACCGCCTCCACTTCCTCTAAGAGGTGGGTGGAGATCACAATGATCTTGTTTTTAGACATTTGGTTGATCAGGCCCCGCACTTCATGTTTCTGGTTCGGGTCCAGTCCATCCGTTGGTTCGTCCAGTATAAGGACTTCCGGGTCGTGCAGAATAGCCTGGGCTAGCCCCACCCGCCGCTTGTAGCCCTTTGAAAGGGTATCAATAGTTTGTTCAAGAACAGGTTCCAGGTGCAGAAGCGCAAATACTTCTTCTAGGCGACTCAGTTTTTTCCCCTTAGTGAGGCCGCGCACGTCCGCGACAAATTCGAGGAAGGAACGGGGGGTCATCTCGGGATAGCTTGGCGCACCTTCGGGTAGGTAGCCGATTCTTTGTTTCGCTTCCATGCTCTGGGACTCGACGTCAAACCCACTCACTAGAACCCGGCCTGCCGTAGGTGTCACAAACCCGGCGATGATGCGCATGGTGGTTGTTTTACCGGCGCCGTTGGGGCCAAGAAAACCGAGTACCTCCCCAGGGCTGACCTTGAAGCTAACGTCGTTTACAGCAACCAGGTGAGCATATTTTTTTGTGATGCTTTGGCAGTCAATCATTACTTAAATTTTACCTGAGCTACATGCCCAAGGGTTCTTTTTAGTGAATCGGGCGAGATATTCTCCATATAGTTTTTTCTTTTTCAAGAACAGTTAATCTCTTGTTCTGGGGTTCGGGTTGCCATCCGCATCAAGAAACGCAATCGGCCCCAGTCCTAGTTCGCGTATACTCATCTCGATTCTGGCAAGGTCACCCACTATCACCCAAGTTAAATTTTCCGGGGCTAGAGTAGTTTGAGCTGCTTCATTGACCCTGGCACGATCCAGTAACTCGACTTGGTCGGCATAGTGAACCCAGTAGTCATCCGGAAGCCCGAAACGCACAATTTCAGCAATGTCATTAAGGATTGATCGGGTCGTTTCCCATCGACCCGGCAAACTTAGCGTACGGCGTTTCTTTGCTGTATCTACCTCTTCATTACTCACAGGCCGGCTTTGTACCAGGTCGGTCAGTTCCCTTTTCAGTTCGAGTATTGATTCTGCAGTTTTGTCGCTCTGAACCGGGGCGTAGGCAATGAGCGGGCGCTGGGCCATTGTCTCTACAATCATTGTTCTTGCACCATAAGACCACGCCTTGTCCTCCCGAAGATTTAAATTGATCCGGGAGACGAAGCTGCCACCTAGAATATCGTTCATCGTTTGCACAGCGATCTCTTTATCGTCTGCTTTAGGCGGTATCAGGTGTCCAACGATCACGGTGCTCTGCTCGGAATCGGGTCGATCGATCAGGAACACACGGGGACGATTTGGAAGTGCTACTTTTGTTGGTATCTTTTCCGAAATATTTTTTCCGTCCCATCCCGAAAAAAGTCTTTCGAGCTTTGGTTGAATTTGGTCCAGAGTTATATCGCCGACGACGATCATGGTCGCGTTTCTGGGGTTAAACCCATCTGTGTGGTAGTCGAGCAGATTTTCACGGCTAATCTTGGCCACAGATTCTTCGGTTCCTGAGCCAGTCAAGGGCATTGAGTAGGGGTGGCCTGCGCCGTAGAGGAGCTTGGGAAAGACCCTGAGCGCAGTACTCATGGGATTTGTTTTTTCGCGTTTGATTGCGGAGATGCTAAGATTTTTCAGTCGTTCCAGTTCGTCTACGGGGAACGCAGGCCTCAGGATCACATCGGCGTAGATTTCCAGTGATTCGTCCATGTTTTCTTTGAGCGCTGAAAGGCTGACAAATGAGTAGTCCAGGTTCGCCCCGGTCCTCAACTGTGCCCCTAGTCGGGCGACCACCTCGCTGATCTGGAGCGCATCCATTTTGTCTGTCCCTTCATCGAGCATACTCATCGCTAGGCTGGCTGTCCCTGGACGGGTGCTCTGATCCGACGCATAACCGGCCTTAACCTGCAGACTAAATTCGACGGTAGGTGCCCCACTCCGCTCAGCTACTATCAGGCGCAGACCATTCTCAAGCTGAGACTGGTGGAGCTCGGGGAATGACCCCCTCGGGAAGGAGCTCGGAAAGGGCAGCTCAGAACGGTCAGCCCCGGGACCGCTAGCGTGTAGCTGGCCCTGATAGGGCCGAACTTCCAAAACGAAGGCCCCCCTGGAAAGCCACGCTTTCGCAGCATTCCGGAGATGCTCAGGCTCGGTGCTCTCAAGAAGGGCTAGGGAGTCCTTAAAGGCGTCCGCCCGGCCACCGAAAACTGCGCTCTCGGCTAGAATGCCTGATTTTCCTCGGAAGCCACCAACTCGCTCAGTGCCTCGGACGAAGGAGGCACGAGCCTGAGTTTTTACTCGTGCAAGTTCTGCCTTGGTTGGCCCCTCATCTAGAAATTTATTGATCTCTTCATCGAGCAGACGTTCCACTTCCATCAGGTCCTGGTCGGGCTGCGCCGTAACGAAGACAGCGTAGACACCCGCCATTTCTCCGATCAACGGAAATGATCCTACCCCAGTGGCTACTTGGGTCTCATAAACTAGGCGCTGATAGAGTCGGGACGTTTTCCCGTCGGTCAGGACCGCGTCGGCTAGGGACAGCCAATCAGATTCGTCCGTACCCCATTCTGGGATTGCCCAGGCCTTATAGATACGAGCCTGAGGAACCCGATCCTCTAGAATCATTCGCCGGTCATGCTCATAGGTCGGTATCCATGTTTCTATTCTTGAAAGGGGAGGTCCAGGGGGAATATCCCCGAAGTATTTCTGGACCCGTTCCCTCGCAGTTGCGAGGTCTATGTCACCCGCCAAGACCAGCGTGGCATTATTAGGGCCGTAGTAGGCCCGGAACCATTCCCGCACATCCTCTAGGGTCGCGGCGTTTAAATCCTCCATAGACCCTATCGGTGTCCAGGAATAGGGATGACCAGCCGGAAATACATTTTCCATGATGTGCCTAAAGGCGGTTCCATAGGGTCTGTTTTCTGACTGTCGTTTCTCGTTCTGCACCACGCCCCGCTGCTCGTCCAGCTTTTCTTGGTCAAGGGCACCCAGCAGGTGACCCATTCGGTCAGACTCAAGCCAGAGTGCAAGATCCAGTGCCGTTGCGGGAACCGTCTGAAAGTAATTGGTCCGATCAAAGTCGGTCGTGCCATTCATGCTTGTTGCGCCGACTTCCTGGAGGGGCTTAAAGTACTCGTCGTTGTAGTTCTCTGTCCCGTTGAACATCAGATGCTCAAACAGATGGGCAAATCCAGTTTTCCCCGCTAGCTCATTTTTTGAGCCTACGTGGTACCAAACTGAGACCGCGATGATAGGAGCTTTTCGGTCCTCATGAACGATTACGTGAAGGCCGTTATTGAGACGAAAATCGTCGAAGGGGATATCCAGGTCGGCAGCGCTCGATAGTCTTGCTGCCAAAAGGGAGAAACAGAAAAGAGCGCAAAGAATTTGTTTCATATTTCCCTCACCATTCCGGAGATAGATTTTTTTTGATCTCAAAATTTTCTGCGGTCCGTCAGTATAATCTTCGGCCAAGCCACTATTCTGTGAACTATGCCCGAGGACCACACTGATGAACAGTCATTAAAAAATATCTGGCCTCATTAGGCTGTGTGATGGCATTCTTTTTCTTTGCAGAGACTAAATGTTTCCGACACAAAAAGGACGAGCTCGGATAATAAGATGTTAAATGGATCAATTTTTTTGCAAAAACGACGTCGTGGTAGAAATACCTACTGGGCGAAACTCGTATCAATTTAAAGTTGTGAAAGAAAAAACTCTCTACCCACAGCTAGATCCTTTTGATCACGGTTATTTAGATGTCGGGAATGGGCACAGTATCTACTATGAGCAATGTGGTCGGCGGGACGGATTGCCTGCACTGTTCGTCCATGGTGGTCCCGGGGCCGGCGGGGACCTTAATGCCCGCCGTTTTTTTGATCCATCGACATACCGCATTGTTGTATTTGATCAGAGGGGCGCCGGCCGCAGTCGCCCCGCGGCTTCTACCGATGCGAACACTACCTGGCACCTAGTGAGAGACATGGAACTGTTGCGCGGTCATCTTAAGATCGATCGGTGGCTTGTGTTTGGCGGATCTTGGGGCAGCACTCTTTCGCTCGCTTATGCGCAGCAGCATCCAAGCGCGGTCAGCGCGTTGGTGCTTCGGGGTATTTTTCTTCTCCGCCGAAAAGAAGTCGCTTGGTTTTATCAGGAAGGAGCGAGCGCGCTGCTGCCAGAGGAGTGGAACGAATTTTTGGCATTGATCCCCGAGGAAGAAAGGAATGATATGCTGTCTGCGTATCACAAACGTCTGTTTAACTCTGATCCCGAGATGCGCCTTAAGGCGGCGATTGCCTGGTCTGTCTGGGAGGGAGCGGCGAGTTTTTTGACTCCCCGTGCCGAGCAAAAATCGTTGTTTGGGAAACAGAGTTTTGCTCTAGCATTGGCTAGAATCGAAGCACATTTTTTTGTCAATGATGGGTTTTTTCTGAGTGAAGGGCAGCTTTTAGAAGGGGTGGACAGGATTCGCCACATTCCGGCCGTGATTGTTCAGGGAAGGCACGATATTGTGTGCCCCATGGAGACGGCTTGGGAGTTGCACAAGTGCTGGCCGGAAGCTGATTTTAGAGTCGTGAGTGATGCCGGGCATTCGGCCTACGAGGTTGGAATTATGAATGAACTTATTAATGCTACTGACGCGTTTAGGGAGCTAGCGGCGGGCTAGATATGACGAAACTACTGCTGACCAATGGCCGGATCGTAAACGAGGGCAAGATTTTTGATGCCGATGTACTCGTTAAAGGCGACAGGATCACAAGAATCGAATCGGTTCTGCCCGGTTCTGTGGCGGACGAGATCATTGATCTCAAAGGAAAGTATCTTCTTCCTGGCCTAATTGATGATCAGGTTCACCTTCGTGAGCCTGGCTTGACCCACAAGGCATCTATAGCAAGTGAGTCAAAGGCTGCCGCATTGGGTGGGGTCACAAGTTTCATGGATATGCCAAACACAAATCCCCCCACTACAACATGTGCCGCGTTAGCTGAGAAGAAGTTACTCGCTGCGGGAAACAGTTTTGCTAACTACGCTTTCTATATGGGTGCCACCAACGACAACATAGAAGAAATCAAGCAACTCGTTCCCGGCGAGGCCTGTGGGGTAAAGGTTTTCATGGGTTCTTCGACGGGTAAAATGTTAGTTGATGATCCGCGCACCCTAGAGCAAATATTTAGCCAGGCGAGATGCTTGGTGGCTACCCATTGCGAGGACACACCCACAATTAAGGAAGCAGAGGATAGGTACCGCAGGCAATACGGGGAAAACGTCCCGATGTCAGCTCACCCGAAGATCCGATCAGAGGAAGCCTGCTATAAATCTTCTTCTCTGGCTGTGGACTTAGCCAAGCGGTATCAGACTCAGCTGCACGTTCTGCATCTCAGTACAGCCCGAGAACTGGAGCTTTTTCCGGCTGGGCCCCTAGAAGGAAAGTCCATTACTGCCGAAGTTTGTGTCCACCATCTCTGGTTTGATGAGTCGCACTATGCAGATCTTGGTACTCGGATTAAGTGTAATCCAGCCATAAAGCGCCTAGAAGATCGTCTCGGACTCATCAACGGGGTAAAAAGCGACCGGATAGACATTATTGCAACGGACCATGCTCCTCACACCCTGGCTGAGAAATCATTGCCTTACTTTGAGGCCCCGGCAGGCCTTCCTTTAGTCCAGCATTCGCTGCTTATGCTCCTGGAGCAGCACCGCTTAGGGCATTTCAGCCTAGAGTTGATTGTTGAAAAGGCAGCTCACAACCCAGCGCTCAGATATCACGTCCAGGACAGAGGGTTTCTTCGTGAGGGGTATTTCGCTGATATGGTCGCGGTTGATCTTGAAGGGGAAACGAGTGTAACCGAGGACCAGTTGCTGTATATGTGTGGCTGGTCGCCTCTGGAGGGTACCCGGTTTGGATCTAGAGTCTCTCTAACTTTCGTGAATGGTTCTGTTGTATCCCGCAATGGTCGGATTGAGGGAGTCCCACACGGGAAGGCGCTAACTTTTTCAGCTGAATAAGTTGTAGTCTACATTTGAGGACATGGTTTTTAAGTAATTATTCAATCAGGTGACTAAATCCAGCACAATGCTTGCGTTATGACCTACTAATTTGGTATATGTGTGGGTAGAAATTTGTTGGTTGAAATCGTGCTCTAGGTGACAGTTTTTGGAGCACTCGGTTAAAAATTAAAGCCGGCACTATAAGACTAAAAAATAAGGGCTTTTAATTTCGGATGTCTTATCTTTCGGAACGTTTTGAAGTGGCCATTCACGCCCTGGTTGGCGAGGGCCCCATAAAACAGCGCCTCGCTGAGGCCTACATAGAGCACCTCGGAGATCTGGATAGCAAAGAGTTTCCTTTCGATCTAAGGCAGGACTTTGATGCTCTTTATGACGCGCTTCATTGTGTGAACCCGGATGGTAAGGACTCCTGCGTCAGGGCCTCCATCCGCAAAATGTCTGTGGTAGAAGTAGATGTTCACGCCGAAGCGATTGTTAAGCTTTACTCTGAGCTTCTTCGTGGCGGCAGAGTCAATGGTCCATTGTCCGTAGTCGGAAAGAAGGAGAGCAAGCCTTTGCCTCGATTTTTGGCCTCAGTAGACTGATCTGCGGTGTGTGGTATCACTATTGGCCGCTCAAAGTGAGCAGCGGTAGCAGAAAGAACCCAACCTTTACTGCATCTTGGCTCTTGTTATTACCCGCCGCGAAATAATTATAGTCCCAGCGAGGGGTATTATTGTGCAGCCGTTTGCAGATTCGCGCACAATCTAGATGTATGAATACCCTTCGATTCCTGATTTTCTTCTACGTGGCTGGTATTGCGTCGGCTCAGGGTGCCCTACCGCCCTCTGTGAATCGGGTTTTAGAGGGTCATGGCATCTCGTCGGATGGGCTGAGCATCTTGGTTCGGGAAGTAGGTTCCCTCGAGCCAGTTTTAGCCCATAACTCCGCCGTTCCCAGAAACCCCGCATCGACCATCAAGCTGCTAACAACCTGGGTGGCACTCGATATTCTGGGTCCGACCCATACTTGGCCCACCGAAATTCATTTTCTGGGAGATTGGGACGGGCAGGAACTCGAAGGCGATTTAGCAATCAAGGGTTATGGGGACCCATATTTGGTAACTGAAGAACTTTGGAAGCTTTTACGTTCATTGCGTGGTATGGGGCTTGAGAATGTGCATGGTGATCTGGTACTGGATGGTAGCTTTTTTAAAGGGACAAATGGCGACCCCGGCGCCTTCGATAATCAGCCCTTTCGCGCCTACAATGTTCTTCCAAACGCACTGATGATCAACTATAAAACGGCCCGGTTCAATTTTCTGGCGGACGAACGACTTGGCACGGTCAAGGTCAGCTCCGATCCTGAGCTTAGCAATCTTGAAATTCAGAACCGAATACGTTTAGTGAAGGGTCCTTGCCGAGGTTATCAATCTGGTATCGCTTTCGACGTTCTGGATCCGATCATAGGGAGGCGTGTGGTTTTCTCAGGCAACTTTCCTGAGTCTTGCGGCCATTACGCTTTGAGCCGCTCGGTTCTGCAGCATGATACCTTCACTTTTGGGGTGTTTGAAACGCTTTGGAAACAACTAGGTGGGCGGTTCGGCGGAACCATTCGTAATCAGCCGGTCCCCGAAGACAGTAAGCCGGCCATGGTGTGGCACTCAAGGCCGCTTGGAGAGGTCATTCGCAGCATCAATAAGTTCAGTAATAATGTGATGACCCGACAGTTGTTATACAGCTTGGGCGCGGAACAGGGTGGGCCGCCAGGCACGAATGAGAAAGGGGTCCAAGCCATCGAAAATTATCTACAAGCTCAGGGACTAGAGACAGCTTCCCTGTTTATAGATAACGGTGCCGGCTTGTCTAGGGCAACTCGGATTTCTGCTCGGTTGATGGCGGACGTTTTGCTCGCCGGTTATCAAAGCGTTTATATGCCAGAATTTTTGGCTTCGCTTTCGCTGGGTGGATTAGATGGCACGACGCAGGGACGTTTCAACGGCCATCCCATGGAGGGAAGAATGCATATTAAAACTGGCCGGCTTGATCATGTTTCTGCCCTTGCCGGCTATATTCACGGAAATAATGGCCGCACCTATGTTGTGATCGCCATGCTGAACAAAGCAGATGTCCACCGGGGTCCGGGAAAAGAGCTACAGGATGCCCTGTTGCGTTGGGCTTTTGATCTTTCTTGAGATGACCTTGATGAAGAGGTGAATGGGCGGAAAAAATGTGAAGAATCTCTGACCTGAAGCAGGTTGGGAGTTTCTTCGACAATACTGATGGTGACCGGTTCCCGGAGGTCCCTTACACTTAGACGGCCCGGCCGCTAAGTAAACACAATTGCATAACCGCCGTTCGGGGCAACGGTTGATTCTATCCATACGAGGGTGAGGCATGACTGACAAGTACAGTATTCTTTTCTTTGGGGCCTCTTACGGTTCGCTTCTCGGCACAAAGGTCGCCCTTGCAGGGCATTCGGCACACTTGATTTGCCTTCCAGATGAATCGCAACTGATCAACAGTGAGGGTGCGATTGTGCGTCTGCCGGTGCGGGATATTCCTGATGGGCCCGTTGTGCTGAATACGAAGGACATGCCAGGAATTGTTTCTGCGGGCAGACCTGAAGATGCGGATCCGTCCAGTTACGATCTTATCGTGCTTGCCATGCAGGAACCGCAGTACCGAGTGCCCGCCGTTAGGGATCTGTTGAGCCGAGTGGGCGCATCTGGAAGGCCATGCATGTCAATCATGAATATGCCTCCATTGAGCTTCTTGAAACGTATCCCTGCTGTTGATGGGGGGGCGGTCAGGGGCTGCTACACAGACGCGTCTGTCTGGGATAACGTGGACCCGTCTCTGATCACGCTGTGCAGCCCGGACCCGCAGGCATTCCGTCCGCCCGAAGAAAAATGCAACGTACTCCAGGTAGGATTACCTACTAACTTCAAGGCGGCCCGATTCGAGTCGGATGATCACACCGCTATCCTGCGTAAGCTAGAGGAAGACATCCAAGGGATCCGTTACAGCGTTGTCGGCAAAGAGGTGGAACTGCCCGTGAAGTTACGGGTGCATGATTCCGTGTTTGTGCCGCTTGCCAAGTGGTGCATGCTGCTGGCTGGTAATTACCGTTGTGTGCAAGCAAAAGAGATGATCCCGATCAGGGAGGCAGTTCATACTAACCTGGATGCTTCAGAGTCTCTGTATAACTGGGTGGCGGACCTGTGTGTCAGCCTGGGTGGTGACCATGCCGATCTTGTTCCATTTGAGAAGTATGCCAAGGCTGCCTTATCGTTGCAGAAGCCTTCCTCGGCAGCCCGCGCGCTCGTTGCCAAAGCGCCCTATATCGAACGCGTGGACAAGCTAGTGCAAGCGCTTGCTGAGTCCCAGGGAATGCAATCTGACGAGGTGGATCGGACTGTCGAGCTGGTGGATGGTTGGCTTGCCAGGAACCGTGAAGAGGCGGCATAGACGGACTCGCTGCTCAAGCTAAGCAAGTCCAGATGGATCTTGGCAACATCAGGATTTCCTGATCATTCTCTGTTTTCCGGCCCAGTATAGAATTCTAAGTCCGAGAAGCAACGTGACAATGCCAGCGTAGACGAGTGGCTCGAAAGGATCACGTATTCCCTGCCAATAAAAATGTAGGACTCCAAGAGGTGCGATTACGTAAATGAGCCGATGCAGCTTTACCCATTTCCGACCCAGACGCCTCTGTATTCGGTTGGTGGAAGTAATTGCAAGGGGAAACATAAGCGCGAGACCGGTGAAACCAACGGTGATATAGGGCCGAGCGATAATATCAACAATTAAAGAGTTCCAGGCGAAGCCCCAGTCCAAGGTGATATAGGTAAGAAAATGTAAGCTCAGGTAGGCGAACGAGAATAGGCCTAACATCCGGCGCAGCGCTACTAGCCAGTGAAGCCCCGTAAAGCGCCTCAATGGCGTTATTGTCAGGGTAATCAGTAAAATATTTAAACCACTTTTACCCAGTGTGTGCAGGACTTCCTCTACTGGATTGGCGCCCAAGTCCAGTGGGCCTATGGCAAAGGCCCGCAGCAGCAGCCATACAAAGGGAGTCAGACAGGCAAGGCAAGTAATAATCTTAAGCGGAGCGATAAGAACGCTGGCCATCGCTAAATCAAACTAGCCTACGATCAATAGTTTTTTGCTAGGTCTAGGTCCCGATACAGGTGCGCAACTTCGGCTTCGTAGCCGTTAAACATAAGTGTCGGAGTTCTAGCCGAAAAAAGGCTTCCTCCAATGCGCCGCTCACTAGCCTGACTCCATCGGGGATGATCAACCCTGGGATTTACGTTGGAATAGAAGCCGTATTCTTGGGAAATTGCCATGTTCCAGCTGGTCTGTGGCTGGCTTTCTTGGAAACGTATGCGAACAATTGATTTGATGCTTTTGAACCCGTACTTCCAAGGCACTACTAGTCGCAAGGGAGCGCCGTTTTGATTAGGCAGCGCCTGTCCGTACAAACCGATGGCCATTAAGCTCAGAGGATTCATCGCCTCAGCGATTGTGAGTCCCTCTCGATAAGGCCACTCCAGAACTGGATAACGCAGCCCTGGCATTTGGTTGGGCTCGTAGAGTGTGAAGAACTGCACATATTTCGCCTTCGAGGTCGGCGAAAAGCGTTTCAACAAGTCAGCGAGAGGGAACCCTACCCAGGGCACTACCGCTGACCAAGCTTCCACACAACGCAAACGATAAACGCGTTGCTCAAAAGAATGAGGCCTTAGGATATCTTCGAGTGTGAATGTACCAGTGTTTTCTGCTTCGCCCTCCACTTTTATCGACCAAGGGTCGGTGACCAAAGTGTGCGCGTAGCGGGCTGGGTCCGTTTTACCGGTTCCAAACTCGTAATAATTGTTGTATCCGGTCACATCATCAAAGTCGCTGTACTCCTCGTCGATGGAGTTAGGCCAGGGCTTGGTTTTGTTCAGGCTAATGCCATCAGGAAGCGCTGCCTCGGTGTCCAGACCGATGCCCGGCAATAGCCCCGCGGCTAGGCCGGCTGCGAGAATGCGGCGTCGATCACGGAATATATTTTCAGGTGTGATTTCTGAGTTTTTAATATCCCTGGCTGTTTTGATCAACATGCTCGCACCTAATTTACTTTCGTTTGCGAAGGAAGCTTACCGTTACCCCAATGTTGCCGGTTTCAGCACGAAATCACCAGCGTAAAAGGGTATTTGCTCAAAATTGGGTTAATAAATTCTCGTGCTTGGAAGTACCGTTGATTTAAAGAGGAGGGCCGCCGTTGCTGTATAGGCCAAGCGTGTACTGATGTTTGGTTTATTCCTTAGTTCTGTGAGAAAAAATAACGAAACTGATGACTCAACTGCACATTACTGGTGAGGGTTGGTTCGCCGTTCAGTAGGCGTGGCCTAAAGTAGGTTTCCCGAACCCGACCGATGTATCGTGCGTCCATTAAGCCGGCGGGCTCTGATGACATGATTTGTACGTCGGACGCACGGCCCTCGGCGGATACCGTAAAGGAAAGAGTAATTATCCCCCACGCGTATGAATCTTGTCGACGCCGCAAATCGACTGGACCTAGGGGTGCGACGAAACTGATAGGGGTGGGTTCGCCGTAAAAATTCTCAGGGCCCAGAGTCGGGTCAGACTCCATTACCCGCCACCCATCTCGGTAGTATTCGAGAGCCGCCTCAACTCTTTTGTGATCCATCTCCCAGTCACCTAACACGGTAAGAGACCTCGCCCGCTCCATCGGAGGAATATCGACATCGCGGTTCAGAATCTCTGTCAGGCGAGCCCTGGCCGAACTCGGTTCATTGCGGGCCAGGTCAATCAGAGTGAGTTTTCTCAGGACAAACAAAAGACTGATGTCATTTGAGTCAAGGTTCGCCTCCTGGACTTCTAGAATTTGCTGATATTGCTCCCTTGCCTGGGCTTTCATCCTTGAGTATTCGTAGTATTGTCCAAGGTGGCTTAGAAAGGGGATAGTTTTCGGGCTTTCGGCGCCGAAGCGTCTAACCGCGATTCTGAGACGCTCCCTCTGAATGCGCTGTGCCTCCAGCGTATCACCTAGCGATAGATAGGCAACGGCCATATCATCTAACAGCTCGGTCTGTTCTAAATTGAAAAGGCCCAAATTCCTCTGATTTAAATCCTGTGCATGCTCTAGCACGGTTATTGCCTCTTCATAGCGGCTACCGTACATGTATGAGCGGGCTAGGCCGTGATATGGCACTACTAGGTTTAGGGCAAGTTCCCCGTTCTGTTCTTCCAGTAGCTCCAGTCCCCTCAAATAATTTTCCTCGGCGTTTGCGAGCTCACCGAGTTCAGCCTGCACTCTAGCAAGCTGAACAATGTGACCGGCAAGACGTTTGTCGCCCGTGTCCTCAAGCGCACTCACTAGGCCTTCCGCGCTGGTTAGTGCCCCTGAAAAATCCTCAACTATTATTTGGGCATCCCGTGCGAGCACAAGTGAACGAAGATGCGCTTCTGGGTCATCGATCTGGGCTCCGATTTGCTGAGCTATCAACATAAACGGCAGCAGCTTAGCTAACCGGAACCAAGTCAGCAGGCCCATTAGGGTGTTGCTCCAGGCTGTCATTCGTCAAGTTTGTAGAAATAAACGAAGCGACGAGCCAATCCTGTGGCTGGAACAGTTTCACCATCCACGAAACGCGGCCTAAATCTAGAGCGTCGAATCGATGTGACCACTGTCTCGTTTTTAAGCCCCGACGGAATTGCCTCTAATACGCTCACATTGTTCGCACGTCCGCGCTCATCTACGTCAAAGGCAACCAATACATGACCAGGTTCCGTATCTGGTTCTTGAAAATTACTTACACCCCGGCGACTGGGGCTCACAAATAAGACGTAGTTCGGGTCATAAAACCATGCCCTTCGCAATTCCTCACCATTCTCTATGTTGGCCAGCAAATTCCAGGCGCGGCGATACTCCTCATCAAATGGCCCTACCTTACTAAATGCTATATTCCAGTCGCCGATGTCTCTGAGAGTTTGCGCAGTGGCAAGAGCGTCAATATTTTCTTGAGCCTCCAAAATCATCAGGGCTTTTTTAAGTGAGCTTAGGCCCTGTCCTTCTCCAAGTTTTTGTCTCCGGAAGCTATTACCTGTCTCCCGAAGCGGCATCACCATGTGGACACTTTCCCTATTTAGCCTTTTGCGAATGATTGAAATGGCCCGAACGTACTGGCCGCGCTCTGCTTGATAGAGACCATTTCCTCCGAGCCATCGCGCGTATTTGTAGATGGCCGGCAAGACCTCGATTGTGTCCTCGCCATATTTACGTTCCATGAGCCTCAACCCCTCTAGCTGCTTTTCATGGGCTTCTACGAAGAGGTTCATATTTGAAAGTGTTTGTGAAATGAGATCCAGGATGTCGATTTGCCCTTCGTTGAGTAGGCCAAAAATTCTTCGGTTGACTGAGCGGGCTTCCTCAAATACGACCCTGGCCTCAAGGTAATCCCCGCGATCTTGATAGTTGGACCCGAGCCCTAACAGGGGCCCAATCACGGTCTCAGAATAGGACCCGTCAGCCGACCTGATGATTTCTATAGCTCGGAGAAAATGAGTTTCTGATGAATCATGAATTCCCGCGACCCGTTCAGCCTCTGCCAGGTCAGCTAGGACCGTGGCGGTGTTCTTGCTTTCGGGGCCAGTTTCTTGCTCGGTCAGCTCGAGCAGGCGTTGACCAACAGGGACTGCTTCAACGAATTGCTCCAGCTCAATGAGGTCGCTGAAAGCTAGCTGTGCCTCGAAGCGGCTGTTGAGATCAGCCCCCGGGGGGGCTGCGGGAGCCTCAGTCTGACCCGAAAGTTCTGCGGACAAACTCTCTGCATTGACCATTTCCTGAGTCTGGACTGCGCTAGCACAGGACAATCCGGCCAAAATCCACAGCCCCCCTAGAACAGGGTAAGTGGTCCTGAGCCTTTCCTTACTTGGTTGAGACCGAAGAGTCATTTCGCCCCATTTTATCGGAGAATATGCATGTGCGGCGCTATTTATAAAGACCTTTTTAGTAGTGACTTGATAGCGATCAGCTAGATTTTAATAAGCCCCCCACAAAAACAGTGGCAAATATAGGGGCGTTTTAGGCAATGACATACACGGAAACGCTTGTTCCCACGCCGGTCCGCATTATAATACGCGCGCCCAATCTCGTAATGACTATGCGCATCACGAACACATCAGAGGACGATGTCCGCTATCTTTCGGTCTTTCGGAGATGGCCGCTACCATGAAACCCACCAAAACGGACGGTACGGAGTACTTCCACCAGGTTGTTGATTGCCAGTGGGCCTGCCCAGCCCATACTGACGTGCCTCAATACATCCGCTTGATTGCTCAGGGGGAGTTCACAGAGGCTTACATGCTGAATCGAGAGTCTAACGTTTTCCCGGGCATTCTTGGCAGGGTCTGTGACCGCCCCTGTGAACCAGCGTGTCGGAGAGTTCGGGTTGAGGACAAGCCGGTCGCGATCTGCCGTCTAAAGCGGGTGATTGCAGACAACCGCGGAGACATAACGGATAGGTTGCCGCAGGCGCCAACAAAGAAAAACGGCAAGCGAATCGCTCTTGTTGGGGCCGGTTGTGCTTCATTAACAGTTGCTAATGACCTGCTTCCTCTAGGCTACGAGTGCGTGATTTTTGAGGCACTCGGTAAAATGGGGGGCTTAATGCGCACCAATATTCCAGCGTTTAGGTTGCCCGCCAGCGTACTCGACGAGGAAATGGGCTACATCATTGATATGGGCGTAGATCTGAGGCTTAACTCGCCCATAGAAAGCATGCGCGATTTTCTTAAAGAGGATTATGACGCCGTGTTCGTTGGCAGTGGTGCCCCGAAAGGAAAGGATCTGAATATCCCTGGCCGTGATGAATCAGGGCGAATTCACATCGGCATTTTCTGGTTGGAGTCCGTGGCATTTGGTCACACAGAGTCCATTGGAAAAAACGTTTTAATTATTGGCGTGGGTAATACGGCCATGGACTGCTGTCGTACATCCCTGCGCCTTGGGGCCAAGTCGGTCAAAGTCATGGCCAGGAAGCCAAGGGCTTTTTTTAAGGCATCTGATTGGGAGTTGGAGGATGCTGAAGAGGAAAAGGTCGAAATTGTAGTCAACCACTCTCCTAAGTCCTTTGTAATGAAGGGCGGCAAGCTGGTCGGGATTAACTTTGACAAGATGGAGTACGAAATTGACGAGAAAGGGCGCATCACTCAAAGTGAGATTGTAGGGGAGGCGTTTTTCCCCTGCGATGATGTGGTACTTGCAATCGGGCAGGACAATGCTTTTCCTTGGATTGAGCGGGATATCGGGATCGAGTTTGATGAATGGCAGGTGCCAACTGTGGACCGTATAACCTTTGAATCTACCAGGCCAGGTGTCTTCTTTGGAGGAGATGCAGCATTTGGGCCTGAAAATATTATCTGGGCTGTAGAGCACGGACACCAAGCCGCAATTTCCATTGACAAGTATTGCCAAGGAGCTCCCTTAACGGAGAGACTGCCGAGGGGCGTGAATCTTCAAAGCGCCAAGATGGGTATTCACGAGTGGAGTTATAGCAATGACTATGATCCTTCGGGCCGCCGTATCATGCCTCACGTTGACTTGAGAGAGAGATTCAAAAAGCTCGATATAGAAGTAGAGTTGGGTTTTAGTATCGAGCAGGTAGTGACCGAAGTAGAGCGCTGCCTGAACTGCGATCTTCAAACTGTTTTTACAGCGCAGCAGTGCATCGAGTGCGATGCTTGTATCGATATTTGCCCGGTCGACTGCTTGACTATCACTAAGAATGGGGATGAGGAAAAAATAAAAGAAAATCTAAAGACGCCCCCGTTAAATCCGAGCCAACCACTTTATGTTTCTGAGCCCCTCAAGCATACGGCACGTGTTATGGTCAAGGATGAGAATTTGTGTGTACATTGCGGGCTGTGTGCAGAACGTTGTCCCACCGGTGCGTGGGACATGCAAAAGTCCACGTTGATAATTCCTTATGCCGTCGATGAGGCGGAGCAAAACGAGTCGCTGTGTCAGCAAAGACAAAAAACCGGGTAAACGATTTCACCATCAAGTTAGCTAACGTGAACGGGACTGGTTCCGCGAGTGCTAATTCTTTATTGATGAAGGCGATTTTCCGTATGGGTGTGCCTGTGACCGGCAAGAATTTCTTTCCATCGAATATCCAGGGGCTCCCTACTTGGTATGAGATTCGGGTCAGTAAGGATGGCTATCTGGCACGCTCAGGTGATGTCGATGTAATGGTTGCGATGAACGCAGAGACCTATGAAGAAGACCTAGGCGAAGTCAGCAAGGGTGGAACGCTGATTTACGATTCCACCTGGCCGCGCGACAAAACTCTCTCGCGGCGCAGTGTGACAGTTTTGGGGATCCCGCTGGCCAAAATGTGCAACGAGCATTTTGATAACGTGCGAGCCCGTATTCTAATGAAAAACATGGCTTATGTTGGAGCTTTAGCAGCTCTTTTGGATTTGGATTTGGACGTAATTCATACTCTAGTGAAGGAAACATTTGCCGCCAAGGAGTCCCTAATAGGGGCGAATCTGAAAGCAATTGAGCTTGGCTTCGAATACGCAGGAAAGAATTTTCAGTGCCCGCTACCAACTCGGGTTAAGGCGCTTGATAAAACGAGCGGCCATATAATGATCGACGGCAACACCGCGGCTGGTCTCGGTTGTGTGTACAGCGGTGCTACGGTTGGTGCCTGGTATCCCATCACCCCGTCCACATCTCTGATGGACGCGTTTAAAGCGTTCTGCGAGCGCTTCCGAAAAGATCCTGAAACAGGAGAGCGAAATTATTGCGTAGTTCAGGCCGAAGATGAGCTGGCCGCGATTGGTATCGTGTTAGGCGCTACTTGGAACGGGGCGCGGGCCTTTACCCCCACCAGCGGTCCTGGGCTTTCATTGATGAGCGAATTTTTAGGATTTGCCTACTACGCAGAACTTCCCGCGGTTGTTTTTGACGTGCAACGTGTTGGGCCCTCTACTGGAATGCCTACTCGAACCCAGCAGGGCGATATACTGGCCGCAGCCTATGCCTCTCACGGCGATACTCGGCATGTTGTTCTTTTTCCATCTAATCCTCAGGAATGTTTTGAATTGTCTTTGGCAGCTTTCGATCTGGCTGATCGCCTTCAAACGCCGGTGCTTATCCTTTCAGACTTGGACATTGGAATGAATGACTGGATGTGTGAAGAGCTCAAATGGGATCCGAAATATAAGCCTGATCGTGGTAAGGTTTTTGATGCGAAAACTCTTAAGGGTGGCGCTGAAAAATTCTCCCGCTATTTAGATCGGGACGGTGATGGTGTGGCCTATCGGAGCTACCCGGGGGTTGATGGCGACGGCGCCTATTTTGTGCGCGGGTCCGGGCACAATCAATACGGTGGTTACACGGAGGATGCTGCTGAGTATCAGCAGGTTATTGATCGGCTCATGCTCAAATGGGGAACGGCCAAAAAATTAGTTCCTGACCCCTATATTAGGAGGACACGTAAGGCCAGCCAATACGCGATTGTCTCCGTGGGTAGTTGCGACAATGCTGTTCAAGAGGCCATTGATCGTCTTTCCAGTAAGGGGATCTACTTGAATTATTTGCGTGTGAAGGCATTCCCATTTGGCAAGAAGGTGACTAATTTCTTGCGTAAGCACGAGCGCGTGTTTGTCGTTGAGCAAAATCGCGACGCACAACTCAAAAGTCTTTTGTGCCTAGAAACGGATTATTCAAAACAACGCATGCAGTCGATACTTCACTACAATGGCCTCCCTATTGATTCGAGTTGTATAGTCGCAGCGATTGAGCAGGCCGTATCCCAAGGAGAGGCAGCATGACTTATATTGTTAAGCCGAAAATTGTGCATAGTGGTCTGCAGAGAAATGCATTGGGCCTTACTATCAGGGACTACGAGGGCAGCATGTCGACCCTATGCGCGGGCTGCGGACACGACTCCATCACGGCTGCCATCGTCCAAGCTTTTTTTGAGCTTCACGTGCCTCCCCATCGGGTTGCCAAGATGAGTGGAATAGGCTGTTCGTCGAAAACCCCCGCGTATTTTCTAAGTTCTGCGCACGGTTTTAATGCTGTGCATGGGAGGATGCCTTCGATTGCTACGGGGGCAAGTGCTGCAAACCGAAGCCTGTATTTGCTTGGCATATCTGGGGACGGGGATTCATTGTCGATCGGTCTCGGCCAGTTTTCACATGCAGTGCGCCGCAATCTCAATATGCTCTACATCATTGAAAATAATGGTGTCTACGGCCTGACCAAAGGGCAATTTTCGGCTTCGGCAGATGTGGGGTCAAAGGCCAAAAGAGGGGAAATGAATAAGCAGCAGCCCATTGACCCGGTCCAGATGGCAATGGCACAGGGGGGTACCTTTGTCGCCCGAAGTTTTTCTGGGGACAAGGATCAACTAATTCCTCTACTTAAAGCTGGCATAAAGCACGATGGTTTTGGGTTGATCGACATTATTTCACCCTGCGTAACCTTCAATGATCACGAAGATTCCACTAAAAGCTACGCTTACACTCGTCAGTTTTACCACCCGGCCGTGCATGCCGATTTTGTACCCCCAGCCGAGGAGATCAAGGCCTCCTATAACCGGGGTAATGTGATGTCTGTGGAACTGCACGATGGCAGCAGAATCCTGCTCCGGAAGGTTAGCAAGGACTATAGCGTCCATAATCGAGGCGCTGCCATTGACTATATTCGAGCACATCAACGAAAGGGGGAGATCGTCACGGGACTCCTGTACATAGATCAGGGAGAACCTGACATGCACGGCATTAACCGCACCGCATCGCTACCATTAAACGAATTGCCGTTTGACACCCTGTGTCCGGGGACAGAAAGTCTTGTTTCGTTGCAGGATCTGTATCGCTAGATATTTAGCAGCTAAAGGGCAACCGTTCTTGGGACAGACGCATATAGCCGAGGTTTAAGCCCTGACGCCAGCCGACACCGAAACGCACCGAAGCAAGCTCGATACCTTCACGGCGGTTATAGTTCACGCCCGCGCCACCTACAAAGTATAGGCTGCCGTCGACTCCGCCAAAGCGCTGGAACAGTGCGTCCAAGCTAGGCAGGCCGTATATGAGTATGAAGGTTTTGGCCGCGTTGCCACCGATATCCAGGCCTAGCGAAGGACTGCACCAGTACACCTCGCTCGTCGTTCCATCTTGAAGGTAGATGTCACCGTGGCCGTAAGTCAGTCCTATACCAATAGCACCACCTCCTTCCTCCCCCCTGATGTAGGCACTTGGTAGCCCTTTGTCATCTAGTACTCTGTTGACCACATCCGCTATACCTTGGGCGCCTCGCCCAAAAAAATCATCGACTTGTTGGAGTACGGTCTCTCTTGATTGTTGCCCAACTGGTCGCGCCTGGCTTATGTTTGCGGGGGACACTGGTTGTTCGGCGCAACCGTAAACCCCCAAAGCTAGGACTGTTAGTATAAGTTCCCGCATGACTATATGTTCCAAAAACCCGCCCGTGTAAGTATATAGTTTAAAGACCCCGACGTTGATGTTATGTAGGCCTAAAAACTATTTTTTAAAAAGATCTTCGACCTCCGTCCAGTCCGATTTGTCGTAATCGGGACCAGTGGATTGCTCAGTAGAAGTTGCCTCTCTATTGATTCCCGCGAACAGCTTTGCGAGCTTTTTTTTGGCATTTTGTTCGGCCTCAAGACTCTCCGGTGTGTAGGCATTAGGACTGGGCTTAAAGTAGTCACAAAAATTGGCTCGCTCCATTTCACGGATCTCAGGTGCCTCTTCTTCTATGCAATTCTTAGGGTGGTGTGCATCGCAGAACAAACACATGCGACAGACATGCAGTTCCCGGAGACACTCTGAACATTCGTCAAGGCGACGCAGCGGCAACGATAGTTTTTCAAGTGATGCACCGCATTGGTAGCATTGCAGCGGCTTGGTCATAACTTTTGTGAAGGACGCGAATGTGTCAGCTCCAGCGCCAGAAGAATTTTCTTTTTGTTTAATCCACCGGTGTAACCGCCAATAGACCCGTCTCCGGCGATTACCCGATGACATGGAATAATGATCGGTATGGGGTTTGCCCCATTGGCTTGACCAACAGCGCGACCGGCGCCAGGTTTCTCTATGTGCCGGGCGAGATTGCCGTAGCTACAAACCTCTCCGTAGGGAATTTCGGTTAATGCTTGCCATACTCGCTGCTGGAAAACAGTACCTTGGGGATTCAGTCGAAGTTCAAAGATTTTTCGGTGGCCGGAAAAATATTGTGCAAGCTGTTTAACTACTTCCAAGCAACGTTTTTTATTTCGCTTTCCTTCAGGTTTTTGGCCTCTAATACTCAGTGTGATCACTTGCCCTTTACCATCAACTACCGGGGACAGCTTTCCCAATGGTGATTCCAGCGTATCCCAATAAAGTTGTGGCACGACATGGCTCCTTTTTTAGAGGGGGAGAGACCAACTTTTTAACAATATACTTCGTAGGACGTGCGGGTCAAAAACTCGTCCTCGTAAACTGGACGGCGCCCTCCCTGTAAGGGCCATGGATGGTCAGTCTTGTTCTAGGGTGCCTGCGACAAGCCCCAAAAAATCTGTTTCGTTATTTGCTTCCGCAATAAAACGAGCATCTACGGTATAACCGTAAGTGTCTGCAAGCTTTTGATATTTAGGCTTCCGGTGTTCGACTAGCCTAGGAAACACCCAGCTTGCGAGCTGATCTGGCACGATATCATCCGCACTAGCCAAGCCGTCTACTTTCAAGTATTCGTCAAGGTTCTCTCTCAAAAACTGAGCCTGATAGTACATTGGCTTGGGGTTATCAAGCGCTCGTTGAATGAGTGTTTTCTCCAGATTTTTGTCCGCTCTCAAATAAAGAATCAGCGTGTGTTTAGCAAGTGTCTGCATCGTTTCATCATCATCCAGTTCGCAAATGCTGCCGCCAGCATCGTTGATGAAATGATCATACCCATAGATTTGATTCGCCTTTTCGATGAATTCAGCGACGTCTCTCATGGCTCCGATCTCTGCGGTTCGGTGCAGGTTTTGACGCCTGTTAAATTCGTTCACCGAAAGACCACCCTGATCGCTACGCCCGATTTTGCCGAGAAAGGTGGCGATGGATTCTAGGTTATGAACGGTGATGTTGCTATCGATGTATATAGAGTCACTGCGCAGTAGATCGCGCAAAAAGTCCACCTGCATTGCTTGTTGCTTAATGTTGTCCAGTATGGGTTCGGCAAGATATTTTGTGCCAATGCGATAGTCCCCCGAAAAATGGAACCATGTGGATTTTGGAAGTTTGTAGGCTAACGTCGTCTTGCCTACGCCAGACATACCCATCAAGGTGATGGCCTTATTGGGCCATGCTATAAATTCACTTCTGGTCATTCGCATGACGCGTCTACTACCTGATATGGGGCGAGTTCGGCAATTATACGCATCCCCGGCAAAACTAGGATTTTCGTTGAATTTGGACAAGTATTTATTTGGGCCAGCGTTTCCGGCAAGCTAATGTCTTATCAATTTCTGCCCAGGGGGGTCCCTTGAAAGTTGCTGTTCTTTTCGGTGGAACCAGCATGGAGCGCGATGTGTCGGTCGCGAGCGGTGCACAAGTAGTCTTGGCATTGCGGCAAGCTGGGCATGTGGTTTTTGCCGTGGAAACTAGTCAGGGTGTTCTGACTGCCGAGGAAGAGCAAAGGTATTTGACTGAAGGCATTAGCCGGGTTCCTCCTGAACGCGCACGTCACGAGGATTGGTTAGCTATTGCTTCAATGTCTGAACTTAAAAATGTTGACTTGGTTTTTTTGGCTCTGCATGGAGGTTCCGGGGAGGATGGAACTGTCCAGACCCTCCTTAGTGATGCCCAAATACCCTTTACTGGCAGTGGCGCTTTGGGTAGCGCACTTGCTATGGACAAGGATGTCGCAAAACATCTTTTTCTCGGTGTGGGCGCGCCTACCCCCGAGTGGGTTATAGCACCAGTTTCACTTGAAGAAGTCCGGGAACAGCTAGGATTTCCCCTGATTGTGAAGCCCAATGCGCAGGGATCAACGGTGGGGCTAAGTTTTGTGAGCGAGGCTGATGGACTGGAGGTGGCTATTGCCGCATCCAGGGTTTTTGACGACAAGGTGATGTTGGAGCGCTACATACCGGGTCGCGAACTCACGGTTGGGATCCTGGATGATGATGCTCTTGCGGTCGGTGAAATCATTCCGGCCGAAGGCGATATTTTTGACTACGCGGCAAAATATCAAGCTGGGGCTGCTGAGGAGATTTTTCCAGCGGACATCAGACCGGAAATAGCGCAGCACTTGCAGGAACTCGCACTGCTAGTTCATGGAGCACTGAAGTTAGGCACCTACAGCCGAGTGGATTTTCGCATGGATCCTCAGGGCGGATTGTGGG
Source organism: uncultured Gammaproteobacteria bacterium (assembly GCA_913041665.1). Classification (GTDB taxonomy): domain Bacteria; phylum Pseudomonadota; class Gammaproteobacteria; order Steroidobacterales; family Rariloculaceae; genus CAJWKT01. The sequence goes on along the minus strand of CAJWKT010000013.1, from coordinate 518 downwards.
TCCTTGAAGTCAACACTCTGCCGGGGCTGAGCGCCGGCAGTCTTCTTCCGAAATCTGCCGCGGCGGTAGGGATCGACTTTACTGAACTTTGCGAACGTATTTGTCGCGGCGCACTGGCCGATGCGTAGGCTGGTAGATTGGAGCAGTTCGTCTACTTAGGCTGCGGAACGATCCGAATGTAGGGTTTGGGTGAGTCCCACCCATCCGGGAACTTTTCTTCGGCTTCATCATTTGTTACCGCAGGTAAAATAATAACGTTTTCGCCATCTTTCCAGTTGACGGGTGTTGCTACCTTGTGAGCTGCGGTGAGGCGTATTGAATCCAGCAATCGTAATACTTCATCAAAATTGCGTCCGGTGCTCATAGGATAAGTGAGCATCGCTTTGATCTTCTTATCCGGTCCGATAATAAAAACTGAGCGTACTGTGGAATTATCCACCGCGGTGCGGTCTTTTGCTTCACCACTGGCATTCGGATGGAGCATGTCATAAGCCTTGGCTACCTCCAGGCTACTTCCA
>CAJWKT010000012.1 GCA_913041665.1 uncultured Gammaproteobacteria bacterium | reverse complement strand
TGCTGGGAGTTGTTCTGCCAGAAGTGTGGAGAGGACATCAATGAATTGATCATAGGCCCCGATTTGGCAAAGCGCGGGCTCGGGTGGATTCGAGCTGATAAGATGGCACGCACGGTAGAGTTGGTTACTGAAGCTTATGACGTTAGGGACACCGTGCAAACGGCTGACATTTTTACAAACCAGTTTCTAGAGACAGTAGACGAATTCTCTGGGGAGGATATTCGCTAATGACTAAAATCAAACCCCGCAAGCTAGGCCATCTTGTGCTCTGGGTACGAGACATTCATAAGTCCGTCGAGTTCTACACCGAGATTTTAGGGCTCGAGGTGTCCGACTGGATCGAAGAAAGCATGGTGTTTTTGCGGTGCGGCAACGACCATCACGATCTAGGGTTGGCGCAAATTCCGAAAGATGCCGAGCACCTCAATGATGTCCCAATTCACCCTCGCCCTGGCGTAGAACACTTCTCCTATATGCTTGAGAGCCTTGAAGAAATGGAGAACGCTACAAAGATGCTACAGGAAAAAGGTGTGGAGATCGTTCGCGGTATCGGAAAACATGGCCCGGGTGAGAATTTGTTCATTGTCTTTAAGGACCCCGATGGAAACAACGTAGAATTCTATGCAGACATGGTACAGATTACGGACGATCACCCGTACACACCCAGCGTCTGGGAAAACACTATCGACGCTTTTGATCAGTGGCATTTCAAGAAGTTTGTAGTAGCACCTCCGACTGACTGGGCGCCCGACTCCTAATGGATTTCGTGCGACGACTACTCCAGCCTGTCATATTCTTCGTAGTCATCGGCGGTATATGGGAATTCGGAGTGCGATACTTCGAGATTCATCCCTACCTGCTGCCACCAGTCAGCGATATCTTGCAGGCCGGCTGGGTTTCCCGTGGGGAACTCTGGCAACACGGTATTGTTACATTTTGGGAAATACTGATCGGGTTTGCAGCCGCGGTTGTCTGTGGCGTACTCGTCGCGGTCTGTGTCTTTTTTTCGGCAGTCGCGCGGCGGACCATCTATCCAATGGTCACAGCACTACAAAGTCTTCCAAAGATTGCCCTCGCCCCGTTGATGATCGTATGGTTTGGTTACGGCATCATGTCCAAACTCATCATGACATTCTTGTTTGCCTTCTTTCCAATTGTGATTTCAACCCTGGGTGGTCTGTCCAGCACTCAAGAGACTCTGCTCGAACACTTTCGTGCACTTCGTGCCTCACCATGGTCGACCTTTTGGCGACTGCGCGTTCCGGCCGCTCTTCCTAGCTTCATCGATGGCTGCAAAATAGCAATGCCATTAGCCGTCATCGGTGCGATCATCGGCGAGTTTGTCGGATCCGAGCGGGGCCTTGGCAATTTGATCCTGTTTACCATGTCGGCTGGCCGCACCGATCTGCTGTTTGCTACCCTTCTGGCTGTGACTGTTCTTTCGCTGGTCCTATACTGGGCCATTGAGGCACTCGGTAGGTTAGTGTGGTGGAGATCGCTGTAGGGTGTACATATCTCAGTCATTAAGTATTACAGGAGAAAGGAATGAGTAAACTCCGACATATCGCTCTTTCGGTCAACGACCCTTGGGAAGCCGCTAAGTTCTACGAGAAAGCGTTTGACATGGAACGTGTGGGAGAAACTCGCTCAGAGTTGGCGGATGGAGTCTATCTCTCTGATGGTATTATCAATCTGGCCCTTCTCAGGTACAAAACTGATGAAATGGCCGGAGAAGATCGCGGAAAAGATTACGTCGGACTCCACCATATCGGTTTTTGGATCGACGACATAGATGAAACCCATAAACGCATTGAGAATGCAGGGGGTCACCACTTCATGGGCTCGGTTCCCGAAGGCGAAAATGTTTTCTACGAGGTCAAATACCGTGACCCCAATGGCATTATTTTTGATGTGACGGAAAACGGCTGGGGTGGCGCCAAAAAAGACAGTACGCCACCCAATGCAACTCGTGAGGATTAGTCTAGAAGTTTGACGGATTGATAGACAGGCGAATACATTGACCTCTCACTCAATCCGACAAATATCCTGAAAACCTGGGCGCGGTAATCGCGACCAAACGCCACGAGGATCCCCGTACCCAATGGAACAGATAAAGTTAGACTTGATTGTGGTGCCTGAGAAAAATGCCTGATCAACCATATCGTTAGAAAACCCGGATATCGGTCCACAGTCAAGCCCTAAAGCGCGTGTCGCAATTATAAAATACGCGCCCTGTAGAGAACTGTTACGGAACGCCGTGACCTCAGCCAATCCCTCAGTCTCCTTGTACATTTTTATAATCTGCTCAACTTGCTCTAGCGGAAACAATTTTGGCATCAATTCATAGTATTGGGTATCAAATGCGATAATTGCCGTAATGGGCGCAGCAATGATTTTCGCTTGGTTCCCTTCCCGCGCACAATCGGCAAGTTTCTTTTTCGAGTCTGGAGACGCGCAGAAGACGATACGTACCGGGTTTGAATTGAAACTGGTTGGACCCCACTTCATCAAATCATAAATGGCTTCCAATGTTCCATCGGGTACGTGGGCATTCTGCCAGGCATTTTGCGTTCTCGCCTTGCAGAATATAATGTCAAGGCAACTATTGCTTACCTGCATATCATGCCCCCCTGGTTCTGACGGTAGCTTATCGCTGAATTGGGTTGAGGAACTCCATACGCGGAATTAATCTACCTCTACTCCAACGCCTCGAGCCACTCTACCAGAATCGGAATATCCTCAAGCTTCGGCGAGGGTGCCTGCCTACGCACATATTCCCAGATAGCCCTTAGATCCTCGTTGCTTAATTCTTTCTCAGAATACGGCAGCATGCGATTCCCTGGATACCGTGTCAGCGCGGAGAACGCCTCAAAGGGTAGCAGGGTTCCCGCCAGCGGGTTTGATGTGGCCGAGGCCTTGCCGTGACCCTGATTGTAATGGCATATGTCGCACTGGTACTTCAACCACAACTGGTAACCTTCTTCTTCACTCTGGGCAGAGAGCTGCGGGCCGGGTCCGACACAAATCAGAACCATTAACAGAGCACCGAAGGTTTTCATGCTCGTTTGTTTGTTTATCATGATCCTGTGACTCCCTAGCGACCCGAACAAAGCACATCTACCAGACAAGGCTCACCACTTTCCACAACTGCCACCGCCTTCACCAACGCCGCATGCAGATCATTAGGGTCGGTCACTGGGCCCGTCGACCACATGCCCAAACCATCTGCGACCTTGGCAAAATCGATGGCCGGATTATCGATGGTGTTACCGATCCTGCTCGACTCCGCCGTACCCCGGTTTCGCGCGTTGGCTACTCGCTGAACAATCATACGCTCCGCATGGTAGGCCCGGTTATTGTGCATCACATTTAACATCGGGATTTTGTGGTGTGCGGCTGTCCACAGAACACCCGGCGAAAACATAAGGTCACCATCTTTCTGCACATTAACAACGAAACGTCCATGTTCCTTATGAGCCAAGGCAGCACCCACCGCTGCAGGGGCACCATAGCCGATGCCAGCGGCACCTGAGGAACCGTGGAAATGATGATACTTGGTCATAGGCCAAAGGCGCTTACCCCAGCTACTTTGGAATCCATCGTTGGAGACCATGGCCCAATCTTTATTCTTCACTACCTGCCAAAGCTCGCCGTAGAGTCTCGACGTGGATACGGGACTTGCATCCCAGCCGTGGCGAGCATTCTCAATATCCCGCCTGCGGGTGGCTAAATGTGTCTCTCGCCAATGATCCTCCCGCTTCTCGAGCGCGGATCTGCTGATCTTGCCTCTCAAGCGCCTCACCTCCTCGATGAGTGCTGGCAAGGTTGCCTGGGCGTCACCTGCCACGGCCAAATCCGGGGCATAGTATTTCCCGAAATGCTGGAAATTCGTCTTCAGGAACAGTTCCGCCGTGCCCAAGGTAATGACCCTGGCGTCTTGCCGCGTCCTTCCGGGGTTTCCAACCTCTAGCCCAAGTACCACATCGGCCTGGCCTATTGCGCCAGAACCGACTGAGAGATGATGGGTGTTAGGAAAATTCATGCGCGCCATACTGTTGGACACCCCAGCCTGCAAAAGCTCCGCTAACTCGACCAATAGGTCCGTACCCTCCTGGTTATGCGCCATGCGGCCTGCCGTGATCACCGGTAACTCGGCTTCCACCAGCCACTGGGCAATTTCCCGAACAGCGTTGGCATCTGCGTGAGGTGCCGTTCTTTCCGGCCGCCGGTGAATCTGCGGCCGACGCACCGGCATCTCCTCCTCTTGTTGATCCGCATCCACCACGATCACGACCGGGCCCATGGGAGGCGTGGTAGCAATTTGGTAAGCCCGCGCCATAGAGTCCGCAAAGTGGGTCAACGAATGACAAGTGTCATCCCACTTCGTGAAGTCACGTAGGATCTTCGGCATATCCTGTGCCGAGTGCCACCAGTTAGTACCACCGGGGGTCCGGGCGCCAGCATCGATGTGGTTACCCGCGATGATGATCATGGGTGCCCGGTCACAAAAGGCGTTGTACACCGCCATAGGCGTATGGGCGAGTCCAACAGTACCGTGAGCAAGTATGCCCATCACCTTTTCAGAACCAGAACCCTTAAAGTACCCATGGGCCATACAACAGGCAATCTCCTCGTGATTGACGGTGAGAAGCTCGGGCTTGCTATTGCCCGCATAGTTAACGATGGATTCCTGGATGCCACGAAAACTGGAGCCGGGATTCGTGGCGATGTAGTCAATGTTCAGGCTCTTTATGACGTCGACCATGAAATCCGACGCCGGATTCTTGACGAAGTAGCGATCTACTTGTTCTGCGCTATAGCCATCGAATTCTTGCGCCTCCTGCCCCTCGGTCGGCACCACGGGCCCTGGCCCACCAACGGCTACACCGCGGCCTACCTGCGCCTGGGCCTTGGAGGAGGACTGACCGAGTGATGCCGTAGCCAAACCAGTAGCAGTAGCGGCGGTCAGAAACTCGCGACGGTTTACGCCAGCCTGCAGATCTTTGGATGTGGTATCAGATTTTTTTTTCCAGAATTTCATATTGCCCCCTAGAGTCCGCTGCCCATACTAATTCGGCTGGGTTGGCTTGAGATCCACTTTTTCCGGCTCTTTCGGAATATCTCCCGGTTCAGTCTTAAGTATCTCCGCTTCTTCTTCGCTGATCTCATAAAATTTTCCCAGACCACAAGAGGAGCCTCTATCAAGACCACCACCGAAACTGTAGATCACATCAACCCAATCAACATCACATAGCCTCCCAACAGATGCTCGGTACATAAAGCGTTTTTGTTGGGCCAAACTCGGGCAAGCGCGGGGCAGATAGTTACGATAGATCTTTCCACCACGCATGTAGAATAGGATGCTGTGTTCATCCACTACCGTCGTGCGACGGATATCCCGAACAACAACGCAATTTTCGGGTGTTCTATCAATGTCTCCATCTTGTGCAAAGGCGCTACTAACGGTAGCGAAACAAACCAGCATGTAAAATAGTGGATGAGTGGTAGTTTGTTTCATTTCACATCCCAAATTTCCATTCGTATGCACAATGAAGTGTGTCGACTGTACGGTCTGAGTCCAATTCTTACAAGCAGATCTCAATTTTTGTTTCGTTGAACTAAGGGTCTTACGATGAGCGCCTTTCTGCAAAACAGTATGCAGGATGCAAACTGGTGCGCGGGCCCTCCGCACACCTTAAGAGGCTGTCATATCTAGAGCCGTCATTACCGCATCGTGAAAAGCAGGCCGCAGCGCTGTGATCTTTTGATTATCCCTTCTTGGGTGCACACGATTTGTCAGTAATATCACAAACACATCATGCTCAGGATCAATCCATAGCGACGTGCCGGTGAATCCTGTATGGCCAAACGAAGACTCGGAGAAATAGTGACCGCAAGAGCTTTCATCGCCTGGTGTATCCCAGCCAAGCGCTCTACTGCTACCGGATACGAGATTCGCGCGGCATGTGAAGTGCTTGATAGCTCCAGCGCTGAGTAAAGACTTATCGCTACCATCCCTCCCGCTCAATAACATACGCGGAAATGGTGCAAGGCTTCGAGCGGTTGAAAAAACCCCTGCATGGGGTGCAACTCCACCCAGGCTGAAAGCATTCTCATCGTGAACCTCCCCCTGCACGATACGTCCACGCCATTCATCCTCCTCAGTAGGAGCAATATTGTCAGAAAACTTCGGTCGAAAAGTAGTTTCACTCATACCAAGGGGCTCAAAAATACAAGTCTTCGCTAAAGTATCCAGCTGCTCTTTACCTATCCGCTCTAAAATCTCACCGAGAAGGATAAATCCAAGATCAGAATAGACGGCCCGGGTTCTGGGTGGATAATTCAGTGGCATTTCACAAATCGCTTGTAGATATTTCACCTTGGTTTCATCCGGTGTCTTACCCTCGAACCGCTTGTGCAAATCTACCCACCACACCAGCCCACTACAGTGAGCCAACAAATCTTTAATGCGTACCTGATCTTTATCGCCACCATGAAACTCAGCAATATAGTCCTTAACCGGCCCATCGAGATCCAGCAGCCCGCGTTCGTAATACAGCATCGCAAGGGTCGTTGTAACGAGCACCTTGGTCAGTGAGGCGAGATCGTAGATGGTCTCGGACGTCACTGGCGGAGCATCATCCCGATAGCTCAAATGTCCAAGTCCACGATCTAGCACGATTCGGTCATGTCGCCCCACAAATACTGCAGCGCCAGGCGTTGCGCCAGCCTTTATAAACTGCTTCACCACTACTACTGCCTGGTTTAGGGCTTTGCCAGTTGGAACTTTTTGCTTTGCCATTTTTTCCGGTCGATTTAATCCTCTCGAGTCATCAGTACGTGCTCGATATCTGCTTCAAGAAATTTTTTTCCAGTTGCTTTAAAACCGAGCTCCACATACAAGCTTTCTAAATGAGCTTGCGCGTTCATAAGGCAAGTCGTATAGCCACGCTCACGCGCTACAAAAACGAGAAATTCTGTCAACTCGTGACCGATACCCTGGCTACGGTAGGGCGCCCGAACTGCGATCCTCTCGAGTTTAGCGTGGCCATCTAAAAACCGAACCCTCCCCGCAGCTACAGGCTCGCTTCCGATCTCTCCAAGAACATGGACAGCACTTGATTCTAGTTGGTCGCGCTCAATTTTGTATGGGATGCCTTGCTCACCGCAGAAAACGATTCCACGAACAACCATGGCTTTGGTTAGGTCCTCTTCCGAAATCGCTATTCGAAATGACGCGCTCATACAAAAAGAGTACCTTGGAATTGCAGAAGCTCCATTTCCCTAACATCAATCTCGGATTACGGGTCTAAAAGAAATCAACAAAAACTCCAATGTGACGGTGGCATTAGCTGCATTAGTCTACTGGACTGCATCTTGCCAAGTTGTGGCTGAACCACACTCGGAAGCGCTCCCAGCTAACCTTGCCACTAACACCACGCTCACACAACAACCGACCAATGCCTTTCAGTGGGGTGCTTCCATAAGAAGCCGGCTTGAAAAAAAACAGGACTTCAATTTTGATAACTCCTCGCAAGATTATGTGCTAACCAGGACGCGGCTGCATGCAAGTTACACCACTCCTAAAGGACACCGGGGTTATATTGAACTGCAAGATGCAAGAGTTGCCGGCGAGAGCTCACGGGGCCATCCTCCGGTAAATAGTAATGCCAAAGCCAATGTGTTCGAGGATCATCTGGATATTCACCAAGCCAATTGGAACTGGAAACTAAAAAATACAAATCTCCTGATTGGTAGGCAAAAATTTCAATTAGGCGACGGCCGTTTGGTTGCGTCACTCGAATGGGTCAATACAGCCAGAGTCAGTGATGGCATTCGGCTCACATGGGGTAGTTCCGAAAAAAGACAGGTAGATATGTTTCTGAGCCGGCCAGTTGCAATAGACCCAAAAAACGTTAATGACCAAACCAGGGCTGGCAATCGATATTTAGATAGTAGTTTTCATGGTGCCTTTGTGGCGGATAACGCTACCTTCAAAGATAGTCAGCTTCAGTATTGGCTTTACCACAGAGAGAACAGGCAATTTGGAGACGAAGTCAGCACTATCGGCATGCGTTTCACCAATGAAGATCTGTGGTGGCAGCCCGACCTTCAGGCAGCCTATCAATTTGGAAATTTTGATAATAAGGAACACTCAGCATGGATGATACATGGGGAAATCGGACACAACTTCAAGCGCGGTAACCTCAGCCTCGCTTACAGCTTCGCATCCGGTGACTCCGATCCTAACGACACTCAACATGGCACTTTCGATAATCTCTACCCCTCGAACCACCCCTATTATGGCTATATGGACCTCTTCTCACTACAGAATGTTAAGAATCTTGAGCTCAGATACTCAAAGCAAGTCGGGAGGGGTACAAGAATCCATATCGGCTGGAATACATTCTGGCTGTCTGAGGAAGACACAGACGCTTGGTATCATGCTGGGCTCGCGCCTGTCAGAGTTGCAACTAAAAATGTAAATCCCTACGTGGGAAAGGAAATTGATGTTGCCCTACAGGTACCACTATTTTCAGGGCGGCTAGCCTTACTTACGGGTGTGAGCGTTTTCTTCGCTGGGTCCTACCTCAAGGACTTGGAGCTTAATAAGAATGCACTGTTCTATTACGTCAACATGACCTACACAATCCATTAGAATCCAAATGGGGCGATAGTGGCAAAACTAACAACCCACCTAATCACAACAAGCTCACAATTCGGATGGTAGAAGCTCTTCCACAAGGTAAGTACTCACATCACGGATTTGCTCAATTGTCATCTGGCCGCCAAAGGGAGGCATTTCATTTGCCCCTTCAGTCACGACCTGTATAACTGCCGTCAAATCCTGGGGCACCGTTAACGCGGCACCCGCGCCGTGACCCCCCTGTCCATCCGCTCCGTGACAGGGCAGACAAGCTTGCGCATAAAGCATTCGGCCCGCATCTGCGTTACCAACGGCACCGCGTCCACCACGTCCACCACGTCCGTTACTTATCACGGGTACCGGAGCATTGACTGGTCCCAATGTCCCATTCAGCGAGAAAAGCCATACGCTATCACCTCGGGCAGAACCTGCAAATAAATTTCCTGCTGAATACACTGCAATGTACTGCTGCCCATCATGCTCAAAAACACTGGGCGGAGCATTAACCCCGGCGCCTGTTTGAAACTCCCATAACGGCATGCCGCTCGCTGCACCAAAAGCCATAAAACGCCCATCGCTGCGACCTATGAACAAAAGACCACCAGCTGTCACTGCCGAGCCACTGTAACAGCGATCAGCCCATCGCTGATTCCATAAAACACGATTGGTATTCATGTCCATGGCGGCCAAAATACCCGTCGTCGGCAACGAGGCAACGCCCCCAAAACGTCCCTCCATGTAGCGCTCTCCTGCCTCCGGCATTTCGGTCGCATCAGGATTGGTCTCATAAAAAGACAGTCTCTCACTGGCACAAACATAAAGTGTTTGTGTTGGAGGAGCATACGAACTTGGCGGCCAATTGGCCCCACCCCGCTTACCCACTACTCGTTCCGTCCAAAAGGGAACGTAAACGTGTTCTTCATGAGTGAGTGTGTAACCTTCCGGCGGAACATCGATGGTTAAAGGACTGACAGGGTCCCCGATGGGTATCGGCTGAGTCGCAGCCGTTGCCTGCCTATGATCCTGGGGAACAGGGCGCTCATCAATTCCAATCAGTGGTTTTCCTGTTATCCGGTCAAGGATATATACCCAGCCGTTTTTATTAACCTCGGCAACCGCTTTACGTAACTCTCCATCCAATTCCAAGTCAAAAAGCACCACCGGATTAGCGGAGTCAAAATCCCACAAATCGTGGTGGATCTGCTGGTAATGCCAATTATATTTACCGGTTGCGACATCAACCGCGACGATAGATGCAGAAAACAAATTATCCCCGGCGCGCACCGCGCCGTTAAAATCAGGTCCGGGATTGGCGGTCGAGAAATAAAGGAGACCTAAATCAGGGTCCACCGCCGGAGTTTGCCAGACTGTTGCGCCACCGAAACGCCAAACTTCATTGTCCTGTGGCCAACTATCATGCCCTAACTCACCGGGGCCAGGCACCGTATAAAAGGTCCACACCAGACTACCATCGTCGGCATCATAAGCCTTAACTCGGCCGCGCGTAGCGTACTCCGCTCCTGCAAAACCCGTAATCACTAACCCATCGTAATAAAGCGGTGCGCTGGTAATGCTGTAGCCTTCCTCCCAAGATTCAGCTTGAATAGACCAGATCACCTCGCCATTCCGTTGATCCAGAGCGACAAGCCGACCATCGAGCCGACCAAGATATACCTTTCCCTCGCCCAGCCCTACGCCTCGACTTGTCCAGCCACAGCAGATTGTTGAAATGTTGGGATCGAGTTCAGCTCTGTAAGTCCATAATTTCTCACCTGTCTCAACACTTATGGCAAACACGTCGTCTGCTCCGGTGACAATGTAGAGCACGCCTGCGTAAACAATTGGCTGTGCCTCCCCTGAATATTTCGAACCAATACCCGAGCCATCTAAGTGTGTTCTCCATACTCCCTTTAGCTCGCCAACATTACCGCGGTTGATTTGAGTAAGAGGCGAATAACGCCGATTGTAAAGATCCCCCCCATTTGTTAACCAACCGCTAGTAGGTAGTTTAGTTAGTTCGTTTTTTGAAAACGCAGGTGCAGGCGTTATGGATGCCCCCTGAGTCAAGCCTATTAGGGGCAGAAGAAAAAACACGGCAGGAATGGCTCTGGATCCGAGCATCATCCGTGGATTTCGAATAACAGAACGCATACGTTTGCTGAGCCTTTAGAATGAATCACTAACAACCCACCCATGCAGCACCTGTCCTTAACCTCTTATTCGGCGCTGCAACATGATCACATGCGTGCTTATTGATGGTTTGGTTAATCAACTTGAGCGTGTGATAAGCGATAATGCTGCCCCAAAATATCATCGCCGAAATCACCTGTGAGGCTGCGCCAAACCGAATGGATGTGGTTACCGCCATCTTGCACATTGTCATACTCGAATACGAAATCCACACCCTGGATTCGGTAATAGTGCGGAGACCTTTTTTCCAAGCTCCCCATCCATGCGAAACTGAGTTTTTTGAGATTAACACTCTCAAGATAAGCCATCGAAATCTCTGGGCGATATCGAGTAACAACCTCTTCTAAGATGCGCCTAACTAACTTTTGTTGGCCCTGACCCAAACTCGAGACCGAAATACCCTCTGGTTTTAAAGTGTTCCTCCAGTCATCCCAGATACTCCGATCCTTGTTCCTTGATCTCCCCATATCAAGGTTAGTGGAAAAAATATCTTGCGGTGCAACCGCAGAGAGAATAGCTTGGGCTTGCTGGGCTTGACTCATCGAGCGAATTAATTGCCGGCCCAGATCTTCCTCCGCATGCAAAGGGCGGAAGCCTGCTAGCGGCCCTGTAATCGTCTCTGCCGGATCTGCCCCCAAGAAGGAAGGGGTGACTCGGACTCCATCCGGAGACACTGTAACGCTTAATGACACATGATGTCCTTCAAAGCGCCAGGCCCACGGTTCAACCATAGAAGGACGGCCAAAGAGAGCAATCACATAATGATGAACTCCCCGTGGTAAACCTAAATCTTCCAGCACAGCCAAAATCTGCTCAAGCTGCATGATGTGTACAACTTTGAGATAACCCGAAGCACTAAGAATCGATGTCAGCAAGTCTTGGACCATGACCCGCTGCTCAGCCGACATCAGCTGCAATGGTAGGCCTACTCGCTCTCTAGGCCAGTACACCCAATCCCGTCTTGCCTCATCGTGGAGGGACAGGCTGAGGAGATCCTGTCTAGAGTAGCGCACTAGATTTTCAACTCGGGACGCTTCTCCGGAGATGCTTGACCAAAGTAAACTAGCCGCATGAGTCATATCCTCCCTTACCTGAGCGCGGTCGGGCTCAGACATCTCAGGAACGCTCTGTCCGAAACACGTTACAAAGAAAAAGAAGGCGCTGATACCCAAAATAGCTCGGCCCATTTCTAATCTCCCGAGTTCTCTGAATGCTTTATCTGATCTTACACCGCCATTGGGGTTTGTAGGACACATAAAATCAGAATCTAGATGGGGGAAAAAATAAAAAACCAAGGCTTCATTTTCCAATAAGGTCCTTACCGATATTCATGTGAGCAATTCAAGGTAGGCTAAGTGAAGCCAGTCGCTGACATTAATTTATCCACAAAATCTGTGGATAACTTTGTGGATATCTTCTTTAAATCAAACCACTTTTTAACTATCTCCCTAATCCTTGTTAAATTGATCAAAAAAACATCAGAAAAAACTTTTGTCTTATTTTTCATATAATTATGAAAAGATAGCTATTCAATATTGAAGCAATCGGGCCTAAGTAGCCCTTCATCGGCGCCTTTTATTTAAAGTCCGGCTGCACTGTGAATATCAACCAGAAAGAAGCTTTTTATTATTTTTTCTATTAAGTCAGAGGTCTGCCTAACGGACCTCTTCTACTTTGCTAACATTGTGGAATCATCGAACCAACCCCAGAGGACCAGACGTCTCCCATCAAAGGGTTCTCCAGATGCATTTTCAGCCGAAAAATGTGATCAAGCGCCCATGTATGCCCACGCCGAACCAGAGAATGAGTGAGGCAGCGCCAACGAATTTGGTTGAGCGTGATCCTTCGGTATCCTCGGTCCAATTCTTCATTTGAGGTGAAATTTTCCAAGAAAACCATAGGGCGTTCAGTCCAGCACATAAAAGCAGTACCATTTTTACCTTGAACGCGTAATTCACTGCATAGCGGTGAGGGTCTCCCATAACAAAGAGAAACCCGGTGCACGCATTGATAGCAAAGCCAGCAAAAACCAGCGGTATAATCCGATAAACGACGCCCAATGGTAAACCGAACTTGTAGCCCATAACGCGCAAATCCATGATCACTAAGCCACCAATTAGTACACTAAGACCAAAAAAATGGAGTGTTTCCAGTCCAGGCCAGATCCATGGCGACCCAGTGACCCAGCCAGAGAGCGCAGTTTTGGACATCCAGTTCATTGCGGCATTTAGGTCCATACATCATTCCTAGAATGGCCCGACATATGCAATCAGCCGACCTGACATTATGGCGCCGAACCAAACGAATATTGAAACTACGGCACAAAACCTTAGCTGCGGGGGCGCTCCTCTGTTCGCCTGCCATGACTCTGACTTACACGCTAGAACTTTCCGTAAGTAACAAGTAATTGACACGCCTGCACATATCAAAAACATTTTAGTAATGAACGCAGGATCTCGTACATACTCCGCTCCCCTTGGCAAAAATAACGCTACCCCCGAAAGAAAGTTAACACAAAGACCCAACCATACGAGTCCAAGTACGCGCAGCATGAAAGACCAAGAAATAACCCGAAACAAGCCAAGCAAACGAAGATTCAGAACAATTAAAAGACCCACCGAAATAGCCATGCCAACAGCGTGCAAACTCAGCATAAGGGGAAATCCGATCATCGAGGTTAGCACCCAATCGGAGAATCTAGTTTCTTCAAACCACTGAAGCAAGACCATAGGTTGAAGCCTCACGATTAATGCAGTCTGTATAGCATCATCCACGATAACTCTACGCTATGGAGCATTTCGGTCTTTTAATCGATCTCATTTTGCACTCGGATAGGCTTACCTAGTATTGAGTTTATACGAAAAAGGGTGGATATTAGTGTCATGGCTGTAGGACAATAAGTTATCCTTCAATGAGAAAAGAGTCCGGGGGATTAATGGTATGAGAAAAATTTCTGTTGTTTTCGGCGCCACCTGTGCATTAACAGTGGCTACTGCGGTAGCTCATCATTCTGCGGCTATGTTTGACTTTGAAAAGGAAGTCACAGTCGAAGGCGTAGTCAAGGAATTTCAATACTCCAATCCACACTCCTGGCTTTTGGTGGATGTCACAAACGAGGATGGGTCTGTCACTACCTGGGGTTTTGAGGCAGAGGGACCGAGTACTTTGTTGCGTGCCGGCATTCGTAAAAGTGATTTTTCTCCTGGCACAAGACTCAATATATCGGGACATCCGATGAAGGATGGTAGACCTGCGGCTGCCTGGACAATTGCGACTCGGTCTGACGGTGCGGAATATAACCCTAGGTCTGGATTCCGCATCCAGTAATCGCTCAGCGGGGGAAATAACTTGCGGCCCGAATAGGGTTGTCTAAGGATTTATTACCCTTCTATCTTTTTTTCTTTCTCATTCATGTAAGCCGCTAATTCACCTTGGCGCGAATGCAGTGTATGCAACCAACGTTGTCCACCCGACGTAAATCCTACCCAGTAACCAAACTCAACTATCTCCGGCTCCGTAAACTCAGCATGCAAGTCATCCCAGAGCGCATCATCTGCAAGGGCTGGATTCCATAAAATCGCATCAGTGTAGCGAAGGGCTATTTTCTCACGGTCACTGAAACGGTCTGACTTAAGGTAATTAGCAATATCATTGAGTCGATGCTTCGGGTCTTGCCGCGCCTCACGGGCGCTGCCCTGGTTGCTTCAGTAATCACAGTCTAGACTAAGAGCAACATAGGCACGAGCTAACTCCTTGAGATCATGCTCAACTACGCCAGGCTGAGTCTTTTTGTTGAAGAGGAGGTCTCGTGTGTACATAAACGACCGCATCACACCCGTCTGATGAGCACGGATTGATTGATTTTCTGGTCCAGGCCGGCCTTTTGAGATGGCATCCTCAAGCCACTTCCGTGCTTCTGTATCCTCCACCTCATCAGGTGCTAAGTAACTGATTCGCGCCACACTCACTCTCCTGGTTGAAATTACGCGCGACAGACTATCCTATCCCTCATCAGACGGCTAGGCATGAGCGAGCGAAAACCATCCCCTCCATAATTTTTGCAAGGTATACTCTAAAAATAGGCCCAGGATTAATACAATGAAGACCTATCTGGCTCGAACTGTATTGTTGTTTCTAATTCCACTGTCGCTCGGACACAGTCACCATTCGTTTCCAGGTGCCTATGATGTTGATCAGCAGTGGCTATTGGAAGGCATGGTGAATAGATTTCTTTTTCGCAATCCACACACTTTTGTAGTTCTGGAAGTCATAAACGACAGTGGCACAACAGAACAGTGGTATATAGAAATGGCACCAATGCAGGTCCTCATGGGCCGCGGCATAGATAAAAACACCATTGAACCGGGAGATGATTTAATAGTCACCTGCAATCCTGCTAGAGACGGGGGAAAATCCTGTGGACTTGGCCAAACAGGTGGGCTCTATAGGCCGGATGATCAGCTACTATATGGTATGGACCCAAGACAGCTACATGATCTTTTGAATCTACCAAAATGATTAAAACAGCCAAAACAATTTACCTGCTGGTCACGTTTCTGACTGGGTTTGGGCTATCGACTGCATCCTTTGGCCAAGATGGGACACCCGATTTCACCGGCTATTGGATGTGGCTGCCACACGAAGAATTTCGAATGCGTCTTTGGGGGCCTGAGCCAGGAGAAATTGGCGGGCTACCGCTCAATGAAAAAGCAATTAATGCAGCAATGACCTTTGACCCAAACGACTACTATAAGCCGGAAAATCAATGCAGAAATCATGGTGCCGCTTACGTCATGCGGGCGCCCTTTGCCAGGCAGTTTTTGTACGAAGATACAGACACACTTTTGATACGAATTGAACTAGAAGCGCAGGAGCGAAAAATTTACCTTGATGGGCGATTGCCGTCCAGCGAAGAACACACAGGCTTAGGTCATTCAGTGGGCAACTGGAAAAATGAGATTCTTACGGTTACGACTACGCATATGACGCCTTATTACCATCGCCGCAATGGGGTACCTTACAGCGAAAATGCGGTCATGACAGAACACTTTCTTTTGCATGACTCTAACTACCTGACAATAGTTACAAAGGTGGACGACCCTGAATACCTTAGCGAACCATTGGTCCGATCGATAAGCTTTAAGAAGCTGCCGGATACCTATGCTGACCAGTTTAATTTTGAATATGACTGCGAAATTATAGAATGGGAAGGGGGGGCACCTGGCCGGGGACTACAGTAAAGTTTTTCGTAGAAAAACTGCAATCACGGCGGATTATAAAGGTAGCTCTTGAGTATGGACCGACCTGTTAACGTTTTCGGAGAAACGCTGGAAACCTGCAACACCAGCCCGATGGCAGGATTTTTCCGCGATGGATGTTGCAATACCGGAGATCAGGATCTCGGCTCTCACACGGTTTGCATAGAGATAACCCGGGATTTTCTGGATTTTTCACAGGCTCATGGCAATGATCTCTCTACACCAGTTCCTGAATTCAATTTCCCCGGTCTGTATCCTGGCGACCGATGGTGCTTATGCGCAGCACGCTGGCTAGAAGCCCATAAAAAGGGAATGGCGCCGAGGGTGGTACTCGGTGGAACACATAGGCGTGCGCTCGAGATCGTTCCCTTAAACCTTCTAAAAAAATTTGCTGTTGACCTAATCTAAGAATCCCAGCTACCCAGGAAAACCATGTAACGGGCCAGCCCGATGTTGCGGATTTATGAGGAATTACCAACAAATAATCTGCATCCGAATAAATAGAATCAATAACGTGTAAATTTACTTATTTAGCTTTTAAATTCTTCTAATTGTATATAAATACTTAAAAAATACTAAAGTCCGATCGATCTTTTTTTAGCTTTGAGAGCCCCCATCCAAAACAATTCCCGAGACTGAGTCTTTTCAGGATACAATCAGCTCCCTTCTTTATTTCCCTTTTTAGGTTACCAATACTAGGAGTGATCCGTGTGTTACGCGTTTCCTCGTCTCTCGCCTGATGGCAAAACTGGTCCTGTGTGGGGAGTGTCCTATGTCTGATGAATCGGTGACGGCAAGCAACCCTTACGAGATTGTGTCAGTGGAGAAAACAGATCCTCCACCCGGAACGGAAGGATCTGACTGGTACCATTATGTGATTGCACAAGGCCCAAACATTATTCGAGGTTACCGGCAGGGTGCTCTAAGCGCTGTAAAAAGCGCAGTTGCAGAGGTTGTCGAACAGCTGAATCAGCGGAGATTTGGCAAGCGTGCTCGCGTCAACCTAATAACGATACCGAAAAAGAAAAAATCTTAAATATAATCCCCTAATCTAACCATTCAGCAGGCTAAGGCCCAAAACTCCAAATCCAAAAATATTCTGCCTGTACATGTTACTGGTATCGTTTTATTTTCTTCCAGCTCCGAGTGGGTAATCTCCGTCGGGACCACCCATAATAAGGATGTTTTTCCAATAAACGGGGATTTCGAAACAAAAATATAAGTGCTGCGCCACCTAAAAATCCTCCTATATGGGCCCAAAAAGCTACGCCGCCCTCCTGTGAACCCACAGCCCCAAATCCACCAATTAGCTGAAGCACCAACCAGTAGCCAAGCATTAGTACAGCAGGTACTGCAATAGTGGTGAAAAAAAACCCGAAAAATATAAGCATGTGGACATGCACCCGGGGGTATAGAAGTATGTATGCGCCCATGACCCCGCCGATCGCTCCTGATGCGCCGACCATAGCAACAGCTGACTCAGGATTTATCGCTGTCTGAAGCCCAGCGGCCAATAAGCCGCAAAGCAGATAGAAAACTACAAAGCGTATAGACCCCATAGAATCCTCAACATTGTTACCAAAAATCCAGAGAAACCACATGTTTCCAGCAATGTGAAACCAACCACCGTGCATAAACATAGAGGTAATCACGGTATGCCAGCCCGGGACGGACCCCAGCACACAAACACTATTTGGTCCTACCTGAAAGCGCGTTCCTGCGGGGACTGTTTGCAATAAATCTCCTGGAATGAGTCCAAAGCGGCACACGGAATTTGAAAGTGCCGGCTCTGTACCCATACCTTGAAAAAAAACCCAACCAATAACATTAAGAAAAATAATGCAGTAGGTCGCATAAGGAACCAAAAAATGGGGATTGTCGTCACGAATTGGAAACATCAATTAATTACCTACCAACTCATTACTTTAAAGTTATCATAATCCTTAGCCTATTAAATTGATTCGAGCCACAAATGACTACAGAGCCCCTATTCCCAGACACTGGGGATCAGGAAATCCCGCTGGCACACCGCATGCGCCCCACAAGGTTTGAAGATTTCCTAGGGCAAGAACATCTGCTCGAACCCGGAAGGCCTCTGCGTGAAACAATACAGCGCGGTACTGTTGGTAGCATGGTTTTTTGGGGCCCACCAGGCTCTGGAAAAACCACCCTCGCCAGAATCATTGCGAAATACACGGACCGGAATTTTGAAAGTTTCAGTGCCGTAACGGACGGCTTGCCACGAGTGCGTGCCGTTATTCAGGAAGCACAACAGCGTCGTGATCTCAAGGGCAAAAGTACTATTCTTTTCTGTGACGAAATTCACCGCTTTAACAAGGCCCAGCAGGATGCATTCTTGCCCTGGGTTGAGGAAGGTGTAATCACGCTGGTAGGTGCCACCACGGAAAACCCATCATTCGAAATCAATTCTGCCCTGCTTTCACGCCTTCGTGTATTTGTTCTCAAACCTTTAACGCCAGCGCATCTCAAATCGATTATCAAAAGAGCTATACAAATGCTAGCAAACGATCTGCCGGCCGGTGTTGTGTCGCCAAATATCGATGAAGATGCTATCGACCTGGTTACACGCTACGCCGACGGTGATGCCCGGCGAGCGTTAAATTGTACCGAAGCTACTTGGGATCACATCATTTCCCTACCGTCACTGCCCAAAACTATTTCAGCCGAATGCATAGAGCTGGTACTCGAAAAACGTGTCGCCCGTTACGACAAGACAGGGGAAGAGCATTACAACCTGATTTCAGCCCTACACAAAGCAGTAAGGGGTGGCGATGTAGAAGGCGCTCTTTACTGGCTTGCGCGAATGATCGAGGGCGGGGAGGATCCGCTCTATTTGGCAAGACGGATCGTGCGGATGGCCGTAGAGGATATAGGGCTGGCCGATCCACAAGCGTTAACAATGGCGCTTTCGAGCAAGGACGCCTATCACTTCCTGGGTTCTCCCGAAGGCGAACTTGCCATGGCCGAAGCCATCATCTATCTCGCCGCAGCACCAAAATCCAATCGTGTGTATGAGGCATGGGGCCGGGCTCAAAACGCGGCCAAGGAATATCCGGCAGAACCCGTGCCGCTCCATATCCGGAATGCCCCAACCACACTCATGAAGGCGCTTGGTTATAAAGAAGGATATCGATACGATCATGACGAAGGGGGCAATGCGGCCGGGCAGGAATATCTTCCTGAAGTGCTGCGGGCTGAAAAATGGTACGAACCCACTGAACAGGGCTATGAGAAAAATATCGCGGAAAGGCTTAAATGGTGGGCGGAACAGAAAAAACAATCCAGCTGATGCGTAGCGAACAACTCGCTCAAAGGGTAATCTACGCCTACAGTAATAAAAAAATAAAGCTGGATCATTAAAACCGTGAAGCTGAGATTAACAGCATGCCTGCTGTCTTGCCTGGGCAGCGTCCAGCCTGCTGCCTATGCGAAGGACGTATCCGTATGTACCGATCTGGGTCGGTTCGATATTGAGCTTCTTGAAGAAGAAGCGCCCAAACATGTAACTAATTTTCTTGACTATGTAAACCAGGGTTTCTATTCAGATACTGTGTTTCATCGCGTTATTGCCGGATTCGTAGTGCAAGGGGGCGGATTCGACCGGGATTTACGCAAAAAACAAACTGCTGCGCCCATTGAGAATGAATCATTTAATGGCCGCAGCAACAATCGTGGCACTATTTCAGCAGCCCGGACTAGCGATCCGCATTCGGCAACCTCTCAGTTTTATATCAACCTGAAACACAATGACTCCTTAGATGCTGATGAAAGCTGGGGGTACACCGTGTTTGGTACGGTGACGCGGGGCATGGATGTGCTCGATGCCATTGCTTCGTTACCGACCAGCGCCCTTGGAAGTTTTCGGTCAGATGTAACGCAACCCCTGATTGGAGTCACAGGCATGACAAGCGTGACAGATCACGCCAACCAGGTCGCCGAGGAAAACCTTTCCCATCTTCCGGAAGAGGCGCATCACGAGACGATAAAGGACGAAATCGAGGCAGCGCAGCGCGATGGAGACCTGGACATAGCTGCGGATTGGTTCCTTCAGTACCGGATCGCCTGTGGCCCTATGGATCCTGATATGCTTTTTTCAGAAGCTGAAAATGCTATTACATTAGGGCGGCCCAACACGGCTAAACTGGCCCTGGAAGATTTTTTTCGGGTCAGTGATGGCCGACAAAAGAACTACGAGGGAGCGCGTGCGGTTTATCGGGAACATTTCCCGCAGGTCGCTCAAGAAATCGAACTTCCACAAGTAACCAACCGCTGCACTGCCCCTGACCGTCTTCCAGTGGTTCCTGAGGGGGAAAGCTCCACCCTGGATGTAATGGTACAGGCTCAAACAACTATCAAAGCGTACATGGAAATTAGCAATATTTATGTTGAATGCCTTTCTGAAATACTTGATGGAGAAGAACCCAGCGAAGAGCAATCCCGGATAGTATTAGATAAACACAACCAGGCAGTTGATGCCATGCAGAACATTGAGGAAAACTGGAATTCCCAGATACGGGCCTTTCGGCAAAACCAATGAGGGACCAAAACCATAGTACATAAGAGAAAGGGTACCAAATTTGTTCAGCTGTTCTGAAACAAGTGTTTTAAAAACGCTTTTTGATAATCGAGGTCATGCAATATTATGTATCGGTTTATATTCACAGTAACAAGCTTTTTTCTTCCGCTACTAGTTCAATCGCATCACTCACGTGCTCCATTTATGCTTGATGATACCTTTGAAACCAAGGGTATAGTCACTGAAGTAGCCTGGCAAAGTCCGCATGTGTATCTCGTAGTAGACACCATCACGGAAAATGGTGCCAAAGAGACATGGACCTTTGAGGGACACTCGATTGCAGGACTAGTTGGCAACGGTTGGGAAAAAAATTCTATAAAGGTGGATGATGAAGTCATTATGGTGGCCAATCCAAATCGGAACCCGGAGAAAAAATTTGGACTCATAGACAACGTTACACGCCCGGACGGAGCCACATTTTATTCATTCCGGGTTCCCAGCGGTTCTGCAAGCAACAGGCCAAACCGTGCCCCGTCAGAACCTTCGACAGATTTCTCTGGTACGTGGTCAAGGGTAAGCACGCTGCAGCAAGCTCTTGTGGGAGGTTTCGGCATAACGGACTGGCCAGTGACCGCCAAAGGACAAGCCCAACTCGCGGAATATGATCTTAGAAATGACCCTCAACTCGACTGCGTGCCTGTGGGCATACCAGCATTAATTTTTTATCCTTATAGTACAAAATGGACTCGAGAGAATGACAAAATTTTTTGGGAAAAAGACCAGCATCCAATTAATCGGACAATACACCTAGATGGCCCACCACGGCCATCGTCCTACAAACCGGACGCTCTTGGGTATTCCATCGGAAAATTTGAGCCGGATGGCACATTAGTAGTTGAAACCACAGGCTTTGCACCCACTGCCTGGGGTGCTACTCGGGGTCTTGATTCGAGTGAACAGAAACGGGTGACCGAGCGCTACCGTTTGACCGAAGACGGTTTTGGCATGCAAGTTTCTTACACCATTGAGGATCCAGTGTATCTGGCTGAGCCTGCTACTCAAGAAGGCTCTTACCGCAAGGTATCAGACCATGAATTTTCAAATGTGCCATGCGACCCGGAAACAGCTCGCCGACACTTAACATTCGAATGACAACGGCATCCGTCGCAAAGCAAGCCGGTTGATGGACAACCCCAACGTCTAACAAGACAGATAGAAAGTCATGACAGAGATAAAAAACGGTCCCTATGAGTCA
Source organism: uncultured Gammaproteobacteria bacterium (assembly GCA_913041665.1). Taxonomy (GTDB): domain Bacteria; phylum Pseudomonadota; class Gammaproteobacteria; order Steroidobacterales; family Rariloculaceae; genus CAJWKT01. The sequence continues at coordinate 12,358 of CAJWKT010000012.1, read as the reverse complement.
TTCCACGAAAAAGGCTACGCCACTTACTTACGATATTTCCAGTAAGCCCCCCTCAACTATTTTGGAGTTTGTTATGTCAAAAATCTTACTAATCTTTTCAATCGTTCTATTAGTAAGTTGTGCACCAAATCAAGAGGAGATAAAAAAACAGATTGACTCTTTGTATGCTGAAGTAAAATCAATACCTGCAAATCAATCTTGTGAAAATTTAGAGGGTTATCAAAAACTCGAAGCATTGGAAAGCAAAAGATCAACATCTTACTACTCAGATTTATCTACACAAAAAATTAATACATATAAAACTGCATGTGATGCAAAATTAAAAGCAATGGAGGACGAAAGAAAAAGAATAGAAGAATTAAATAAAACTGGTGATTGGGCATATGGAAGCTATGTAGATGATTTTGGTGATAAAACGGGTGAGGGATTTATTTCTCAAACTGTGATGGGATTATTTTCAAATTCTGCAACCACTAATTCAGATCTGAGAGTTAGAATGTTTATAAGTAATGCCGATTTAAATCAAGAAAGACCTTCGTTCAGACTTTATGAATATAATGGAAATAATGCTGTAAAAGGAGTTTATTCAGATAGTAATCCAGTCACATGTAGGATTAAGGACGAGAATGGTTCAATTTTTAATCTTACGTTATATACAGCGCAGGGTTTCGAGAGTTTTTCAATAGATCAGGATGGAAAAAATAAAGCAAATGTAGATGCTCTTAAAGAAATAATTCGCAATGAAGGTTCCGTCCAATTTTCTTGTGTTGAAGATCGATATAGATCAACGAAGTATTTTTTTAAATTAGATTTTAAATACTTTGGAAATATAGTAAGAAAATTTAATGAACAATTAGATTAAACACTAGGACTAGAACAATTCCAGCCACAATATAACTAGACACCGAGAGTGCTAATCATTTAGACGCTCTACCCTTGAAAGCACTAGTGTTTTAGCGGTTTGACTGGCCCCGCCCGTTTTCAGGGTGTACATTCGGTCAGGCTCAAAAAAACAATACTTCGAGATAGGAAACATAACGCCATTGCACGCCTATCGTATCTTTATACTAATGGACAATGAATAAACCAAGTGACAAAGTGCTTCAGTCATTTGGTGTTGAGAAAGCCAGACTGGAACCGTTGGGAACGGGACTGATGAACGAAACATGGCTAGTAACAATGCCCGAAGGCGAGCATTTGGTTCTCCAACGCCTGCATTCCGTTTTTCCCGCAGGAATTAATCAAGACATCAACGCGGTAACCCATCACCTATCGACCAAAGGCCTCTCCACACCACGGATATTACCTACCCTTAAAGGGTCTTTAAACGAAGAAGATCAAGGGGTCTGGAGAATGATGACCTACATCGATGGAGTAAGCAGAGACGCCATCGAAAACGCCGAACAGGCGAAACAAGCGGGCGCCCTTCTAGCTCGATTCCATCACGCGGTTAGCGACCTGGACTACAATTTTAGGAATGCCCGGCTGGGCGTACATGACACAGCACGGCATATTGATACGCTGAAAAATGCTTTAATCAGCTACAAAAATCATCCGCATTTTGAAAAAATCAAAACTCTCTCAGAAGAAGTTTTAAATCTGGTGGATGAATTGCCGGCCCTTCCGGAACTCGCTGACCGGATTGTTCACGGAGATCCAAAAATTTCCAACGTTATCTTCGACTCAAAGACGGATGAGGCAATTTGTCTTATTGACTTAGATACCCTCACCCGAATGCCCGTGATCCTGGAGTTGGGAGATGCCATGAGGTCCTGGTGCAACCTGAGCACCGAAGATGACCTAAATTCAACTTTTTCTCTCAAAATTTTCAGGGCTGCCGTAGAAGGTTACGGACAATGTGTACCGAATTTTTTGCATGAGAAGGAATGGCGGGGCATCCCGGACGCCACGCTTACCATTACAGTGGAACTCGCGGCCCGATTCTGCACAGACGCTTTAGTCGAAAACTATTTCCGCTGGAATCCCCATCTATTCCAATCCTGTAGTGAGCATAACCAAGTCAGAACAAACGGTCAGCTATCGATGGCCCGGAGCATCTGGGCACAATATCAGTCGATGCATGAAATTGTGGAAAAAACTTTCAACGCATGATTGTTTCTATAAGCTCATTCCTTGGTTCGTGACAATATCGTGACAAACGTGAAGCCGATTGCATTAGCCTAATCTGCGGTCAATACTCAATTCAATTGGTAATGGGGTTAGGTCCTTGTTGGAAGATCTCGGTATTGTAGGAATTTCCTGGCAAAAAAACGGCAGTGAATCTTTAGATCGGTACACGCTTCCCAGGAATAAGATGGTACAACGCCTCCGTGCGTTGGCAAAAAGAGCTGAGTTAGCGGAACTTGCTTACCTTGCAACTTGTAATCGTGTTGAGGTTATTTTTGCTCATGCCGCTGGTACGCAAGCCCGGGACATCCGGCCTTTAGTCTATGAACTGCTGACCGGTGAAAAACCCCGCCCCGGAGAGGCAGAGCGCGCGCTGAGGGCCTGGGGTGGAGAAGGGGCAGTTGAGCATTTATTTCTGGTTGCAGCTGGGCTTGATTCAGCTTGCCTGGGCGAAACAGAAATCGTTGGCCAGGTGCGGAACAGTGCTGAACTTTCTGTAGAGATAGGCTTAAGTGGGCCGAGACTTAGACTTCTATTTGAAGAATCTCTAAAGATAGCGGGTCGCATTCGAGGAGAGACCCAACTTGGTGAAGGGAGGGTATCCCTGGCGGGACTAGCCGTGGATCATATTCGCGAGCGTATAAGGCGAACCCCGGGACAAACTGCATTAATTGGAATTTCCCCTATGACCGAACGGGCCGCCCAATCTCTTGCCAGTACGAAAACACCGTTTATCATCATTAACCGGTCACTTGATAAAGCACAAATCTTAGCGGATCGGTTTGGCTGCCTGTGCCTTCCGCTCAACGAATTCTGTCGCAAACCCCCAAGAATTGAAGCTGTGTTTTCGTGCACAGGTTCGTCGCATGCAATTATTAAGGAGTCCACCCTAGAACGATTAGCCGCCCAAACAGAATCCGGGCAAGCACCACTGCTCATTGACATGTCGGTGCCTGCAGATATTGACCCCGTAGCGTGTACCAAGCTCGCCCTTAAACGTATTGGGATGGACGAAATCACCAAGGAAGCACAGGCCAATCGGTTGGTGCGTTTAAATAAAACGCCACAGGCCCGGGAACTTGTTGATTATGCCCTGATCAGATTTCATGAAAAATTTGCGGAGCAGGTCTATGGAGAACTTTTTGGGGTCCTTCAGCAACGCTACCAACACACTGCAAAAGAGGGTGTCCAGCGACTTCTTAAAAAGGAACTCAAAGACCTTGGGCCTAAACAGCGTGAGGCTATCGAGTCCTGGTCTCGGGTCCTTGCGCGACGATTCGCCCATATCCCGACACTGGGCTTGCGGGGTCTTCTTTACGAAGGACCCGAAGGATCGCTGGATGCATTTCTGGAAGGCCTTGATCCCAAGTTCGCCAGTGAACTCCGTTCAGCAGTAAATCGGGGGTTGCAGCAGCAAGAAGAGACCGGGTCATGAAGATACGAATAGGAACACGGGCGTCACATCTCGCACGCACTCAATCGAGTGCTGTTGCAGATTGGCTTGCCGACCAAGGGCATGAAACAGAATTGGTAATGATCACTACGTCAGGCGATGCTTCAAATGCACCTTATTTCGGCTCAATCGGGTCACAGGGTGTTTTTGTAAGAGAAATTGAACAAGCTTTAATAAATAAAACAATTGATGTCGCTGTGCACTCCTACAAAGACCTGCCCACAAGCTCCACCAGTGAACTGCATGTGGTTGCTGTGCCTACCCGGGCTGATCCTGCAGACACACTTTTGATTCGCAGCGAACAAGCTGACCCGGATGAAGGTTTTCTGCCGATTCAAAAGAATGCTACTGTTGGAACTGCATCTGCTCGCCGGCAAATCTGGGTCAAGCACATGCGGCCCGACCTGAATGTTACTTCGCTGCGTGGAAACGTACCCACTCGAATCCAAAAACTGAGGGAAAACCACTACGATGCGATTCTGCTAGCAAGTGCAGGCATAGAGAGGCTGCAGTCGAGTCAGCTGACCGATGCACCTGAGCTGAATCTGGCTGATTTCACGTGTGTGCGGCTTGATCCTAATGTGTTCGTTCCTGCTCCTGCCCAAGGCGCGATAGCCCTGCAGTGCCGTAGTGATGATGCGGAAATCGGGCGGACACTTGCACCACTTGATGAACCCATCGCTCGAGGTGCGGTTGAAGCAGAGCGTCGCTTACTTTCGCACGTGGAGGGGGGCTGTGAATTGGCCTTTGGCTCGTTCTGCGAAAACAAACAGAACCAGAGCGTGATGGTCGCGATGATTGAAAAAAATGGACAAATACTGAAAAAAATGGCTCAGGGCGCTGAGCCAAGCGATCTTGCAGATGAGCTAGCAGATCTACTGGTAAGGGTTTGACTGGTGGATAAATTGAGCGGACGACGGATCTTAATTACCAGGGCAGAGGAAGATTGCGAGTCCTGGGCAGACCAACTGAGGCTACTGAGCGCAGTTCCGATTATTTTTCCATGCATTGAGTGCGAACCAATTATCAGCAAAACGATTCTGGGGAAACTAGAGCAGGAAGTTCCCTGCGCTCATTGGCTTGTGTTCACCTCCAGGCGTGGTGTGAATGCATTTGCCGCACTTTACGAAAGACCTTTGCCGGAAAAGCTTAAAATAGCTGTAGTCGGGCCCACTACAGCGCAGACTGCGGGAGAAAAGCTGGGCAGGGTAGATTTTATTAGTGAAGAAAGCACAGCAATATCACTTGGGAGAGAGTTGGGGAAAAAGATAAAGTCCCCGTGCCGACTCATCATAGCGCTAGCTGAAAATGCAGGCAAAACACTTGAAAGTGAATTAAATTCTGTAGGAAAAGAATGTGTCCGGTTAGATTTATATAGAACAATCCCCAAAAAAAACCAGGGACGTAGAAGGATAATATCCTCCCTGGGCGCAGATAGTATTTTTCTTGCGAGTCCTTCTGCGGTCACAGGGCTTACCAATCAAGTTGAATTGGATACCACGCCGAATGTCTTCACAATTGGCCCTTCAACCACGGCATCTGTTCTGGCAGCTGGACTTGCAGTGGCTGGAGAAGCAAAGCAAAGCAACTTACAGGGACTTCTGGAGGCTTTCTCATGCGCAAACTAAAGATTACGCTACCGGGCCGTGTCCGGCCAAGAAGACTGCGCCAAACCCAATCTATGAGGGATCTCACTGCGGAGACTCACCTTGAGGCAAATCAGTTTATCCTCCCGCACTTCGTGCTACCCACAAAAAAAGGGGAAAAACCTATTCCTTCGATGCCAGGCATTTCACTGATGGGCATTGAAAATTTGCTTAAGCAAGTAGAATCGGATCTGGATCTTGGAATCCGCTCAGTACTTTTGTTCGGGCAAACGGCGGAGGGTACAAAATCTCCCGAGGGCGAATCGGCGGCAGATCCTGATGGGGCAGTGCAACAGGCCGTGGGCCATTTAAAAAGAATGTTTGGGGATGACCTTGTTGTCATAACAGATGTATGTCTTTGTTCTTACACTGATCACGGCCATTGTGGTCTGATCAAAGACAACCAGGTGGATAACGATAGTTCTTTGAGGCCACTTGTGGAAACTGCGCTGAGTCATGCCCATGCGGGAGCCGATGTAGTGGCTCCCTCGGATATGATGGATGGCCGAGTTGCTGCCATTCGCGATGGACTCGATGACAGTGGTTTTCAAAACGTAGCCATTCTGGCGTATTCCGCTAAATATGCCTCTGCCTACTACGGACCGTTCCGGGACGCGGCCGACTCAGCCCCCGCTTACGGCGACCGGCAAAGCTATCAGATGGATCCCCGGAATATTTTTGAGGCAATCAGGGAAACCGAGCTTGATGAGCAAGAGGGAGCCGACATGGTTATGGTAAAGCCGGCCCTCGCATACCTTGATGTTATCTCGGCTGTTCGCAGTGCGACCATGTTGCCATTATCTGCCTACAACGTCTCCGGAGAATACGCGGCAGTAAAGGCAGCGGCCGAAAAAGGCTGGTTGGAAGAATCGAAAGTCGTGCGAGAAAATCTAATAGCGATTCGGCGTGCAGGTGCCGATCAGATCATCACGTATCACTGCAGGGATGCATTACAAAAAAAATGGCTTTAACCAGAAATAAGTCCGAGCAATGGTTCAAGCGCGCCGAGATCGTATTGCCCGGGGGCGTAAGTTCACCCGTGCGAGCATTTGGAGCCGTGGGTGGGACACCTCCTGTCATCCGGTGGGCCAAGGGAACTCAAGTGATAGACGAGAACGGTCACAAGTATTTGGATTTCGTTGGTTCCTGGGGCCCATTGATTCTGGGTCACGCACACCCAGCAGTAGTTGAAAGTATACAGCGAGCATCTGCCCAGGGTACCTCGTATGGTGCACCTACGAGTATAGAAATCAAGCTCGCTGAAGAAGTAGTAGATTCCTATCCCGGAATTGAGCAAGTACGCTTTGTTTCATCCGGTACGGAAGCCGTTATGAGCGCTGTGCGTTTGGCAAGGGGCGTAACTGGAAGAGACATTATCGTCAAATTTTCCGGCTGCTATCACGGGCATTCAGATGGCTTGCTAGTCGCAGCAGGTTCCGGGCTTACAACATTTGGAAAACCTTCTTCGGACGGTGTACCAGAGGATTTTACCCGACTGACGATAGTATTGCCGTTGGATGATACCGAGGCCCTTTTGAAACTTTTCAAAGAAAAGGGTGACTGCATTGCAGCGGTGATCATTGAGCCCGTACCTGCTAACAACGGATTGTTATTGCAAAGACCACAATTTTTGGAGGTGCTCCGTGCCCAATGTACGAAATACGAAGTGTTGCTTATATTTGATGAAGTTATCTCCGGCTTCAGGCTTGGCAGAGGTGGTGCAGCAGAACATTATGGTGTAATACCGGACCTCGCTACCTTTGGAAAAGTTATAGGGGGCGGCATGCCGGTTGGTGCCTTTGCAGGTCCAGAAGCAACTATGAAACATCTTGCACCAGCGGGTGGCGTCTATCAGGCGGGTACTTTATCCGGTAATCCAGTAGCCATGGCTGCGGGCTTAACCACATTGAGTTTATTAAAATCGGAGAATGGATGGCATGCCCTGGAGCAACTCGGGTTGTATCTCGAAAGCACACTCGGGCCCGTACTGGCCGAGAGTCCCATGCCAGCTAAGTTGTGCCGTCTCGGGTCTTTGTTTTGGATTGCTTGGCTCACAAACGATTTACCCCGTTCAGCTGAAGCCATCAACCCCAACGTCGGCAAAACATATAGTCCTATTTTCCATGAGTTATTAGCCCAGGGTGTAGCTTTAGCGCCCTCGGCCTATGAAGTAGGTTTTTTGTCCTTGGCGCATACCCAGCAGGATATTGATCGTCTTGGCGAAACCCTGGCTACTGCATTAAAGAAAGTGTGTTAAACGAGAGGATTTCCCTATGATTGTTTGGCGCGACCCTAGCAAAGCATTGCAAATCGGTTTTCTAGTACTATTTTTGATTTCGGCGGCCCAGGTTTTTTGGTGGATCACCGACCATGCAGCCTACACGCGCGGAATAACAGACCGCTTAGTAGTTCTTTATGACTCCGACGCTCAGGTAGTCACTCGCTTTCTGGGTGAAACACCGACCACCGCGGAACTTGAGGTGCTGCTGCCTCACCTAAAGATCGAATCCGGGATCGCGCGAGTAGAAGTCAATGCTGTGGATGAGATTGAAGGAGAGGAATCTTCCAGAATTAATCAGTATTTTTGGGAGGGTGGTTTCTTCCTTCTAGTTCTTCTTGGCGGAATTATCGTACTGACTCGGACAATTCGGCACGATGCACAGCTACGAAAACGACAACAAAATTTTCTTGCCGCCGTGTCCCATGAATTCAAAAGTCCATTGGCAAGTATGCAACTCGCTGCAGAAACCCTCACGATGAGAATTGATGAACCGATAACTCAACGGCTAGGCGGACGAATTCTTCAAGATGGCGCCCGACTCTTGCGGCTGATAGAAAATCTTCTTGATACGACCCAACTGGAGGAAGGCCATCACTCACTTAAAATGGAGCCTGTTTCATTAGTTAATATTATCGACGCCGGGATTGCTCAACTCGAGGAACATGCCCAAACTCATAATATTCGTATCACACAAGAAGTACCTGAGGAATTAACATTAGTTGCCGACAGCGCCGCCGTCGAAAGCGTATTTCGAAATATTCTAGATAATGCCGTTAAAGCTTGTATTGCTGGGGGAGGGAAATCGATCACTGTCACCGCGCGCGCTAAACACAATCAGGTAGAAGTAAAGGTGTCAGACGATGGCATCGGCTTTGTCCCCCAGGATTCGGTAATGATTTTTGAGAAATTTTACCGTTCTGGAGAAGAAATGCGACGGGTCATGGCAGGCACGGGCCTAGGACTTTATATCGCACGAGAACTGGTTAAATTGTCGGGTGGAAAAATTGAAGCTTTTAGCAAGGGAAAAGGCAGGGGTGCGACCTTTACCATTAATTGGCCCAGGCCTAAAGCTGAGAGCAACAAATCATGAGTGAGAGTCCTGCCCACATCCTGATTATCGATGACGAAACCCATTTGGCCAATGGAGTCAGCGAAAACCTACAAGCAGAGGGTTACAACACTGAAATTGCTTATGATGGACAAGAGGGACTTGAAAAAATAAACGCGGCCAATTTTGATTTAATTATATTGGACGTAATGATGCCTAAACTTGATGGTTTGCAGGTTTGCAAGCAAATACGGGACCAGGGCTTGCAAACACCAGTACTTTTCTTCACGGTCAAAGGAAGCACTAGTGACCGCATACGTGGGCTCGAAGCGGGTGGTGATGACTATCTCGCAAAACCATTTGAATTAAGAGAACTTCTGTTGCGCGTGGCCGCTATTTTGCGCCGTACGGACTGGTACCGAGAACAGAAAGAACATCTTGTTTTTGGCGATAACGAAGTTAACTTTCACAGCTACCATGCGCACGCCTGGGATGGTAGCAAACATGCGCTCACCCACAAGGAAGCAATGATTTTAAAAGTGCTGACGGAAAAAACGGGTGATGTGGTACCGCGCGAAGACATTCTAGACAAGGTTTGGGGCTACGAGGTTTTCCCTTCTACACGCACAATCGACAACTTTATCGTCCGTTTGAGAAAACGTTTTGAAAAAAACCCCGAAGAGCCACAATACTTTCACACCGTTCATGGGATTGGTTACCGCTTCACAATGGAACCCGAGACTTTTAATGAGTAACCTGCTCACCCAAGCGATCGCACGGGAGTCAGTCTCACGGCGTCCACTATGGATCATGCGCCAGGCCGGACGCTATCTTCCTGAATACCGAAAGCTTCGTACGCGTTATAGTTTCAAGGAATTATCGAGGAATCCAGAGCTAGCGACGACTGTAACGCTGCAGCCCATTGAACGATTTCCGTTAGATGCAGCAATCATTTTTGCTGACATCATGAGTCCCATTCCAGCACTGGGGGTTGATTTCGAATTCAATCCAGGCCCTGAAATTGCCGAACCAATACGAACTCTAGCCGCGGTGAAAGCACTCCATGATCCGGATCCTGAGGAAGTGGCCCCTGAGGTCATTGCCGCGCTTAAGCTCACGCAGAAGGAATTACCCAAGGAAACTGCGTTGCTCGGCTTCTGTGGTGCGCCCTGGACACTCGCCGCATACCTTGTTGAGGGACGTGGAAAAAATGGGTTTCCCAAATTACGTGCACTAGCGAGAACAGAGCCGAAAATTTTACATCTACTCTTGGAGCGTTTATCCAAGCTTATGGCACGCTATTTGATTCGCCAAGCTGAAGCGGGTGCCGACGCGGTGCAGATATTCGATTCCTGGGCAGGCTTGCTCTCACGATCCGATTGGGAGCAACTTGTTCGGCCCCATTTAGAGGCCATGCTGGACACTGTGGGAAAGAGCAATGTACGGAGAATCCTTTTTCTTCAAAATGCGCCGCATTTGGTAGAAGCTTACGCAACCCTACCCACCGACGTCTTGGCCGTAGATTGGAGAGAGAATCTGCCGAATCTACAGGCAAAATATGGCGACCGGATAGCATTTCAAGGCAACATTGATCCTGCCATTTTAATTGGAGGTGCTGAACCAACCCGGACCGCAACTTTAGAGCTTTTGAGACAAGTGAAAGCTACCGGTCACATCGTGAATCTCGGACACGGCATTCTACCGGATACCCCTATCGAAAGTGTTCAAGCGCTGGTAGAAGTGGTCCATGATGAATCCTAACTGTTGATTGCACTATGAATTACAAACAAGGAACGCATAATGAGTGCATCAGATAGCCCCAAAAAGAATACAGGACACCATGTGGACCTCGGGGAACGAGGTACCGACAAAAACGGAGACTCAATCTCGTTGGATCGGCGACTTTTCATGAAATTTACCGCCTTCGGAGCCTGTACAGACCCTGCTCCCGCAATCAAAGCCTTAGAAAATTTAGGTGCCGATGGCGTACTTTATCTCAATGTCAACGACCCACAAGGAATCGGCATCCTTATTATGAGTGAAAATCCAGATTACTTTGTTACCAATCTTCGGAGAACACTCAGCGAACCACCATTTTCTAATATGTGCTGCAAGAGTGAGTTCGAAATGCTTGGACGAACCTACTCTATTGGATATGAGACGGACCTGGTCGAAACATTGTTTACACGCCCACAACAAAGAGTCACAAACCCAGATTTGCGTTGGGCAGTATGGTACCCGTTGCGCCGAGCCAAAAATTTTGAAACATTGTCCGTAAGTCACAAACGCCGGATCCTGGCTGAGCATGGCACTTTGGGTAAGCGCTTTGGCTCTGCGGGCCTTGCCTCCGATATCCGCCTTGCCTGTCACGGCCTTGATAAAAATGACAACGATTTCATCGTAGGACTCTTGGGTAAAAACTTGCACCCACTTTCTACTGTAATTCAGGAAATGCGTGGCACTGAACAAACGTCCCAATATCTAGATAGTCTGGGGCCATTCTTTGTTGGAAAGGTGGCATGGCAAAGCAAACAAGCTAAAACAAAGAAAATATGAGCCAGCAGAATCTTTTTGATGACAATGCAAATCAATACGACGCGCTCTTAATAGTTTCCTTTGGTGGACCCGAAAACTTAGACGATGTCATTCCTTTCTTGGACAACGTGTTACGTGGTCTAAAACTTCCTGAGCCCGCCAGGGCACGAATAGCAAAACGCTATGAAGCATTTGGCGGCGTAAGTCCAATTAATATGCACACTCGAAAACTCATTGCAGCCTTACGAACTGAGTTGGATGCCCAAGGACCAGAACTGCCGATTTACTGGGGAAACCGCAACTGGTATCCATTATTAGCAGACACAATGAGACAAATGATGGCTGATGGCGTTAAGCGTGTTATCACCTTCGTTACAAGCAATTTCAGCTCATATAGTGGTTGCCGCAAGTACCGAGAGGACCTCTATGAGGCCATGCACGGACTAGAAAATCCACCCCATATTGATAAGCTGCGGTTAGGCTACAACCACCCGGGCTTTATTAAAGCCTTCTCCGAGTGTGTTCAAGATGCATTAAAAAAAATTCCCGAGAAGGGAAGAAAAAAATCACTAGTTTTATTCACTGCTCACAGCCTTCCGGAGTCAATGGCGCATCAGACTAACTATCAAAAGCAGTTAAAAGAATCCTGCCAGCTAATAGGTGATGCGCTGGGCCACCAACACTGGCGCTTGGTGTATCAAAGTAACAATGCCAGCTATGGCAAAGAGGCGTGGTTAGGCCCCGATGTGTGCGACGCACTGGCTGAGGCAAAAAAAGAAAATGTCAGAGATGTGGTAGTGGCACCGATTGGATTTGTTTGTGATCATTTGGAAGTATTGCTGGATCTAGATACCGAAGCCAGACAGCGTGCACAAGAAATTGATCTCAATATGGTCCGCGCCTCCACGGTTGGAACACACCCTGATTTCGTCAGAATGATTCGCGACCTAATCTATGAACGCATGATGGAGAAACCCCTCCGTCCCGCATTAGGTCCCAGCGGACCAAGCCATGATTATTGTTCCACCGATTGTTGTCTTTCGGGTCGACCAGGAGAACCAAAGCCGGCGCTATGTACCGCAACGCCACCGGCCTTTTCCAACATTGGCTCGAGCTGCGCCTCAATGGCGGCGCAGCTCGGGTATTTCTACCGTCCCGGCCAGTTTGATTGCAACATCAAATCTTAGAAGATCGAGCCTGCTACCGTGCCTGCTGTAGTGTGTAGAGTGTGTATAACGACAAGTGACAACTGAACGCGCCGCCCGCCC
>CAJWKT010000011.1 GCA_913041665.1 uncultured Gammaproteobacteria bacterium | reverse complement strand
GCCCGACCGAAGTATCCTACTTTCAATTGCTTCGCAGGCAGACGGATCAGGATCACTTGGTTGCCAGATTAAGTTAGGTAGTTTTTGTGCAAAATGAACAATATGCTGTCCGGTCCCGCTAGCTACTTCCAGAATTTCACCCTTAGCCGGTAACACGCTACTGAGTACCTCCAAAATAGCGTCCTTATTTCGCTCAGCAGCAGCACTATAAGCTAAGTCTGTCATCTTGGCCTTACTCCACAGAATGTTGTGTTCCTGGACTAGGAAGCTTCATATTTTTGCCGGCCTCATATTTAATTTAATTAGATGGGGCCCAGCAGTCCTAGTTAGCTTCGGTAGCCTCCAGGCGGTACTGATTGGATGAGGATAATGTGTAATTGCGCACAGGTGCATTGAATGTCTGTTCACCGATGATTGCGAGCGCGTCCGCCATTAACAATTTAGCCTCACCGTCATCCGGCCTCAGGCGAATCACATGTCGCACAAGCTTAGCTGCGCCCAGCGGATCCCCATTCTCCATTGCAACTTTAGCTTTTTCCATCAATACTTCGACACCACCAGCCAGCGATACCATTCGTTCGGCCTCCTTGATCGGCGTCTCACGGTGGAGACTTAACACATCGCCATCAAACCAACCGAGATCTTGGGCATATATATCACGGACTGTGCCCTCAACACTTCCGTAGTAATCGGCAAGGTAGTCTAGCTCTGCTAGCCTTGGGGGCAAGGCAGCGTAGACAACCAATTCATCTGGCGTCATGAATTTTTTTGCGCCTTCGATTGTTCGGTCATGCACCCATTTCAGCGCATCCCGGTAATTTGTTAATACCTCTAATGCATTGTCGAGTATCGGGCTTGTGTGGCCACCAACCAGGTGGATCGGAGTCTCGGCTATCATTTTATTCAAACTCGCAATCCAGTTACGGACAGAGCGCCGTGCGGTACCACGCAACGGGTAGACGTTCGGCCACGACTGATAGAAATTATCACCAGCAAAAACGATCTTCTCTTTGGGCAACCACACATACAACTGATCATCGGTTTCACCAGGTGCTGCTACTAATTCAAGTTCCACGCCTGCCACAGAAAGAGTCTGACGTTCCCCGGAAAATGTGTGCGTTGGCAGTACCAAATTATTAATAATTTCCATTTTCCTTTGCGGTGATTGTTGTTGGTCAAAAGAGACCCCGTCACGCATCATGTCGCTAGCCGGACGGGCCGGGGGAATCGCTATACCTACACCGAGGCGTTGCTCCGCGGGCAGATCGAATCCTTGCGTGTTTGATGGCCGAACACCGCCAGATAGTCCATTCGTTGAAGTTCTCCGCATCTCTGATCCGTGATTAGCTCGCGCCCAGATTTCAATATTGTCCCCAAGGTCCATGAATGCAGGAGTAGCCCCGGCATGGTCGCCATGCCCATGGGTAAGAATGATCGCCTTAACCGGTTTATTAGTTATTTTTTGAAATTCGTTGATTACAGGTTCTGCGAAGGGAGGTGCCTGGCCGGGATCGATGATGATGACACCATCCTCGCCGACTATCATGGTATTGGTTGATACCTGGTAGCCGATGGCCGTATACACATTTGTCGCAACCTCTACGATACGGGGCCTAAACATTTTATTGCGGCTGATCAATCTTTTGGTTGCTTCGCTCTGGGAAGTCTGAGCATGAGAGGAAAGTGTAAAGCCAGTCGACAATAAAAAAATAACACTATAAATAATAACTATGGTTGTTTTTTTCATGATTTTTTTATAGTTCAGTTGGGCTCCAATTGTTTTAGTTGATTTAGGGTGAGCTCAACGCCAATTAGTTTCCCATTCAACTAAAAGCTCAGATACTAACTCAGGGTATTGTAATGCGAGATCCTGAGTCTCTCCGGGGTCGGACATGATGTCATAGAGTTGCCATGATACTGACCCATCAGATCCGGGCAACCTTTCATTGGTAATCTTGTAATTACCTCTTATCAGTGCGCCCAATTCTCCCTGTACCCACCCGGCGGAGTCCGTCGGTAAGTGAACAGCATCAGCCTCACCATTAAGATAAGGCCAAGCGGAGCGCCCAACAATGCCTTCAATTTTCCTTCCTTTGTAGTCTCCTGGGCCCGGATGTACAGTGCCTGCGATATCGAGAAATGTAGGCAACACATCCATGATTGTCATGAAGCTTCCGTCGATCGAACCACTAACGGCTAGATCAGGAAAGTGGATAAATGCCGCTGCTCTGAGTCCACCTTCACTGATCCTTCCTTTGTACCCCTTTAAAGGTGCAGTAGCAGCTTCAGCAAAGCCCTGCCCATGATCTACGAAAGAATTCGGCCGACCCCAGTTCTCAAAAGAATTATCGATGAAGACAGGTATCTGTGGCCCCCTACCGGGTGTAGTGGGTCTTTGCCCGTACTCACCGGAAGAAGCACCATGATCGGATGTGAACATGATGACCGTGTTCTCAAACTGGCCACTATCTTTTAAGTGAGCGATCAGGCGTCCCACATTTGTATCGAGGTTTGAGACCATGGCAGCATAAATTTCCTGGACGCGGGAATACTTTGCCTGTTCCTCTGCAGAGAGCCCCTCCCAGGGTGCAGCAACTGGCTCAAAGTCCTCCAGATTCAGCCCGCCCGGTATAACCCCGAGTTGATTGGCGCTATTGACCCTGGACAACCGGAGCGCATCATAACCTTCACCGTACTGGCCAGCGTAACGATCCAGCTCGTCCTCTGGCACCTGAAGTGGCCAATGAGGTGTAGTATACGGAAGATAGGCAAACCAAGGCCTTTGATCAGCATCCGACTCCAGGAACTCCAGCATCTTTTGTGTGTAGTAGTTGGTTGAGTAGAAATCATCGGGCATGTCCTGGTACTCAACCGGCTCCCCATCTGACTCATACAAACTATAGTCATCCCAAAAGTTCTCCGCGAAATGACTGGCCGAAGCACCTAACTGTACGAAAGAATGGTTAAATCCGCGAGTTGCCGGTGTGTACCCCTCCTCTATACCCAGATCCCATTTCCCGGCCATAAAGGTTTGATACCCAGCATCTTGAAGTAACTCTGGGAGAGTGGCCCAATTTAAACTCAGCCGGTTCCTGCGCTCACGACTCCCTTCGGCTGGCGGGAAGTACTCCAGTGCCCCGGAAACTCCGCTACTGGCCATCATCATGACTCTAGTTTGCTGGCACGCCCGGTCCGTATGAAAATTATTTAACCGGACTCCTGCAAATGCGAGTTCATCCAGATTAGGTGTTGAAATTTCACCTCCAAAAGCACCCAGGTCCGTAAATCCCAGGTCATCAGCCACTATGAATAATATGTTTGGTTGCTGGTTACTTGGGATGTCACTCGAACAGCCAAACAATATCCCGAAAAGAACTCCCCCCAAAAGAATTACCCGAGCCTTCATTTTTTGGCCTCCTCTAATACAACTTCACTTAAAAGGAAAAAAATGTATTACCTTTATGTTATCAGCTTAATCCGGAAACTACTGAAGCGTGTCGCAGATACATCCTGTGCATAGCAATCATTCGCGCACACTCTACGGAAATAATCTATCTCAAGTTATATACTGCTGTCCTTCTGTGCACTTTCCTCCATAACAGAAAGAAGGAGATCCATCGTGAAAATGACTGTTCGCCTTGCTGCTGTGGCAATGGCTGTTTTTATTTCAGGTTTTTTGTCTGGACGAAACTTTGATTTCACTATCAACGCACACGCCCAGAGCAACAAGGTTTTTGAGTTAAGAACGTACACAGCGGCCGAAGGAAAATTGCCAAACCTCCTGGCAAGATTCCGTGACCATACGATGACTCTCTTCGAGAAACACGGCATGACCAATGTTGGTTACTGGGTACCGCAAGATTCACCTAATTCTGAAAACACCTTAATCTACCTTTTGGAGCACAGTAGCCGGCAAGCGGCCCAGAAAAGCTGGACTGGCTTTCGTGCTGATGCCGAATGGTCGCGTGTGATGATAGAGTCGGAGGCGGCAGGGAGTATTGTTAGTAACATTGAGTCAGTGTTTATTGAGCCGACTAACTTCTCTCCAATAAGATAGTTCTAAACTTAATGCCTGCGTGCTAAATTAACAGTCATTCATGCCGGTTAAATATGTCTTGTGGGGCCAGAAGAAATATCCATGTGAAATTAATGTATCAAAAGGTGCCGAAGGTTACCTCGTGACATGTTTGCCCTCTAAGGCAATTCACTCACCCTGAACAAAATTACCTGCTTGAATTCTTTCGTATATCTCCGTAGAAAGCATTTGAGCCTCCGCTACCTGAGTAGCATTCATGGACTCCTCCACCGCAGCTCTTTGTTCCATGGCATCCAAATCACCACCTATCGCAGCGAGATTAAGCCAAGCATAGGCACGCAGATTATCGACTGGTACGCCTCTTCCCTGAGAATACATCCTGCCCAGATTTTTTTGTGCGACCACTAAGCCTGCCCCCGCAGCAAGTCTGTACCAATTTACGGCTTGCACATCGTCACTTGGAATACTTAACCCATTTTCGTGCATGAACCCGAGATTATGTTGGGCCATTGCCTCACCTTGGTCAGCCGACAGACGAAATAATGTTAACGCTTCCGCATAGTCGCGAGCAGTGCCTGTACCATTTAAGTATGCCATCCCCAAATTATTTTGGGCAGATGCCTCGCCCTGGTCTGCGGCCAATCGATACCATCTGACCGCCTCGTTATCGTTTGCTTCGACACCAAAGCCTGCGCCATACATAAACCCTAAGTTATTTTGGGCTACGGCCTCTCCTTGTTCGGCTGCTAGACGGAATAGTCTTAGTGCCTCATTGTAATCTGTAGGCACTCCCTTTCCGTTTAAATACATCATGCCGAGATTGTTATAGGCTAACTTCTGCCCTCCCGCTTGTTCGATCGCTCGGCGATACCACCGCATGGCCTCATCAGTATCAATTGGTACCCCAAGGCCATTTTCATACATGAATCCCAGATTGTTTTGGGCAAATGTTTCCCCTTGATCAGCCGCGCTAAGAAAAAAGCGCATTGCTTCCGTATAGTCAACAGGGATCCCTCTGCCTTCAAGGAACATTAGCCCAAGATTATTTTGTGCTCGCACCTCACCCTGATTAGCTGCCAAGCGGAAATACTTGATCGCCTCATTATAGTCGATCGGCACCCCATGGCCTTCTAAGTGCATAATTCCTAAGTTATTTTGAGCTCTTGCCTCACCAAGGCCCGCCAGGGGGCGCCATTCCCTTAACGCGACCGAATAATCTCCTCGGTTATATGCATCAAGACCGTCTTGATAGTCACCACCACCACATCCAGCCACAAGAAGTATGGAAATAGCTAACACATAATGCTTCAAGCCTTGGATATTGACAGACAGCTGCCGGCATCGTCCAAGCGATGTTTTCCGAGATTTTAGGCCTGTCTGATTATTCACGTTGTCTCATGCTAATAAAATCAATAGGTTAACAGCCAATATCTACTATATTATTGCATACTGTTCAGCACTTTTTTCTATTAGATGCCCGGGGCCGGACTCGAACCGGCACGAAGTTACCTTCGAGGGATTTTCATACCACTACGGCTTTCGCGGCTGCAACCCGCAATGCAGGTGCATTTGTGGTCTGGACTTTCTCTTCACCATACCGCAGTACGTACTACGGGTTAGGCGGGGGCCGTCAAGTCTCTACACTTTCCCCGGCCTCAACCAGGGATTAGCTCGGGATTGCCACCTCCTCTACGAGCTGAGGTTTCCCCGAATTTGACCCCATTCACACCAAGTGTTTCCAACCTGGGTGCCCAAAAAAGTCTTAAGTCCCTTGCGTCTACCAGTTCCGCCACCCGGGCCTCTGGTGCATCTATTCTAGCCAGAAATGAGTCGTTCGGCGCCGATAATGACGACTCTTTCAAATAAATTAGTACCAAGCCAAGAAAAAGGCTCTCTGAAATGAATATAAATTAAATAATATCAAGTTATTATATGATTTTTGATAGGTGTATTATTAAGTATAGAAATACACCTTAGGACCGCAAACCATATATGGGCGTCAGGAGACTCCCTACAAAAAAAGCGGAACCACAGTTTTTCTAAAACGATTTAACTGGATTTTTACCGCAAAAATATCCTGTTTTAGGCAAATTTAGGAAGATGCTAGTTGCTAAATTCCTGCCAGTCATAGATACAGTTGTACGGCCCCTCTAGTTCAACCCCTGGAGTCCAGGCCCGACTCCTTTCTATGAGAGTAATAGACTCAGTAAGCACAATTGGATCAGTAACTTCTATTGAATAGTTCAAAAAATTTCCATTTTCTGATAACCAAAAATGCTCGAGATAGCGTACTTGGTCCGACTGAGGTATCCCTATTTCGGAATAAAAGGGCCAATCAATACCTGTCGTTTCTACTACTAGCGTATCCCCGTCCCAGCGACCTACAGAATGGCCGGTGGGGGATGGTTTGGGCTGTGCTAGCAGGGAATCCATGTAGATGTATCTCTCCATATTGTATTCCTCCGAACGGATACGAATTCGATTCCCCTGGTCAGTAATATCCATGGGCACCGGTTCAAAATTGACATCCGGCATACCCTGCCGACAGACAAGCTCAAGATTGTCTTCAAGTGGATCATAGCTTGCGGCCAATTCGCGCCCACGTTCTGTGAAAAATTCTCTCACCCGAAGAAGCTCCTCCTCCGGCTCCGGGTGGCTACCCTCCCACACACGAAAGATACCGTCTGCGGTTTGTTCTGCCCTTGCAATCTGGGCCACTGTTGGTCGTCGCCGATTGCTAGGAACGAGTTCAGACGAATAAATTGGGCTATTGCCTCTAGCCGCAAACTCCTGGCCATTGGCAAACAACATGTGGACTACACCAAGGCCCCGAGGATTCCGCCGAGAAACATGCCCAGCGACTTTCACTAAACCTAAAAAATCATCAGTAACCATCCCCCGCCTTTCCCAACTACGAGGGCCTCCAGCAAATTCCACTTCCCAGGTCTCCGCATTCCCGTTGCCATTTTCGACCTTCATTTTTCCCCGCACGTGGGGGTTATGCCAGAACACCTCAGTAATCTCGCCCTCGAGCTGGATTAGTTCCTCCACTCGGTATAACGATCCGTTAGTTACTGACCCATGGTGTGCGCTTGCGCCATTAATCAAAAATGCAGTTGATAAAGCTATCAATGCTGTCTTTATTCGCATAGTCCTCAGCCTAAATTGATTGGAGGCGCGGACCGGAATCGAACCGGTGTACGCGGCTTTGCAGGCCGCTGCATCACCACTCTGCCACCGCGCCAAAATTTCCCACTAAGGGCGATCTAGCCCACAATTTAGCACAGGTATGCCCCAAATTCGCTGAAGATCATCAAGAGCAGAAAATCAAGGGTACCGTCATTCAAGCCAGAAAATAACCGGTAAGCTGATAACCTATTAAAATAAAGCCTGAACCCATCAGCACAATATTTACTGTGTATGCATGCTTGATGAAACTCTGAGTTGGACGCCAAAAGTTAAAGGCGACTAGAATTACACTGAGTGCTAGCAGCTGACCAACTTCAACGCCGAGATTGAATGAAAGCATATTTGGCAGCAGTCCTTCTTCCGAAATAGCAAGATCCTGAAGTTTTGTTGCCAACCCAAATCCGTGAAAAAAACCAAAAATAAGTACTGCCGCCTTAGTATTGATCCTAAGTCCCATCTGACTGAAGCCGCCAACATTCTCAAAAGCTTTGTAGACTATGGAAAGGCCAATAATGGCATCAACAATGTAAGAATTGACATGTAAACCACCAAGCACACCTAAAAGCAGGGTAATGCTGTGCCCAATAGCAAATAGGGTCACGTAAACCGCAACGTCCTTCAGTCGATAAAGAAAGAAAATAACGCCCGCAAGAAACAGAAGATGATCGTATCCTGTGACCATATGTTTCGCGCCCAAATAAATAAATACGCCAATCTGGGTGCCCACATTACTTAGAAGGAATGCCTGATCAGGACCGGTAATCCCGTGTGCAAACAAAGACACACAAAACATTACGGAGAACAAACCAAAGATACCTATAAAGATTCGCTTCATAGTAAAACCTATTGAATTTTATTGATTACATGCATGCATAAAAATGCATTGTATCTTCTATTTGCTATGGGTGAATTTTTTTTGGGCTCAGCCTTCTTGCGTGGAACAAAGACTGAAGCAAATCAATCAGATAAACTAAGGTCACCAATTAAGAGAATCCTTAAGAGTATGATTCAGGACCCAGATACCAATCACCATCTTCCACCCGATAAGGGCCAGCCTGATTACGCTGCCCTCTCTCGTCAAAGTGGCTACGCTAACCAGCCGAAAGATATTGACTGGCTAAAAAAGAACATTCCGTGCCAGGCTGCCTGTCCAGCCAAAACACGCGTACCAAATTACTTAAAGGAAATTTATGCCGGTAATTATAATGAAGCATATCTCATTAATTTAGTCGACAATATTTTTCCGTCAGTTCTCGGTCGAGTTTGCTCCAGACCCTGCGAGCCGGCCTGCCGACACGGCCGTGAGGGCCTTGGTCAACCAGTGGCTATTTGCCTGTCGAAACGCGCTGCGGGTGATCTAGGGTCACGACAACCGGTTCTACTAAAGCCGCTATTTAGCTCTTCCGGAAAAACAGTAGCAATTATCGGGGCCGGACCGGCCGGACTCACGACGGCGCGAGAATTAGCGCTTTTTGGCCACAAGGCAATTATCTTTGAGCAACACCCTGAACCCGGGGGCTTCATGAATCAAGGGATTCCCGAGTTTCGCCTCCCCCGCATGATTCTTCGTAAAGAGATCGAGCAGATTAAGCAATTGGGGGTAGAGATTCGATGCAACCAATCCATTGGCGCCAAACATTCGGTTCAAAGCTTACTAAATAATCACGATGCCGTAGTTATTGCGGCAGGCACCACAGAACTCAATCAAATTGAAAATTGGGATCACAAAATCGAAGGCATTCAGGATGGCCTGATTTTTCTTCATAAATTCAACATGTCCGAACCAAAAATGACCCTCGGGCGTCATGTTGCTGTAATTGGTGGAGGCTTTACTGCAATGGATTGTGCTCGTGCCGCAGTCCGATTGGGTTCTATCCCCACGGTCTACTACCAGGGAACTCGTAAACAAATATCCATATCGAATAATGAGCTCAAGGCACTCAAGGATGAGGGAATAGAACTTAAAACGTCTATGTATCCCATCAGTTACCAAAAAATTAATTTAAATGGGGCCACAAAGATAAATATTACCTTTGACTTTTGCGAAAAGCCTAACACGGATCAAAGTGACTACTGCAAAGACGCTCCCAAAAGAGAGATCGAAGTGATAGTAGATACGGTTGTTGCGGCTAATGGTGAACGGAGAGATACCACCTGGATAGATAGTGCTCTTAAGCACCATCTCCTAAATGAACGTGTTGAGTCGAGTAATGAGGTAGCTCAACGAACTACCCATCCAAGTTTATTTTTAGCTGGAGACTATTCAATTGGCGCCTCGAGCTTAATAGATGCTATAGGGCATGCGAAAAGCTGCGCCCGCAAGCTAGACGAGCACCTTATGGGTGAAATACGCTTAATGGAAGTGGCTCATATTACATCAGTCTACGAAACTGGCAGAACACCATCTATGAATGTGATCGAACGTCAACCGACCAGGGAAATTCCCGCTGAAAACCGAACGCGTCGGGAAGAAGTTGAGCTAGGATACAATGGCCCTGAAGCTAATGTTGAGGCTGTGCGTTGCTATTTATGTCACTACAAATTCGAAATTGATAATGACGCATGCATTTACTGCGATAAATGCCTAGACGTAAAGCCGCATGAAAATTGCATCGTACCAATTGATGCGTTGCATACTGACCAAGACGGACTTATTTCAGGATACTCAAGGGCAAAAGATTCAACACGGGGCCGCTACCAACTGCTTTACATTGATCAGGATGAGTGCACCCGTTGTGGCAGATGTGAGAAAGTTTGCCCTGTTGACTGCATCTCAATCCAAAAGGTTACTTGGGATACCAAGCGTGCCTGCGATCTCAAAAAAACTTAAGGTAGGTAACGATTGGTATTCGGGCCGTTGATTAGTCCTGTACACTAACTATTTTTGCTGCCTGCAACTGTCACTCCGCTTAAGTCCCTTGCGACATCTCTGTTTAAGCAGCACAATTAAGTCATGAGAAAAAAGAACGCGCTTCTATCCACCTCTCTTTTAGCTGGCATTTTCTTTTGTTGGGCATCGAGTGATACTTTTGCCCAAACTATCCTTAGAATTTCACACCAGTGGCCCGGTGGAACAGGTGATGTGCGCGACGAAATGTTTCGCATCATAGCCCGAGAAATTGAAGTGGCTGAAGTTGATCTCGTCGTCCGCATCTACCCCGCGCAATCTCTCTTTAAGGCTGGTGACCAGTGGTCTGCGCTAATTAGGGGACGATTGGATATTACTGCCTTACCATTGGATTATGCGAGTGGGCGACACCCGCAATTCAATGCCACTCTTATGCCAGGATTAGTGAAGAATCACGACCATGCTCGACGACTAAACAGTTCACCCTATATGGACTCAATAAGAGAGATTATTGAAGGTGAGGGTTTAATTGTACTTGCGGATGCTTGGCTATCCGGTGGTTTTGTGAGCACAGAGAACTGTATTCTTTGGCCAAGCGATATACAGGGATTAGTTACTCGCGGGGCGGGCCCAGCCTTTGAAAGAATGCTAGCTGGCGCCGGAGCCTCGATTGCCTCGATGCCAAGTTCTGAAATTTATACCGCCATGCAAACCGGTGTTCTAGATGCTGCCAATACAAGCTCAGCAAGTCTTATAACATTCCGCCTTTACGAACATGCCCAATGCCTAACTGCACCGGGAGAACATGGATTGTGGTTTATGTATCAGCCCGTTCTCATGGCGCAGCGAAGCTGGAATAAACTGCAATCCCAACAGCAATCGATATTGAGGCGTGCGTCAAAACTGGCTGAGGACTATTTTTTTCAGGAAGCCAAAAAGCTTGATGCCGAAATGGAAAAAGTCTATCTAAATGCCGGCGTCCGGGTTGTTCATATGAATGCTGAACAAGCGCAAGCGTGGAAAGAGATTGCTGCAGAAAGCTCTTACCGAGTGTTTGCTGAAGAAGTACCTGGTGGAGCTGAGTTAATCGATCAAGCTCTTGCAATAGATTGAGGCATATGAACCTGCTCCTGCGAAGTGTCAACTGGCTCTCCTGGGCCTGTGGTGTGCTTGCCGTACTCTGCCTTGGGGCGGCCTGTGCAGTCGTATGCGAAATGGTTCTAATTCGTTATCTGATCGGGGCCTCTACTATCTGGCAAACCGAATTTGTTACCTTTTCAATTGTAGCCACTACTGTCATGGGAAGCCCTTATGTCTTATTGAAGGGCGGGCATGTAAATGTTGATCTGATACCACACTACCTATCACCAAGGGGAAAACACTTCCTTTCCATTTTCTCATCCACAATTGCGTTGGCTGCTTGCGGTATCTTAGCTTGGAGCAGCTGGGTGTACTTCCATGAGGCCTGGACAAAAAATTGGACAACAGAATCTATTTGGGCACCCCCCTTATGGATACCACTTCTTCCTCTGGTAGTCGGGTTTTCTGTGCTTACCCTTCAATACCTAGTGAATATTCTTTCTTTTGCCGCGGACAGGAAATTTGATACTGACACTCAAAGTACAGTGAGAAAATAAATGAGTCCGATTGAAATCGGTGTTTTGATCGGGCTTGTGACTGTGTTAGTTCTTGGAAGCGGTATCCCTGTAGCATTCGGCCTTACAGCGGTCTCCCTATTTTTTTTAGCCATCTTTGAGGGCCCCGACAGCCTCATTTTCACTGGAGAGCTATTTTTCTCTGGGCTCTCAAACTTTACGCTGGTTTCAATCCCTATGTTTATTGCTATGGGCGCAGCTGTGGCCTCTTCTCCAGCTGGTAGCGATCTTTATGGAGCATTAGATCGTTGGCTTACGCGAGTGCCTGGTGGTCTTGCTATTTCGAACATTGGAGCCTGCGCAATCTTTGCCGCTCTCAGTGGTTCCTCGCCAGCTACCTGTGCAGCAATTGGAAAAATGGGCATTCCAGAGATGCGAAAGCATGGCTATCCAGAAGAACTCGCAACCGGCTCAATAGCTGCCGGAGGTACTTTAGGAATTTTAATTCCGCCCAGTGTCACGATGATCATCTATGGAATTTCAACCGGTACTTCAATCGGACGGTTATTTATTGCCGGCGTTCTTCCTGGATTAATGCTCACGCTACTTTTCATTGGTTGGTCAATGTACTACTCCCTACGGAGCGGCACCTTCGCTAAAGGCTCACGGCGTCACTTTAGTTTGAGAGAAAAAATTGAACAAGTACCCCGCGTGCTGCCCTTTTTATTAATCATAGCGGGAATCCTCTACGCGCTATATGGCGGTGTCGCAACACCTTCTGAAGCTGCTGGCGTTGGCGCGATGCTCTGCTTTGTATTGATAGCAGTTATTTACGGAATTAGAAAACCTAAACAAATCTGGGACATCCTCAGTACTAGCACCCGGGAAAGCGTCATGATCATGATGATCATCGGGGCAGCTGAATTGCTGAGCTATACGCTTTCGAGCCTCTTCATTACCCAATCCATTGCCGAATGGATTGCTACAATTGGGGTAAATCGCTGGCTACTCTTAGCTATCATTAATATCTTTCTTCTTGTAGCCGGATTTTTTCTCCCCCCGGTCGCAGTTATCTTGATGACTGCTCCCATCTTGCTCCCAATCATCCTTCAAGCTGGATTTGATCCCTATTGGTTTGCAGTAGTACTAACAATTAACATGGAGATCGGGCTCATTACACCACCGGTGGGACTTAACCTATACGTGATCAAGGGAATAGTACCCGACGTGGGGCTACCGCAAATACTTAGGGGGACCATTCCCTTTGTCTTACTAATGTTGCTTTCAATTATATTGCTATGCGTGTTTCCTGAAATCGCAACCTGGCTTCCCGAGCGTCTCATGGGTGTTAGTGGATAATAAGGTTTACACAAAAATTTTATGAGGCTAAAGGCTCAATGCCGAAAAACAATGGCTTGGTTGGTACTCCTATTTCTCTTGGGAGGTCGCTTTGGTCATGCAGAGTCAGTCACCGTGGCCGTATCTGCAAATTTCTTAATTGCTTTTTATGATCTGAAAGATTCCTTTGAGCTAAACGGCTCCCATGAGGTGGTTTTAGTTACCGGATCGACTGGCCAGCTCTATGCGCAAATCATCAACGGAGCACCATTTGATGTTCTTTTGTCGGCTGATCAAAAGACAGCTACATTATTAGTTGAATCCGGTTTCGCGGATCCTGTCTCACAGTTTACCTATGCGCGCGGGCAACTGGTGCTATGGGGGAACAATCTGAACATCAGAGCATCGGCGATGCTAAAGGAACTCAAGGAAGGTAATTTTCGTTATTTGGCCATCGCAAATCCACGTATCGCACCTTACGGATTTGCTGCGCGTCAAACCCTAACTGCCTTAGGGATTTGGCCCCAACTACAGGAACGTATTGTATTAGCTGAAAATACAAACCAAGCTTTTGTCTGGGCTCAGACGGGTAACGCTGATCTTGGTCTTGTGGCTCTCTCTCAGGCTCTAGGCTACAAAACCCACAGAAATTTTATCGTTATTCCTCCTGCGCTGTACGACCCGATTCTACAAGACGCTATTTTGTTAATACGGGGAGCCAAAAACCCTGCTGCCATCTCTTTTTATAATTATCTGCGCTCCAGGGATGCCTCTAACATTATCAAACAACACGGGTACTTAGAGGACTAACTAGTTACCTAATCCAGCCTGAAGCGCCTAGAAACCTCAAAATCACAGTTGTAGCGAAATAATTCAAATTCAGGGGTATACCTCCACTCCAAGGACCCAGTAAAAGGTTCTGACAAATACTCAGGGTCGGTCAGCGTAACCTCAATCATTAACTTCGTCCCATCCTCACTAAGCTGATACTTCTCAACCAAATGCTTCTGGGACCCAGAGGGCACCCCAGTACCATTCCCGATCCGGTGATCCGAAAAATTCGTGGTATCGACTACTAAAACATTATCCTCCCACCAGCCTATAGAGTGGCCCTGCGTACTGCGTTCCTGTTCTGCCGGGTGGCCACGTCCATCCATATATACAATACGTTCAGCGTCAAAAAATTCATTGTGAAAAATTACCCGGTCCTCCATTAACTCTACCTGAGTTACATAAAGGCCAGTGGAAATGATGTGTGGGGACGACGGAGCTACACACATTGCTGCCGGCGCGTCTTCATAAAAGTTGTATGCTTCCTTTGCTTCAAGTCCCATTTTAGTCAACGGGGTCTGGTTGAAGGCCCTGCGAAAAGGTTCCAAACTCGGACCGAATCCTTTCCAAATCCCCTCAAGACTAGTAGTTGTCGCAACAACTTGAGGATTACCCGAAGTTTGAGAGAGGGCATCCCCGTTTTCTTTCTCTAACGAAATAAGCAAAGCGTAGTTCCTTCTAGTATCTCTTTCTGGATGCGCCCTGATGGACACAACATCTCCGACCACCAAGGAATCAGGACTCCAACCACTTCTTCTCATTATCGGGGTTGCGCCAGTTTCAATTTCCCAGATGGTTCGTCTATTCAGAGAATCAAGATTCTCAATATCAATATAGACGTGGGGGTTACGCCAACTATACTCAACCACTGTACCGACAAAGGCGACTACCTTGTCTGTGTCAAATCCAGCTTCGCTATGATGCGCAAGAACCGGGGACACCAAAAAAAATACGGGCGCCGCAACAACTGCACCCTGCCATTTATTCAGATATCCCATTTTCTGAGCTAGGGCCTCAAGCTAATTCACGAACTACTCAACAAACGTGGTATGAACGGGCCCCATTCCGCGAATTTCAACAATAACCTCACCTTCCTTGGCGCCGTCAAAATGTACTCCTCCCGCTGGGTGTTTCATATAGCTGCCCGGTCCAAGCGGAACGGTATTGTCCGGATTAAAGTCATCGCCTGTACCGGTATACCAAACGCCCGATATCACCGTAACAAAACGGTCCTGATCGTGATGATGTGGTCGCGAAAAAGCGCCTGGAGGAAATTTATTCCGTTGAATATATAGCCCCTCCGACTGCGGATCACCCGTCAGCACCACATACGATGTTCCGCTTTCTCGCTGGATCCAATCCAGCTCGCTCGGGGAAATCCGCATAAAACCCTCATCTATATCGGCTGAGATAAGCAAAGGGAAAAAAAGTAATCCAAATATTTTTGTAATGTTTTTTTTCACAATGTGTGCACCACTGAAAACTTAGTCTGTTGATACTGATTAAAAAATACCATTTAAAAATTAGCACTTAAGTCAATAATGCCGGAATAATAACCACTAATGTTAAGTGTAATGACAACCGGAAACTCATTGTAGTTCAGCCAATACCAGCCATGCTGTCCCTCAAAGGGGGCAACGAGTGATCCGTTACCGCCAACGCCTTCCTGTTGTTCCTGGTACCGTACCCAGTAGTCATTAACGCCAGGTTCATGTCCATGAAAATCAACATATATATCGCCACGATCAACCTCCCAGGAGTAAAGAATCATCTTTCCCTGTGCAAGCACCATTTTTATTTCTGTCTCCTCGAACGGACCAAGTAAAATTTGTCTCGATTCACTTTGGAAAACTTCCGCTTCACCCTGATAGACGTTCGGATTTGGTAGCGGTACAGGGTCTCCAAAATCGGGAATTTCTACATTTCGATATTCCTCATTACCACCCACAATATCCACGATTTCAATTGTCCTTACCGGATTACTGAGCGCATTAAGCCCCAATAGCCTTCCCGCGCCAGTCGGATCAATCCCTTTTTCTGCCGGCAATACCACTACAAATAACAAAACAAGAGCAATGACAACAGATGCCAAGACTCCAAGCCACAATTGCCTAGGAGAGATATTCTTAATTTCTGTAGGTACTGACTCCGTCATAATAAATCCTTAAACATTCTTAAACGTTATGTTACCGCCTAGCACACTGCAGACTATAACCATAAATATAGAGATAGGCTATCATGGCTTAGTCCGCTTAAGAGAGGTTAAAAATCGTGAAAAAATGGAAATCACTGCTTATTGTTCCTGTGGGACTATTCGCATTTTACGAAATTGCTAGTACCCAAACATCACCTACCCGTGAAGAGCGGCTTTCCACTGAAGTAAATAGCTCATTGCTCAGGCAGGGGGCTGGAGTCGTGCCAAATACCTCAGAGTTTCTTGAGCAATTTCCAACAACCGAACGCGACCAACTCGTCGGTAGCATCGAATCTTTTGATGACCTACTGGAAAATTGGCAACGTCGCGCCAAAACCGGCAGTGTCATGCACAACTATGAAGTGCAGGAAATCGCCGTATTCGAACCTGGAGAGCCGAAATTTGAGCCGCAACCCGGAAAAACCTATTTTTACGAAAATCTGGGAACCACTACTAACTTTTATTCTGCCGGCCGAAGGACCGTAGGGGCCGAATCAAGCCAAGTGTCGGTTGGGGACGCTGAAACAAAGGAAATGATCGCGGCCTACGAACTTTCACCCGAACTACGATCCAGCGTTCACACCACGGTTGTCTCTCCCGATGGAAAATTTGTTTATATCGTTGGCGCTTTTTCAAGCGATGACGCGAACAGCGCCGGGCTTAATGCAGTAGCCTCACTCATCAAAATTGATGCCCTGACCCTTCAGCCTGTCAAACAAATGACAGTCGGGGGTCGGATGCACCACGGACAGATATTCCAAGACCGCTATTTGTTAATTGATACTTTCGCCCGTGAAGAGGCAGGCCTAGACGTATTTCTCTTTGACCCGGAAACCGATGAAATCATTGGTGGCGTTCGGGGAGAGGATTTAGGCGGTAACACTTATACCTCGTTCACGGATAACGAATATATCTACATCCTCATGGAGCCCGTCGGGTACGGCCCAATGGCGCTTTCCGGTTTTATTGGCGCAGTCAATCTTAGTCGTGGCGTACTGACAACCCTGCGACCGTACTGGGTAGCGCAGATTGACCCGAATACCTGGGAAGTCGTAAACGAATATCCTTACCCCGGATATCGCGGCGACTGGATCTTGATAGACAATGCCAGTGAAAATATCTATGTCCCAGCCGCTGGTTCATCGAGCCTGACGAAAATCAACCTGGAAACTGGTGCCATTGAATGGCACAGAGCTACGGGAATTGGTCCCTACGGTGCAACATTCAATGCGGACCAGTCGGAAATATGGGTTGCTGATAAGGGTGAGGCCAATGAGTTTTTTGGCCGAACCGTCACAGTCTTCGATACTGATGACGGGAGGCATCTTGAAACCCTGTTCTCCGGCTACGTAGTTGATCACATCCTGCTAGCACCCAATGGCAAAGAAATATGGGCTACTGCGAATGGTGATGGGCAGATTTTCGTTTTTGATACCCAAACCCGACAACAGACACATGTGATCGACATGCCCAAATGGGGTGACCCGCATGGTTTAGTTTGGGTGCACTACAACGAGGACGGTGTTGCACGAGTGGTGCGTGACCAAGGTGGCTTCCATGGGGGAGTTAATCCATTCACAGGAAGATCCATGGATTACTAAAAGAATATCTCAAATAACTCATTAGTAATGTAATGAGTTGCGAATGAATGATGGGCTGACACATGTGTAAAATAAAAAAAAGTACTCATGACAAGAAAGTTTCCAAGGTTTCCCGTAATAAGTACGAATCTATGCATCAATTCCGCCCCAAACTTTCTCTGCAATCGAAACTATTAATTCAAGTTTACGTTTCTGCTGATCTTCTGAAAGAGAGTTACCCTCTTCTGTCGAGGCAAACCCACACTGTGGAGCGATACCAAGCTGATCAATATCTACAAATTTCGAAGCTTCTTCGATGCGAGATTCAATGGTATCGATTGACTCAAGCCTTCCATCTTTCGTCGTAATAAAGCCCGGCATAACACGCTTACTCCCCTTCGGCAGCAACCTCAATGGATGTAGGCTCCCGGCACGCTCACTGTCATACTCCATGAAATACACGTCAACACCTGTTTGATTAAAGACTGCGTCAGCCGCCGGATCATATGCACCTTCTACTGCCCAAGTTGACCGAAAGTTTCCCCGACAAAGATGCATAGCGATTACCATATCTTCGGGCCGATCCTCGATAGCATCATGCATCATTTTGGCGTATTGGGTGATAAGCCAGTCGGGATCAAGTCCTTCAGCTTTTTTTTGTTCCCGTTGATTTGGATCGCAAAGATACGCAAAGAAAATGTCGTCCATTTGCAGGTAGCGACAACCTGCTTTATAGAATTCCCTGACGGCTTTTGAGTAGGTCTTTGTCAGATCTGAGAACAATACCTCCACGTCCGCATACTCTGGTGGAGCAATGTCTGCTTTTGCTATTCTAAAATGACAACAACTTGGACCTGGAATCGACATTTTCGGCTGGACATTGGTAACTGATGCTAGATAGCGGAAATGATCCAGCATGGGGTGATTGTCCGGAAAATTGATGCGTCCCGTAATAGTGGGATGTATTGGGGGAATCTGGATTCCATGAAACTGAACACCTTCATTACGCTCAACTAGCTCTATACCTGACAATGCACCCATGAAGTCAAAGTGCCAAAACCACCGTCGATACTCTCCATCCGTGGTTGCCAGCAGACCAATGCTCTCCTGCATTTTAACTACTTCAGCAATCGCTATGTCTTCTGCCTCGCGTAATTGATCCGAAGTACCAAACCTGTCGGAACCGACAGAACCCGAGAAGCAATGTTTCCTTGCCTCATGAATGGCCGGCGGCCTCAGCAAACTACCTACGTGATCAGCCCTGTACGGTGCTCTTCGCAGCATATTGAATACTCCCTGCATTTCCAGTTAGTCGATAAATTATTGAATTTATTCGTGCGTCCAACCCACACAAAGTATTGATGAATATTGCACTGTTCATCCGTATTCGCAATATTTCAGCCAGTAAATATAGTTTTCTTTTGGCTTATTAGCACCGGCATCCCGGGGCTGGAGATTATAAGGATAGGCAGATCAATGATATTGTGGGCCGCTCTTTCTGGCCGTACGTAATCAGATTGGCGGAAACGGCCCATGAACCGACAGATATAGTAGCCATCTTTAGACAAGTGCAGCAGCCTTGCACAGGAACAACTATAAAATTGCTAACGAAATGCACCTAAGCATGGGGACGGGGACAAATGTCGGTTCTTGGCAACTCTACAACATTGCCCTGGATCCCGGTGAACACAGCGACCTGGCTACCGAATTTCCCCGCCTTATCGATGAACTCACAACTAAGTTAGAGAACAACTGGCAGTAAAATCAGCCCAGTATAGAATAAGGCACACTAAGATTTTCACTGAAAAGTCCCAGAAAACTGGCTCTACTTGCTCAGCTATGACGCATTATCGAGTATCTCGACAAGCCCTTGTGGGTCTGTGAGCATCGCCAAGTGACTAGTACTCATTACATGCGCATCAAAATTAGGGTCCCTTTCTGCAGATGCCAGATAGGCATCTAGTGACGGTTCCGGAAATCCTGAGCAACGTATATATGTATGCGGAATACCTGAAGGAAGTTCCAATAATGCCTCTGATGGCTGCGCAAATGTTTTAAAGGGTTGAGGGACCAACCTCGGATTTACAAATTCACATATTGCCGCATCTTCTACACCAAAAACTTCTAGTGGGATAATCGGGGAAATATCCTTCTCCGCATCTATAAAACCCTGGAAGGCGCTGGCAGCAGCCGACTCAACACAATCGATCACTGCTTGCCCCCTTTTTGGGACAAATGCGTCGAGGTAAACCATAGAAGCGACATCCTCTTGGATCTGTTCGAGTACACCAGAAATGACCATACCGCCATAGCTCCAACCAACGAGAACGATATTGCTCAGTCCTTCCAAGTATATATTTGCGACTACATCCTCTACATGCATAAGTAAATCAGGTCGTTGAGAGGCAAGGTGTTTCCTCTCTCCGAGTCCAGTCAGAGTTGGGGTCGTTACAGTATGGCCCATCGCACGAAGGGCATCTGCAACTTGACGCCACACCCAACCCCCATGCCACGCACCATGAACTAGTACATAATTTCGGCTATTTGATTTTTTCATAGACATCCTTCTCCGTGCTCACCTTTAATTTATCGGGCAAGCATTAAAAAAATCCAAATTATCACTGATTCTTCAATTCCTCATGGACGGCTCGGGCAACCTCAACAACATTTGGGGTATCGGAGTGAATACAAATGGTTTCGGCTCGTACTGATATATCTATACCCCCAATAGTTTGAGTCAACCCGTCTTTTATGGCACGCAAGCATCGTGATGCTGCATCTGTAGGGTCAACTGCATTGTGTTCCCGGGTAATCATTAAGCTCCCATCATTATCGTAAAAAAGATCCGCATAAAACTCCGCTACAAACTCGAGCCCGCGGTCTGTATAAATTTTCTCATGCAAGGTACCAGCTAATCCAAACACAGGAACTTTAAAATATGTACCGACATCCGCAACTGCATGCGCAATATGTTCCTGCTTTGCCGCCATTTCATAAAGCGCTCCATGCGGCTTCAAATGACTTAGCTCCATATCGGCCATATCTAAAAAACCTTTAAGCGCTCCTACTTGATAAGTAATAATGTTCGCCATTTCCTTACGGTTGATTTTCATTTCTCGCCGGCCAAACCCTGCAAGATCAGGTAACGAGAAATGAGCTCCTACCCTGACGTGATTGCCCTTTGCTAGCTCTACGGTATTTCGCATGTGATTGGGGTCTGACCCGTGAAAACCGCATGCCACATTAGCCTCGGTAATAAATGGCATGACAGCTTTGTCATCTCCCAAGCGATAAAGACCAAAACTTTCTCCCATATCGCAGTTGATGCTTACAGCCATACTTTTCTTTTTACCTGGCTAGATCTTTCTGAAAATAAATTTTTGCCAAAAAATATTAGTCAAAAGATTAAATCATCTCCAATACGCTAATGGAGCATTTATAAATTGGAGCGGGAAACGGGACTCGAACCCGCGACCCCAACCTTGGCAAGGTTGTGCTCTACCAGCTGAGCTATTCCCGCATTATATTTCAATCAATCCGCTACACACATGACTTACAACATTTCTGAGGTATAAAGCCGGGCAACCACTATATTAAATTTCCCTTGCAAGTTTCGGGGTATTCTAATGTCTATTTACCCTTCTAGGCCGCTAATCCTAGCTGATCTAAGTGATTCTTTCAGTTTTAATTAAAATACCTAATCCTTCCTTAAATCAAGAATAACTTTCTATTTTTTTTATATATATGCGTGCTAAGTTGATCTTTTTCAATATATAATGGGGCGTTAACCATTCTTGGCCGCCGCATAGTCTAATAATAATTTTTTTGTATATGCGTTTAGTGTGGCCCAATTATCATTAAGGAGATATCGTGGGTAGGAAGTTGTATGTTGGAAATTTGCCTTATACCGCAAGTGAGCAGGACCTGAATGACAAATTTGGAGAATTTGGAACTGTTGAATCGGCTAATATTATTTCAGATCGAGGCACTGGCCGAAGTAAAGGCTTTGGTTTCGTCGAAATGGCAAGTGATGCGGAAGCTCAAGCCGCAATTGAGGGTCTCAATGGGGCCGATTATGAAGGTAGGCCAATGAAGGTCAATGAAGCTAGACCACGGGAAAACAAAAGATCTGGCGGATATGGCGGCGGCGGCGGCGGCGGTGGTGGTGGCTACGGTGGTGGCAATGGAGGCAATCGCTGGTAAATATTTAGGGCTGAAGTTCACCTCCTTTATTTTCCCCTAGATAGATCTCCCTTTGTACTAGTACGCAGGCCACCTTGGTGGCCACGGATACTCTGCGCCCTAGTATAAGTGGGAGGGGCTGCTACATAGAGGAGCTCTATAGTTGGAAAGTTCTCTTCAAGAATTGATACCGCATAACAACTGTTTTGGATGTGGCCCTCAAAATAAATCTGGCCTTCAACTCAAAAGTTACTGGTCTGGAGTTGGGCCAAGCCAAGCTATTTTTCTCCCCAAGCCATGGCACTGCGCTGGACCAAAGCATTTCGTTAATGGCGGGATAATTTCAACCATTATTGATTGCCATTGTATTTGCACGGCAACGGCTGCTGCCTATTTTAATGAAAACAGAAAAATAGGTTCTAGTCCCCTTCTTTGTTTTGTTACCGGTAAATTGAGTGTCCACTATCGCCGTCCTATTTCTATTAACACAAGGCTAAAAATGGAAGCTCTTGTTAAGAGCGCAACCAAGGAACGCCTTGTGATCACCTGCGATCTAACTACGAATGACAGATTATTCGTGCAGGGAGAGGTAGAAGCAGTAAAAGTGCCTCTTTCTTGGATGGGAATATAAAAAATTATAGTTGTTGCGAAGTTTTCAATTTATCAAACTTGAACTAAAGGGCGTTGTTGTCAGTCACCATTATTACAAAGTGTTAATCTCGTCCAATCATCATGGGCCATGCTGTTCTTAGGTAGTCAATCATAGACCAAAGCGTGAGTCCTGCCGCCACCAACATGAACGCAATGCCAATTCCGTAAATGGGCAGCCCTAAAAGATCATCCTGATAAAGCATCAGGCTTATTCCAATTATTTGTACAGTTGTTTTCCACTTTCCAAAAAAAGTAACAGCCACTTGTCCGCGCTCACCAAGTTCCGCCATCCATTCTCGGAGTGCAGATACGGCGATTTCACGTCCTATGATTATTACCGCAATCATTGAAAAAATAACCCGTGGGTCTGATTGAACCAACAACACTAACGCAGTAGAAATAATTAATTTATCAGCTACAGGATCCAGAAAAGCACCAAATTTTGAGGTCTGACCCAATCGTCTAGCCAAATACCCATCCAGCCAATCGGTGACACCAGCCAAAACAAAAAGACAACCTGATGCCGGGCGAGCCCAACTCACGGGCAAGAAAAATACCAATATGATAAGAGGTATTGCAACAATACGAAAAATAGTCAGGGCGTTTGGAATATTAAGCTGCACAATTATTCCGAGTGAAAATACTCATAGATATTCTCTGCTAACCTTGGAGAAATACCTTTAACTCGACTAAGATCGTCAACACCGGCCCGCCTCACGGCTTGTAACCCACCGAACTGCTGAAGTAAAACCCTGCGCCTCTTTGGTCCTAGCCCTGGAATCTCTTCAAGTGCAGACATTATTTGATTCTTCCCTCTGCGCATCCGATGACCCCCGACAGCAAAACGGTGGGCCTCATCTCTGATTTGCTGAATAAGATGTAACGCAGATGAGTTCTGGGCTAAATATGTCGGCGCTTGTTGCCCGACAAGATACAGGCGTTCGTGCCCCGGCCTACGTTCAGGGCCCTTGGCAATTCCTACCAAACAAACGCTAGCTATTTGTAATTCATCCAAAACTGTCACTGCCGAAGAAAGTTGTCCTCGCCCACCATCTATGAATAGTATATCTGGAATCACCATTTCCCCGCTCTTAATCCTACGATACCTTCGCTCTAACGCCTGGCGTAATGCGCCGTAATCATCACCCGGTACTACACCCGAAATATTGAAACGGCGATAATCGGACTTTATGGGTCCTTCAGGCCCAAAGACAACACAAGAAGCCACCGTTGAAGTACCTCCAGTGTGACTCACATCAAAACATTCAAGTCGGCTGGGTGCGAGACTCAAACCTAACTTGCTACCAAGCGCTTCCAACTGCTGCGTAAAAGTAGTACTAGATCTGCGCTGCACAACCGCACCATTTTTTGCATTTGTAACTGCCATGCGGACCCATCGTGCACGATCTCCTCTTACGTGGTGCTTTATTAGAATTCGATAGCTCGTGCGATCGCTGAGTATCCCCTGAATTACTTCGGCATCTGAGACTGAATGGCTAATTAATATTTCTTTGGGAGGCTTTTGGGTGGCGTAATATTGCATTAAGAAAGCCCGCATCACCTCTTCCTCGTCCGCACCCCCAGATACTCTCGGAAAATGATTACGATTTCCAAGCAATCGTCCAGCACGAAAAAACATAACCGACAAGCAGCGGACGCCTTCGTAATCAACTAGTCCAACTACATCGAAATCTCCCCTAGCCCGAGATGCTAATTGATACTCTTCTATCCGTTTTAACTCTGCTAGTTGGTCCCTGTATTGAGCGGCCCTCTCAAATGCCTGCCCCTGAGAGGCTTGTTCCATTCGTTTTACCAAAATGTCCGTAACAGCTTGATTTCGCCCACGAAGAAAGAGCATAGCGTGCGCCACATCGCGCTGATATTCCTCTTTAGCTATCAACCCAACGCAGGGAGCGGTGCAGCGCTGAATTTGGTACTGAAGACAGGGACGGGTGCGATTGGAAAAATAACTATCATCGCACTGACGTATTCGAAATAATTTTTGAAGTTGATTTAATCCCTCACGAACTGAACTTGCACTAGGGTATGGTCCAAATAGTTGACCCGTTTTTTTGTTAGACCCACGATAAGATGTAAGCCGAGGAAAATCGTGATCAGTCGTCACGTGGATGTAGGGATAGCTTTTATCGTCCTTCAAAAGAACGTTAAAACGTGGTTTGCGCTCTTTGATTAAATTGTTTTCTAAAATTAATGCTTCCGTCTCCGTCTGAGTGACAGTAACTTGGATATCGACTACTAATTTAATCAGTGCTATTGTCTTCGCGTCTTTGGCGCGGCCCGAAAAATAGCTACCAACACGACGCTTTAGATCTCGTGCCTTGCCGACATAGATGACCTTGTCTTTTTTGTCGATCATTTCGTAGGTACCCGGACGGTGAGTCAGGTGCCTAAGAAAAGACTCTGGGTCAAATGCGGTGGTGGCCTCTTTTTGTTTTTTTTCTATGGGTCTATTCACGCGAATGCTAAATTTTTAGCTCTTATTAGTACTCTTTGGAACATTTCTTCAGTTAAGCGTTTGGTTTGTGTGTTGTAACGACTGCAATGGTAGGAATCTAAAAGCCAGCGATTACCCGGCAGTTGAAACATCGCACCGTGGCTAAAACGGAAGCTGCTCAACTTCAAGGAAAATGCTCGAAGCACGGCCTGGTGCGCAATGAATCCAAGTCCTAGTACAACACCACCCTTTGGCACCAATGCAAGCTCTTCCGTCAAGTAGGTATTGCACCTAATAATTTCCTTTATTGTTGGCTTATTTTTTGGTGGAAGACATTTTACAGCGTTTGTAATTCGGCAACCCAGTAGGTGAAGCCCATCATTCGAACGTATTGATTTTGGCGCGGACGACAGGCCAGCCTCAAATAGACACCTATACAGCAAAATCCCCGCAAAATCCCCGGTAAAAGGCCGCCCGGATGCATTTGCGCCGTGCATTCCAGGTGCAAGGCCGACAATCAGCAAGCGCGCCTTAGGGTCTCCAAAAGCTGATACTGGTCGATTATGATAGCTAGGATTACTGACCCTCAGGTCCGCAAGATGCTGCGCAAGACGCTTGCAACTAACGCAGGTTGAATCAAAGCAGACGGATGCCAACTATCAATCTTGGGCGCGCAAACGCCTTGCAATGAGCATGGCGATTTCTATCGCTTGCTCGTAGTTTAACCTAGGATCCACTTGTGATTTGTAGGCACGCGCAAGGTCCGCTTCCTTCAATCCTCGCGCTCCACCAATGCATTCTGTGACATTTTCTCCAGTAAGTTCTAGGTGGACGCCACCAAGGTAACTACCAGAGTCCCTATGGATCCTAAATGCCGATCGTAGCTCTGAAAGAATTCGGTCAAAGTGGCGAGTCTTGTAGCCTTTTGCCGTCATTTCTGTATTGCCATGCATTGGATCGCAGATCCAGAGTACGTCGGCATCAATCTTTTTAACGGCCTTAATTACTCTCGGAAGATGCTCCTCGATCTGCTCTGATCCAAAGCGCGTAATAAAGGTAAGCCGACCGGGCTCACTGTCCGGGTTAAGTGCCTTAATCAAGGCTTGTATCTTTTTTTCTGAGAAATCACACCCTATCTTTACCCCGATCGGATTAGCCAGACCGCGAAAATATTCAATATGTGCGCCACGCACATCGGCGGTACGCATACCTATCCAAGGAAAGTGAGTCGATAGGTTATACCAACCATCTCGGTGTGATAAAAACCTTGTCTGGGCCTGCTCGTACGGTAGATGAAGACCTTCGTGCGAAACGTAAAATTCTATTCTTTGCGCATAGATGGACTTTCCTGTTACAGACTCGAAGAAGCCCAGTGAGGTGGTCACCGAATCGACAAGTTTGTGGTACTCGGAAGCCATCGGTGATTTACTAGCAAACTTAAGGTCCCAATTTTCAGGATGATGAAGATCGGCAAAACCACCATCAATGAGCGACCGCACGAAATTTAAGGTCAACGCCGCCCGCTCATAGCCCCTCAACATCAATTTTGCATCTGGCTCCCGATCTTCAGCCTTGAACGGCGGTCGATTAATTAAATCTCCCCGATAACTAGGCAAGGACACCCCTCCGCGGCTCTCCATGTTTTCACTTCTCGGTTTTGCGTACTGGCCTGCCATACGTCCAATACGAACAATAGGTTTCTCCATGCCCATTATCATAATGAGGGACATCTGCAACAAAATTTTGAGTTTTTGGACAATGATTTCAGATCTACATTCCTCAAAATTTTCCGAACAATCGCCACCCTGTAGGACAAAAGCATCACCATTTTGGGCTCTTGCTAGCTCTTTTTTTAGTGACTCCACTTCCCAACTAGTAACAATAGGCGGCAGTTGACCAAGCTCAGCTAAAACGGACTCTAGCGCTTCGCTATTCTTATAGGTCGGCTGCTGGGAAGCCTCAAAAGACTGCCAGCTAGTTGGACTCCAGTTGTTCGGAATACTTGCGTGTTTCATAGAAGGCGACTATACAGATACTATTATGACAAAGGCCATATTTGAGGTGTCTACTAGCCTTCGATGCGCGATCAGCGTGGCCGCGCTAACCATGGGCTGGACTCTTTGGCTAGCCGCCCAGGAGGAGCCTGTTGGAGAGTCTCAGGCCAGTGCCACTGTAGACCAGGGCGGCGTGGTCTTGCTCGCCATAGACGGCCCTATCGGACCTGCTACAAGCGATTTCATCAGCCGTAGCATTGAGCGGGCCGCGGAAATCAGTGCAGCTCTCATAGTGCTGGAGATGGATACGCCGGGCGGGCTCGATACCTCGATGCGAGACATCATCCAATCGATTCTCGGCTCCCCGATCCCGGTTGCGACATTCGTCTCACCCCAAGGCGCCCGCGCTGCCAGTGCCGGAACGTACATATTGTACGCGAGTCATATCGCCGCCATGGCGCCCGCCACAAACCTGGGGGCGGCAACGCCAGTGGCGATTGGCGGACCAACACCAGCGACACCGACCGACCCGCCCGATGAGACAGGAGAACCCCCGCCTGGAGGAGAACAAGAAGAAGCCTCGGAAATGCCCCCGGCCGATCTCCCAGACCCAGCTACCACGCTAGAGCGCAAGGCCATTAACGATGCAGTAGCCTACATTCGCAGTCTCGCTGAGCAACGCGGACGCAACGCTGATTGGGCTGAGGCGGCTGTGCGTTCAGCCGAGAGCCTCAGCGCCCAGGCCGCATTCGAGAATAACGTCATCGATTTGATCGCTAACGATCTGGCCGATCTTCTCCGGCAGTTGGACGGCTGGGAAGTGGATCTCAACGGAACAACTACCTCCATCACCACCGCTGGGCTTCTAATCGAGCGTTTCGAGCCGGACTGGCGCACCCGCGTGCTTGAGGTAATCAGTAACCCAACGCTAGCTTATCTTCTTATGCTCATCGGGATCTATGGTCTGATCTTCGAGGGCTACAACCCCGGCGCCATCGTTCCGGGTGTTGTCGGTGCAATCTCACTTGTACTGGCACTTTTTGCGTTTCAGGTCCTGCCGATCAACTATGCCGGGCTGGCCTTGATCATCCTAGGAATAATCCTCATGATTGGAGAATTTATAGTACCCAGCTTCGGTGCTCTTGGGATCGGTGGAGTTGCTGCTTTCGTGTTTGGTTCGGTGATATTGGTTGACACAGATGTGCTAGGATTTGGCGTTTCAGTGCCACTAATTTTTGCTATTTCATTTACGGCCGCATTAGCGCTCATGGGGATTATTTGGTTTGCCATGAAATCTAGGGCCAGATCTGTTGTCAGTGGGATTGAGGAAATGGCTGGCACGTCCGGACGAGCGCTGGAGAGTTTCGATCGGGAAGGTCAAATCTGGGTGCATGGAGAACGCTGGCTGGCACGGGCATCCGAACCAATTGCAAGGGATCAGAATCTACGTGTAATAAAGGTTGAAGGACTACTGCTGTATGTAGAGCCCTCTGACGTTACTAATTAAGGAGTCGCTATGTTTGGATTATTTGACGGACCACTGTTTCTGCTCGCAATAATTGCTCTCTTTGTATTCAGTGCTATCAAAATTCTCAAAGAATACCAGCGCGGCGTCATCTTCCTGCTTGGCCGGTTCTGGAAGGTCAAAGGACCAGGCTTGATCATTGTCATCCCCGGCATTCAAAAGATGGTTCGGCTCGACCTGAGAACAATTGTTTTAGATGTCCCCACCCAGGACGTAATCTCCAGAGATAATGTGTCGGTCAAAGTCAGTGCGGTAATTTATTTTCGTGTAGTAGACCCAGAGAAGGCAGTTATTCAGGTAGAAAATCGCGTGGAAGCTACTAGCCAGTTAGCGCAAACTACCCTTCGCTCTGTATTGGGCCAACATGAATTAGACTCAATGCTATCTGAGCGCGAAACCCTCAATGCTGATATTCAAGGTATTCTAGACCAAGCAACTGAAACCTGGGGGATCAAGGTCAGCAATGTGGAAATCAAGCATGTAGACCTAGATGAAAGCATGATTCGCGCAATAGCTGCCCAAGCAGAAGCGGAAAGGGCTAGGCGGGCAAAAATCATACACGCGGAGGGAGAGTTTCAGGCATCCAAGAAGCTTGCTGAAGCGGCCGGTGTCCTAGCGGAACAACCTCAGGCATTACAGCTCCGATACCTTCAAACCCTTACGGAAATTTCTAGTGAGCGCAATACCAGCACAATAGTTTTTCCATTGCCGCTGGATATGCTGAAGCCGATGTTTAGTAAGAAAGAGGAATAAAACGGAAGACGCTCACCCCCCCCTGTTATATTTACATGTGGGTTTCTTCAGCCTTCGCCTGCTGCCAAAACCGCTCAAGGGTAGCGGTATCCTGTGCCTCCCACCCTCCAACCTCCTCATCGACCCTATCTTCAATTCGTTGAAAGCGGTACTCAAAGCGATTGTTAGCGCCACGTATGCAGCTCTCGGGGTCCAAGCCTAAATGACGGGATAAATTTGCTAGCGATAATAAAAGATCCCCCATCTCGGCGGCAATGGATTCATCACTACCAATACCGATTGCCTCATCTAGCTCGGTAATCTCCTCGCCTACTTTTTGCCTGACCTCGGCCACATTAGCCCAATCAAAACCGACCTCCGCTGCGCGACGACCCAATTTGAGACCGCGCGTTAATCCAGGCAAGTCACGGGGAATCGACGAAAGTAACCTACTAGATTCCTGAGATCGCTTACTATCCTTTGTAAATTTATATTTATTAATATTTGATTCTATTGTATTTTTTTCTAAGTCATCAAACAAATTTGGATGACGGCGGACTAATTTTTTGCAAATTGCCTCGGCAACATCACCGAAATCAAAGAAACTCATCTCTTCGGCAATCTGAGACTGATAAATTACCTGGTACAAAAGATCCCCCAATTCCTCTGTGAGTTCATGGAAATCCTTTCTTTCTATGGCGTCGACGACCTCATATGCCTCCTCCAGCGCATAGGGAGCGATGCTCTCCAGGGTCTGATTTTGATCCCATGGATTTCCCTCGATTGGGTCTCGAAGATGTTTCATTAAATCAAGTAATTTATCTAAATATCTTTTATAGTGTTGTTTTTTCATTAGAAATTAAATCTATAAATTTTAATAATATGGCTGCGGTGGCGCCCCAAATGTGATGACCCTCAAATGAAAGTTCATAGATTCGAAAAGTTACATCAAAATCCGGCCGAGTCCGATATCCCCTCTCAATGCTCCCCCCCTCGAGAACTTTTTTGAGCGGAAGTTCAAAAACCTCATTCACCTCAATCGGGTCTGGCCTAGCTATGAAATTTTTGTCCACAAATCCGACTACTGGGGTTATAAGAAAACCAGTCACCGTTAGATAGGGATCTAAGCACCCCGCCACAACCACTTTTTCCGCTTTAAGGCCAATTTCTTCTTCAGCTTCACGCAGTGCTGCGGCCATAGGACTTGTGTCGCCCCTTTCAATATGACCACCAGGAAAACTAACCTGGCCTGGATGATCCTTAAGGCTAGCAGCACGCTCAGTAAGAATAATACTCAAGCCACCGCGACGCTCCACGAGGCCCAATAAAACAGCTGCCGGCCGAGCTGGGTGATCGAGCATTTCAAGTAGTTCGCTAGGCACTGAGCCATAGACTGACTCCAATAGCTCGGCCCTTGGATCCATGGGCGGCGGTCTATCTGCAAGCCGAGCTTC
Organism: uncultured Gammaproteobacteria bacterium; assembly: GCA_913041665.1. GTDB lineage: Bacteria > Pseudomonadota > Gammaproteobacteria > Steroidobacterales > Rariloculaceae > CAJWKT01. The sequence goes on along the minus strand of CAJWKT010000011.1, from coordinate 4,652 downwards.
AATCAGCGAACGCATCCCCCTCCCTCTTCAGCCCCTTATTCCGCCTTTAGTCAGCTCAGCGGGGTCCAGTAACGACTTGAGTTCTTCCTGACTAAGATCGGTCTCCCTAGAAGCTATCTCGAGAATCGAAAGGCCCTGTTCGTAGGCTTTTTTAGCGATACTTGCTCCTTTCTCGTAGCCTATTACATGGTTAAGTGCTGTTACTAAAATGGGGTTCCTCTCAAGTGTTTCTTTCAGTCGTTGCTCATTAACTGTCATTCCCGCTATCGCGCTATCAGCAAGTACCCTACTGGAGCGCGCTAAAAGTTCGATACTCTCCAGAAGTCCATAGGCGACCACTGGCAACATGACATTAAGTTGAAAATTGCCAGATTGTCCAGCGATAGTGATCGTGCTGTCATTGCCGATCACACGAGCTGCTACCATAGTCACTGCCTCTGGTATTACCGGGTTCACCTTTCCAGGCATAATGCTACTTCCGGGCTGGACGGGCTTAAGGGTGATCTCTGCAAGTCCTGATAACGGGCCGCTGTTCATCCACCGCAGATCGTTAGAGATCTTCATTAGACTCACAGCAGTTGTCTTAATCTGGCCCGATAACTCTACTGCAGTGTCTTGGCATGAAATGGCTTCAAAGTAACTATCGGCTGAGCGAAATGAAATTCCTGTGTGATCAGTAAGCTTCGATGCAACTCGGGCACCAAACTCGGAATGTGCATTAATCCCCGTCCCCACTGCTGTGCCGCCCTGCGCTAACGCACCAAGATTATTGAGCACTCCTGAGATGCGCTGAATATCATTGCGGATCTGCGTAGCCCACGCGCCTAGCTCTTGGTCCATACGAAGCGGCATAGCGTCCATTAAATGGGTTCGCCCAGTTTTTATAATCTTTCCAATTTGTTCGATCTTTTTCTCTAAAACGGAGACGAGGTGATCCAAGGAAGGGATTAGTTCCTCCGTAACAGCTATGGCTGCACTTATATGAATCGCAGAAGGAATGACGTCATTGCTACTCTGGCCATAATTTACATGATCATTAGGATGAATTTCCTTGCCTAGAGACTGACTGGCTAGCCGCGCAATAACCTCGTTGGCGTTCATATTTGAGCTCGTTCCTGAGCCTGTTTGGTAGACATCGATGGGAAAATGTTTGTCATGTTTCCCGGCTGCTACTTCTAGGGCTGCAGTCTGGATAGCCTTCGCAATTGCTGGCGCTACAAGCTTTAGGTCCTGGTTGACTTCAGCGGCTGCCCATTTAATTAGGCCTAGAGCCCCAATAAACCGCTTGGGCATCCGCTGACCACTTATAGAAAAATTATTGACGGCCCGCTGAGTCTGGGCGCCCCACAAGGCATCTGCTGGAACTTCAAGCTCGCCCATGCTGTCTTTCTCTATTCTAAATTTTGCGGCCACCAGACCCTCCAGAATAAATGTGAGGATAGTGTATGATGCGCACTCCGTGATCGCTTGTATAGGGAGGCTGGGGGACACGCCTTGGATTCCGCCAATCTTAAAGCCCTATCTCCATTAGATGGCCGCTATAGTAGCAAAACGGCTTCGCTCCGAGAGTACCTGTCCGAGTACGCCCTTATTCGTTATCGGGTATTAATAGAGGTTAGTTGGGCGAGACATCTGGCGAATGAATCAAAAATCAAAGACCTCAAACCCCTCAACAGTCAGACAGAGGGAGAGCTAACAGCCCTTCTGCAAGATTTTGACCTTAAGGATGCTATTGAGGTAAAAAATATTGAGGCTAAAACCAATCATGATGTAAAAGCCGTGGAATATTTTCTTAGGGAAAAATTTGGACCTCCTCTTTCGACCTTCTTCCACTTTGGCTGCACTTCAGAAGACATTAATAATCTTGCTTATGCCCTTATGTTGCGTGACGCACGGAACAAAGTGTTAATTCCATTAATGGATGCTTTAATCACTGATCTCCGGGAGCTGGCACATCAATTTTCAGATCTTCCGATGATCTCTCGCACCCACGGCCAGCCTGCCACCCCTACCACTCTCGGAAAAGAGATAGCAAATTTCGTTGCTCGACTCAGGCGGCAGCGCCAAATATTTGATGAGCTAGTGGTCTACGGAAAGTGCAACGGTGCTGTTGGAAACTTTAACGCACACATAGCAGCCTACCCATCCGCTAATTGGAAGGGAATTAGCGAACGTTTCGTTACCTCGCTAGGACTTCAACCAAATGTCTATACCACACAGATTGAGCCCCATGACTGGCTTGCCGAGTATGGGCAAGCACTAATCCGATTCAATAATGTGTTGATAGACCTAACGCGCGACTTTTGGGGTTATATCAGCTTGGGATACTTCCGCCGTGTCACTTCAGAAGCCGAAGTGGGTTCCTCTACCATGCCCCACAAAGTTAATCCCATTGAATTTGAGAATGCAGAAGGTAACTTAGGAATGGCAAACGCCATATTAGAATTCCTAGCCCGAAAACTAACCAAATCCAGATGGCAACGGGATCTAACTGATTCTACGGTTTTGCGCAATGCTGGAGTAGCGCTTGGTCACAGCGTAATCGCCTACGAGTCGTGTCAGAAAGGGCTAAATAAACTTGAGGTGGATGCGGGAAGAATTAGTGCTGATTTAAAAGAAAACTGGGAGATTCTAGCTGAGGCAGTTCAGACAGTAATGCGCCGTCATGGAATGACAGATGCGTATGAACAACTCAAGGAACTAACACGAGGCCGAGGCATCGACCAAAAGGCGTTGCATCAATTTATACGCTCCTCGGCCTTGCCCAAGAAAGAAAAAAATCGGCTGCTGAAAATGAAGCCAGAGGACTATCTTGGTATGGCAGCGAAGCTCGCAAAAGATGTCTAGTTCCTCGGTCAATCTAAAAAATAACGCCTACGCATAGTCATGAGTGAAAGGGGCCTACATCTGGTTGCGTTGTCGGGTGGTGTTGATTCAGCTGTCGCTGCATTGCAGCTCAAAGAGTCCGGTCACGAAGTCCACTGCCTGCATATGACCAATTGGGAGGAAGACAAGTACTGCGAGGCCGCTGCTGATTTTCAAGATGCGCGAAAAATATGTGTCCAGCTACAAATGCCACTCCACAGGATAAATTTTTCAAAGGAATATAAAAGACGTGTCTTTGAGCGCTTCCTACAGGAACATGAGCTGGGGCATACACCTAATCCAGATGTACTTTGCAATCGGGAAATCAAATTCGACGTTTTGTTTAATTATGCACGCCGACTTGGCGGAGCAAAGCTAGCCACAGGACACTACGCCCGGCTTGATTACTCATTTGGGAAAACCCGCCTGCTTAAGGGATTGGATGCAGACAAAGACCAAAGCTATTTCCTTCATTCTGTCAAAAGGCAATATCTTAACGACGTACTCTTTCCACTTGGCCAGCTGAGTAAATCTCAAGTACGAACAATAGCGAGGCGGGCAGGCCTACCCGTTTCTGAAAAAAAAAGTAGTACCGGTATCTGTTTCATCGGAGAACGGCCATTTCAACCCTTTCTTAGAAAATACTTATCATCACAACCCGGCCCAATCAAAAATGAGCAAGGGCGAATGATTGGGAAACATCATGGACTTCCCTATTACACCATCGGGCAGCGCCAAGGACTAGGGATTGGCGGACTTTCTGGGCATCCACCGGGGCCTTGGTACGTAGCTCAAAAAGATATTGAAAATAATGCATTAGTCGTGGTGCAGGGGAAAAGCCATCCCCTTCTATTCCAGAACTGGCTTCAGGCTGACACTACCCACTGGATTAATGGAAGTCCAAAAGAACTAAACCAAGGCAAGACCTTTCGTTGTGCAGCAAAAATACGCTATGGACAACCCGATCAGCCTTGTATGGTCACGCCTAGAACGAACAAAGACCTAGAGGTTTTCTTTCAAAATCCACAGCGCTCTATTGCGCCTGGCCAATATGTAGTTTTTTATCAAGATGAGCATTGTCTTGGGGGGGCAAAAATTCGGTCAGCTAAAATGAAAGAAGAGTTTTTAGCATTTTCTGTCTAGCTGCCCCTGATATAATCCGCGCACCTTAACTCCAGAGGTCAACTCAGTGAAAAATAGTTTTGGCGTCCAACAAAAAATTACGGTAGGCAAAAATCCCAAAAACGAATATCAGATTTTTCGGCTGGATGCGCTCGGTCCAAAAGCCGAAAAATTACCCTATACCTTAAAGATCCTTTTAGAAAACCTGTTACGCCACGAGGATGGCGAAGATATAACTGCTGATGACATACAGGCGCTCTACGAATGGGAGCCGCAGGCAATATCTAACCAGGAAATTGCCTTTACTCCCGCAAGGGTAATCCTTCAAGACTTCACCGGTGTACCGGCAATAGTTGATCTCGCTGCAATGCGCGATGCGGTCCTTAAGCTTGGAGGAAAGGCCTCGAGCATAAATCCACTTTGTCCTGCGGAACTTGTGATTGATCATTCGATCCAAGTAGATACTTTCGGTACAGAAAACGCCCTCACAATGAACAATGCCATTGAATTTGAACGGAATAAAGAGCGCTACGCTTTTCTCCGTTGGGGCCAGAATGCTTTTGATAATTTTCAAGTTGTTCCGCCAAATACCGGGATTGTCCATCAGGTAAATCTTGAATACTTAGGCCGAGTGATTTTTGATATCGACCGTGTAGATGGCCCTC
>CAJWKT010000010.1 GCA_913041665.1 uncultured Gammaproteobacteria bacterium | reverse complement strand
TCGATGAACTCTCATTGGGTTTGGCACCAGCGGTTGTTGAACGTTTACTACCAGTGATTAAACGCATCGCAGAGAATGGGACCGCTGTAATCGTGGTTGAACAATCCGTGAATCTTGCTTTAACAATCGCAGAACGGGCATATTTGTGATGTTATTTGGGATTTAATGTGGAGGAACCTAGATAGGAAGTTGTGTCCGTGCAGGAATTGGAGGTATTCCATCTCGCTGATATTCTCCAAGAGCCGCTCCTCGCGAGCTCATTCAGGCCTCTGACTGGCCGGCAGCCTTCGGTGCCACGTACAGCGCGCCTGTTGGGGATAACTACGAGCTCACGCTGAATACAGAGATGGTCTTCGCCGACGGATACCAAGTCGCGTACGAGGACGTCTTCGAGAATCAGGCTGCTGGCGATCAATTGCTGGGTTGGCAGGATAGCTGGAAGCGAATAAACGCCCGGGCTGCTTTGAGGCCGATCGATGGCAACTGGGAGGTGTCGCTCTTTGGCCACAATGTCACAGACAATCGACGGACGGGCGACTACGCCCCAAGTGGTAATGCGGCACTGTATTACGTAACCCGTCAGAACGGTTCGGATTGGGGTCTAGCCTACCGATACAACTTTTGAGGCGCGCAAGAATAGAATTTTTCGTATGAGCTAAGTACCTCCTCATCGCCGTATGTAACCAAGATTCAGCGATTACAGTATTTTTTTCACTTAGTAATTGCCGAAGTTACGCTATAGTCTTTTTTAGACAGTGATTTACAGGCGCTAAGAAAATTATGCATCATTCGACCCTAGGAAAATTCTAGATTTTTATGAAATTAGCAAGTGCCGCGTAGATGCCCTGCTTGGAAAAGATAAGGGGACGCTGTAATTGAATTCAAAAGCCATCCTTGTGCTGACTGCTTGCAATGACGCGGAAGAAGCCGATGCAATTGCGACTAGCCTCTTGAAAAGACGGCTTGCAGCCTGCGTGAATCGTTTAGAAGGGGTAGTATCGACGTATCGGTGGAAAGGAGAAATACGGCAAGATCAGGAAATACTGTTGCTCATCAAGACGACCGAAGATCGTTTCAAGGCAATGGAAAAAGTGATCCGCAGGCAGCACAGCTATGAACTCCCAGAGATTTTGGCCGTACGTATTCAGGATGGATCACAAAATTTTCTCGATTGGCTTATAGGGGAAGTTCAGGACGTGTAAAGATGAGTTGTTCCAGTTCAGGGTGTATGTCGATGAGTTCTTTTGCGAAGCTGTCACTTCTGTTTGCAGCAATGTTCGTGTGCCTTGGCCAAAAACCGGCTATTGGGCAGAATTCGCGCAGCGATGGGGAAATCCTTCGCCCCGAGGCAGCTTTCCCGTATGAACTCAATGCATCCTCCAACGAACTAACAATTCGCTTCCAAATTCCAGAAGGCTACTATCTCTACCGCGAACGATTTGAGTTTGAAAGCTCTACGCCCGAAATTTCCCTGGGAGAACCGAGATTTCCAGAAGGCAAAATCTACGAGGATGAGTTCTTTGGAAAGATGGAGATCTACAGGGGTGGTTTTGAGATTGATATCCCCTATCAGCGCCCGGCTGGACTGGATAACGCTTCGGTCACAATGATACTTCAGGGATGTGCGGATATTGGGCTTTGCTACCCACCCCAGAGATGGGCTCGTGGAGTTGCTCTTCCGGATCCCAGTAACGCATCACCGTTTGCGAACTTCTTCGGGCCCCGTATAGACAATGATGAAATCCTTCCGGTAGACAAGGCTTTCGCACTAGACAGCCGAGTGGACGGGCCCAATCAAATCACTTTGAGTTGGAGAATTGAGCCCGGCTACTATCTTTACCGGGACCACTTCGAATTCACCACAGACAGTAACATCCAACTCGGCACACCCAGAATCCCTGCGGGCGTATTCCATAACGATGAATATTTCGGGGATACCGAAATCTTCTTCAACTATGTAGAAATTGCTCTCCCCTTTGCCAGAGCAAATCCAGAAGCAATCCCGATCGTTATCAGCACCACTTACCAAGGCTGCAAGGAAAGCAGTATCTGCTACCCGGCCGTAAAAAAAACCACTTCCCTGCAACTACCGGCTTCCGGTGCTTTCAGTGCTGCTCTGGCAGACCCAAAAATGCCTATATCTGAGCAGGATCGTTTGGCAACAGTGATCTTAGGTGGTTCCTGGTGGAAAGTGGTCGGAACCTTCTATCTAGCAGGCCTGCTATTGGCATTTACTCCCTGCGTTTTGCCAATGGTGCCGATACTTTCGAGCATCATCGGGCGCCAGCATGAGAATGAAAAAACCAATCGTGCATTTTCTTTGTCTTTTGCCTATGTCATGGGCATGGCAATCACTTACACAGTAGCCGGCGCACTTGCTGCAATGGCTGGCCAACAGGCCCAGGCAATGTTTCAAAAACCTTGGATCATAGGCACTTTTGCGGGACTGTTCTTTTTTCTTGCACTTTCAATGTTGGGTGCTTATGAATTACAAATGCCCAACTTCATTCAGACGCGCTTGAGCAATCTAACCAACCGTCAAAAAACTGGAACTTACACGGGTACCGTAGTGATGGGATCGCTATCTGCCTTAATCGTCACCACTTGCATTGCCCCACCGCTCGTGGCCACGCTAGCGGTTATAGGGCAAAGCGGCGAAGTGCTTCGGGGCGCCGGAGCTCTCTTCATACTAAGCCTTGGTATGGGCTCCCCTCTCCTACTCATCGGAGCATCCGGCGGAAAACTTCTACCCAAAGCGGGGGCCTGGATGAGCACTGTCAAGGCAGGTTTCGGTGTAATGATGATAGGTCTCTCGATCTGGATGCTGGAGAGAATTCTGCCCAGCGAGCTGATACTTATATGCTGGGCACTGCTGGTACTTTTGACGGGATTACTTCTGGGTGCACACAAACCACTGCCGATCCCTGCTTCTCCACTGAACAGGATGAGCAAGGGCGTGGGACTCGTCGCCTGCCTCTATGCTGCACTAATGTTGGTGGGAGCAACCCTTGGTGGCAAAGATCCTTTGCGTCCTATACCCCAAGGTGCATTTCTAGCCAATACAGGAAATATAACCGAAACTGAATATGTGTCGTTCCGGGAGCTGGAGTCGTTATCTGAACTTGAGGGCTTGCTGGCCCAAGCCCGGCTGGATCAAACACCGGTAATGCTGGATTTTACTGCTGATTGGTGCGTCTCCTGCAAGGAAATGGAAAAATATACTTTCCCCGATCAGTCGGTCCAGGAAGCTCTAACACCCTACCTTGCTTTGCGTGCTGATGTTACGGAAAACAACCAAACCGATAGGGAGCTGCTACAACATTTTGGAATCTTTGGTCCTCCTACGATAGCCTTCTTCAACAGGGAAGGCGAAGAACTGACAGGATTTAGACTGGTTGGGTTTATTTCCCCAGAAGAGTTTTCCGATCACATTCATCAAGCTGCGGCCCTGTAGCTATTGGGAGGGGTATGATGCGCAGCGTTGGGCACCCAGTAACCATCACCCTGCTACTCAGTGTTGCGGCGATGATTACTTATCTAGGGTATCGCATGCTAAGCCCAGCACCAACCGCCGGACAACAGCTAAATTCGCCGGTCCGCTCGGAATTAGTCGCAAACCTACCGGAATTTACCCTGACCAACTTAGCGGGGGAATCGCAGTCGATAAAAAGCTGGCCAGGACACGCACTCATCATTAATTTTTGGGCGACCTGGTGCACCCCCTGCATCAGGGAGATTCCCTTGCTAAAGGAATTTCAAGAAACAAATAGCGATAAGCCAATCCAAGTAGTGGGTATCGCTGTAGATCGGTTCGAGCCGGTAAAACACTTCGCTAAAGACATGGCCTTCAATTATCCGGTGCTCATCGGACAATCAGAAGCCATGGATGCAGCAAACGCGTTCGGCGTAGATTTCTACGGCCTACCATTCAGTGTTTTTACTGACACCAATGGCAGCGTTCTCGGAGTCCACACGGGAGAACTAAAATCAGGGGATCTTGACAAAGTGCTAAATCTGCTTAACGGCTTAGAGTCTGGTGCCACCGATTTAAGGGCTGCTAAAGCCATGCTGGCTGAAAAGATGTGACGCAGAAAAAATGCCGCTATATTCAACGATAATATGTAAACTAGCGGCTATCTTCGTCAATCTTACTTGAATATGGCGCGTCTATTAATTATCAATGGTCCGAATCTTAGTTTACTCGGTGAACGGGAACCCGAGATTTATGGGCATACAACACTGGAAGAAGCTGAGGGTCATCTAGAAGAGCGGGCTAAGGCAGACGGGCATGAGTTGCTCTTCTTTCAAAGCGACGCCGAGCATGAATTACTTAAGAGAATTCATAAAGCCCGCGATGAAGACATAGCCCTAATCATTTTCAATCCAGCCGCTTTCACTCACACGAGTGTCGTTCTCCGCGATGCCCTGCTCGCCGTAGGGATTCCATTTATAGAGGTTCATCTTTCAAATGTATTTTCGCGGGAAGACTTCCGGCAACGCTCATTTTTTTCTGATATCGCTATCGGAATAATATCCGGATTCGGGATGGCTAGTTATGACTTGGCGTTGCTTGCAGCCAAACACCATTTAGGCTGAGAGAAACGCAGTGGACATTAGAAAAGTCAAAAAACTGATCCAACTGCTAGAAGAGTCGAGCATGGAGGAAATCGAAATTTCTGAAGGGGAGGAATCCGTTCGCATCAGCCGACATTCGACATCAAGGGCTACCAGAACAATATCAGACTCGAACACAACTGAAATCCAGACGACCCATGACAGTGCACGCATATCTACGGAAACTGAACACAAATTTGGTACTGAAATCACAGCTCCCATGGTGGGCACTTTCTACAATGGGCCTGCCCCAAACGCCAAACCTTTCGTAGAAATTGGGTCCGAAGTCAAATCTGGTGACACTCTATGCATCATTGAAGCAATGAAAATGATGAATCAGATTGAATGCGAGACAAATGGACGAGTTGTTAGCATTCTCGTGGAGAATGGTGCGCCGGTTGAGTTTGGGCAGGTTCTTCTAATTATCGAAGAATAGAACTAATGTTAGACAAAGTTCTTATCGCTAATCGCGGCGAGATCGCACTTCGGGTACTTCGGGCATGCGCAGAGGTCGGCATCAAGACAGTGGCGGTGCATTCATCTGCCGATAGCAATTTGAAGCATGTACTTCTTGCCGATGAAACTGTCTGCATTGGCCCACCGCCATCGCAAAACAGCTACCTCAATATGCCAGCTATTATCGCAGCGGCAGAAGTTACCGACTCGGTCGCCATACATCCGGGCTATGGTTTTCTCTCAGAAAATGCGGATTTCGCGGAACGAGTTGAAGAAAGTGGCTTCGTGTTTATCGGGCCTAAATCAGAAACCATAAAGCTGATGGGTGACAAAGTGTCTGCCATTCAGACAATGAAAAAAGCGGGCGTGCCTTGCGTGACCGGATCTGATGGACCGCTAACAGACGATATGCAAAGGAATGGCGAGCTCGCAAAAAATCTAAGATACCCTGTCATTATCAAGGCTGCGGGAGGAGGTGGAGGTCGAGGTATGCGTATCGTTCATAGCGAAGCTTCACTATTTAATGCAATAAGTATAACGAAAACCGAAGCACTATCAGCCTTTGGAAATGAAGAAGTTTACATGGAAAAATTCCTAGAACACCCCCGGCACGTGGAGTTCCAAATACTCGCCGATAATCACGGTAACGCAATCCATCTCGGTGAGCGAGATTGTTCAATGCAGCGGCGACATCAAAAAGTTGTTGAAGAATCTCCCGCCCCAGGAATAACTTTAGAACAAAGAAACGCCATCGGCGAAATGTGTGTACAAGCATGCCTAGAGATTGGTTACTGCGGGGCGGGTACTTTTGAGTTTCTATATCAGGGCGGTGAGTTCTTCTTCATTGAAATGAACACCCGGATACAGGTAGAACATCCGGTAACAGAGATGGTAACAGGCATTGATATTGTCAAAGCACAACTCAAAATAGCTGCTAATGAACCACTAGATTTGAAGCAAAAAGATGTCCGATGGAGTGGCCATGCTGTCGAATGCAGGATCAATGCCGAAGATCCAAAGACATTCCTCCCCTCCCCAGGCACAGTAAATTTATGGCATGCTCCAGGTGGGCCTGGCATACGAGTAGATAGCCATGTATACAGTGGTTACCTAGTGCCTCCCCACTATGACTCACTGATTGCAAAAATCATTGCTCATGGAGAAAACAGAGGCTGCACGATTGCTCGCATGAACAATGCACTCAACGAAATCGTAGTTGACGGCATAAAGACCAACATTTCCTTGCACCAAGAAATTTTCCAACATTCCGCCTTTAAAATAGGGGGCACAGATATTAACTATCTTGAAAAACGCCTTGGACTCAAATAAGCCAAAAAGTGTACTGGCAACAACTAAAACTGTGGCTTAAAAGTGAAGAACTCCCGAGAATCGAAGAACTTCTTCAGATAGCTGGCGCACAATCTATTTCCCTAGCCGATGCTGGCTGTGTTCAGCTGCTTGAATCCGCACCAGGTCAGACTCCTCTCTGGCCAAAAATGATCTTAACCGCAATTTTCCCATGCGACGCAGATCTAAAAACACTCGTGCCTCTGATTACCAAAACACTTCAGCCTGATGCATCAATCAGTGCTACTAGACTAGAAGAGGAAAACTGGACATCAGCGTGGCGTAAAAAATTGACGACTGTACGCCATTTTGGAAAACGGCTCGCTATAAGCACGCTAGATGCACCATTAGAAGGTTCTAGCACTGTGACCGTAAAAATGAATCCTGGGCTCGCATTTGGCACAGGTGAACACCCAACCACGGGACTTTGTCTGGAGTGGCTCGATCGAAACCTTCCGGCCGGCGCTCGGGTACTTGATTACGGTTGCGGTTCCGGCATTCTCGCTATCGCTGCTCTGCGCCTCGGAGCACGTTTTGCCTGGGCAGTGGATATTGAAAAACAAGCGGTCAACGCCACAAAAAATAACGCGACAATAAATACGGTATCAGAAAGAATCTGGGCGGGTATTCCGACAGCCCTAGGAGAAGTGAGAGTAGATGTACTCGTTGCCAATATTCTGGCAAATCCATTGGAGAAGCTTGCCTCCGATTTTAGTCGGTTTGTTGTGCCAGGTGGTTCGCTGGTAATCAGCGGAATACTTGAATCCCAGACTGGACGCTTAGAGGCAATGCTTTCCAAGTGGTTTGCTGCTTTTGTATTAGAGACCAACGAAGGTTGGGTCCGATTATCATCAGTGCGGCACAAGATACCCCAGTAACAATCATGGCCCAAAAAAAATAATGAGGATCGGGCCCATCAAATTTCCGAACCAGGTGGCGTTAGCTCCAATGGCTGGGGTTTCAGACCCTCCTTTTAGGCAGCTGGCTGCCGAGCTAGGCGCTGGTATGACACCAAGTGAAATGATCACTTCGGATGTCAAACGCTGGAAAACTACAAATACGCAACGCCGACTCCAAAATTTCGAAAATTGCTTACCACGAATCCTGCAGATTGTAGGTTTTTGCCCTGAAATGCTTGCAACAGCGGCTAAACTCGGCTGTGAGAGGGGTGCTGAAATCATTGACATAAACATGGGCTGTCCGGCAAAAAAAGTCTGTCGGCGCATGGCGGGCTCCTCTTTACTGAGAGATCCGTCTCTAGTGGGACAAATCTTAGACCGAGTGGTGGCTGAAGTAGATGTTCCGGTCACCGTTAAGATGCGCACTGGCTGGTCGCCAGATGAGCGTAATGGCGTAGAGATTGCTCGAATTGCAGAAAATTGCGGTGCTGCTGCCTTAACTGTCCATGGGCGGACACGCGCCTGCAAATTCTCTGGGAACGCTGAATACGACACCATCCGAGAAATTAAGAAAGCGGTAAATATCCCTGTAATTGCAAATGGTGATATTGATTCTGCTCAGAAGGCACTAGAAGTTATAACTCATACCGGTGCGGATGGAATAATGATTGGGCGCGCAGCGCAAGGACGCCCCTGGATATTCAATCAAATCAATTCATATTTAAACGGCGATACTGAAGCAACAGACCTTCCATTAAGTGATGTCCGTGATATCATTCTCCGCCATCTGGAGAGCTTATATTCCTTCTACGGTGAGTTCACAGGGGTTCGGATTGGTAGAAAACATCTTATCTCGTACTCTCGAGGCCGAGAGGGATGGCGGGGGTTCCGAGAAAAAATTGTAGCTGTAGGGGAGAGGCGTCAGCAATTCAATCTTGCGCAGCGATTCTTTGAACAATAATCACAATTAAGCGTTTAATGGATAGAGTGCGGTAGATAGAACACAAAATGACGTCCAACAAAAAAAGTAAAGCACTCTCAAATACTCTACGAATGGAAGTCAAGACCAAGCCATTGGGAGCACTAACTGACGAGGCGCTGCGCCACTATTTTATAAGCCTGAATGGCCAAAAACCGGCCAATTTATATCAACTCGTATTAGGGGAAGTGGAAAAACCTCTGTTTAGAACAGTTCTAAACTACACGAAGGGCAATCAAAGCGAGGCAGCCGAAATACTCGGAATAAACCGTGGTACTTTGCGAAAGAAATTAAAGATTCACAAACTCTAGGCCTGATGAATCGATCTCAACGAGCCCTACTAAGCGTATCTGACAAAACGGACTTGATCCCCTTCGCTGAAGGACTGCTCCGATTGTCATTTCAAATAATCTCCACAGGCGGCACGGCCAAGGCCCTTAGAGATGCTGACCTAAAAGTTACGGACGTTTCCGATGTAACGGGCTTCCCAGAAATAATGGATGGGAGAGTTAAAACACTGCACCCCTTTGTTCACGGTGGACTACTAGCAAGAACTGGGGTTGACGAAACCATAACAGCAGAACACGGTATCGACTGGATCGATCTATTGGTTGTGAATCTATACCCGTTCGAATCCACGATTGCTGGTCCAAACTGCACACACGAGGAAGCAATTGAAGAAATCGATGTCGGTGGACCGGCTATGGTCAGGGCTGCCGCAAAAAATCATAGCAGAGTAACGGTTGTCGTTGACCCAGATGACTACCCGCTAGTGCTCGAAGCACTCCAATCAGGAAAACCATTGAATATTTTGCGAAATGAACTCGCGGCTAAGGCTTTTGCCCATACTGCTTACTATGATGCTCTCATTTCGCAATATTTACACCGCGCTGGAGGACTTCACGCTGCATCAGGTCTGATTAAATCAGACCCACTGGTTCTTGGGTGGCGGCGAGATCAAAAACTTCGTTACGGAGAAAACCCCCATCAGGAAGCCGCACTTTTTCGTTCTTCCTTCACATCATCTGGATCGATTGTCGGATCACACCAAAGCCAAGGGAAACCCCTATCCTTTAATAACCTAGTTGATGCAGAAGCTGCGCTCGAGTGCGTAAAAACTTTTTCTGAACCAGTATGTGCAATCATTAAGCACGCTAACCCCTGTGGGATAGCCGTTTCTAAAAATCTCCTAACAGCATACCAATCGGCTTTCGCTACTGATCCGCAATCTTCCTTCGGCGGCATCATCGCTTTCAACAGACCTTTAGGCACCGATACCGCAAATTTTATTCTACAAAATCAATTAGTTGAGCTGATAATCGCTCCAGAAATTACCCAGGGGGCGCATCAGGAGTTGAATCAGAAAAAGAATGTTCGGGTACTAGAGACTGGCCCGTTCCAAATGACTGACCACGATTGGAACGTGAAATCTATCTCGGGTGGTCTGCTAGTGCAAAGTGATGATTTAGCCAATTCGAATGATTTCGAATTAACAACTGTAACAAAACGTGCTCCGACTAACTCTGAACTGCAAGCGCTAAAATTTGGATGGAAGGTCGTAAAGTTTATCAAATCTAATGCTATCGTTTATACGACCAAAAATACCACTCTGGGCATAGGCGCTGGACAAACCAGTCGGGTCATGAGCGTACGCATTGCGGCAATGAAGGCTACTGATGAAGGGCTAAATCTCTCTGGAGCAGCCATGGCGTCAGACGCCTTTTTTCCGTTTCGAGACGGGATCGATGTTGCCGCAGAACATGGAATAACATGTGTTATACAACCGGGCGGTTCTGTGCGTGACAAAGAAGTTATTGCAGCCGCTGACGAACATGGCATGGCAATGCTTTTTACTGGCATGAGACATTTCCGCCACTAACCCAAAGGAACGCATGATGAAGGTGTTAGTGGTTGGGGGGGGAGGTAGAGAACATGCGCTAGCATGGAAGCTTGGACACTCGCCCCTGGTTTCTGAAGTCCTGGTTGCGCCCGGAAATGCAGGAACAGAAAATGAGCCTAACACCCATAATATTCCAATCAACCCAGAGGATTTAGAAAGTCTCGTTGCATTAGCGATCTCTGAATCGGTGGGCCTAACAGTAGTCGGGCCTGAACAACCTCTGGTAGCGGGAATCACCGACCGATTTGAAGCAGCAGGACTCAAATGTTTTGGTCCGCGGGCAGCAGCGGCACAGCTGGAGGGATCCAAGCTCTTCACTAAGAGCTTCCTACAACGCCACAACATACCCACTGCAAACTACGCCAGCTTCGATAAACTTCATGTTGCGCTCGAGTACGTTAAATCCGTAGAGCTACCCATGGTAATAAAGGCAAACGGACTTGCTGAGGGAAAGGGAGTTGTTGTCGCGCAGACACAAATGGAGGCTGAGCAAGCCGTACGCAAAATGCTAGAGAACCGTGCCTTCGGAGAAGCAGGAACAATCGTAGTCATTGAGGAATACCTCCAAGGTGAAGAAGCGAGCTTCATTGCAATGGTGGACGGAACGAACATCCTTCCCCTAGCTAGCTCCCAGGATCACAAAACCAGAGATGACGGAGACAAAGGACCTAACACAGGCGGCATGGGAGCCTACTCACCCGCCCCTGTAATCACGCCAGATATCCACGAGCAAGTCATGCAACAAGTCATGATCCCTGCTATTCGCGGCCTCAGCAGCGAGGGATTAGAGTACCGTGGTTTCCTCTACGCGGGCCTGATGATTGATTCAAAAGGTACGCCACAAGTACTTGAGTTCAACTGCCGCTTCGGCGATCCGGAAACCCAACCTATACTATTCCGCCTGCGCTCCGATCTCGCAGAACTATGTCTCAAAAGTTTTGACGGTACCTTGAGTGGAGCCGCGGTTGAATGGGATTCTCGAGCCGCGTTAGGAGTTGTAATGGCAAGCAACGGCTATCCAGGCAACTATAAAAAGGGCTTAAACATTCAAGGTCTTGAGAAAATCTACGACGACAGTGTAAAGGTTTTTCAAGCCGGCACAGTTATAAATGAGGGCCAAGTACTGACAAATGGAGGGAGAGTACTGTGCGCAGTCGCGCTAGGAAACACAGTAAGAGAGGCACAAGTTCTTGCGTACGAGAATGTAAAAAAAATTGACTGGGACGGTGCTATTTACCGCCGTGATATCGGCTACCGCGCAATTGACCGTGAACGTGTCAGCGCTTCATAGCATTAAAAAAATCGGAATTTGTTTTAGTATCCTGCATTTTGTTCAACAGAAACTCCACTGCAGCCAACTCATCCATTGGATGAAGCACTTTGCGAAGGACCCACATTTTCTGAAGTTCGTCGGGGTCGGTTAATAACTCCTCTTTACGAGTTCCGGAACGATTAATATTAATCGCCGGAAAAATACGCTTTTCTGAGATACGCCGGTCTAGATGAGTTTCCCAGTTACCAGTACCCTTAAACTCCTCATAGATTACATCATCCATTTTCGAGCCTGTATCAATCAAAGCCGTGGCAATTATTGTAAGACTTCCACCCTCCTCGATATTGCGTGCAGCACCGAAAAAGCGCTTCGGGCGTTGTAGCGCATTGGCATCAACGCCACCAGTTAGAACCTTTCCTGAGGAAGGAACGACTGTGTTGTAAGCTCGCGCCAGTCGAGTAATAGAATCTAAAAGTATTACCACATCACGCTTGTGCTCCGTTAGTCGTTTTGCCTTCTCAATGACCATTTCAGCGACCTGAACATGTCTAGTTGCTGGTTCATCAAAAGTACTAGAGACAACCTCTCCGCGAACTGTTCGCTCCATTTCTGTGACTTCCTCGGGCCGCTCGTCGATAAGCAGTACCATTAGAATACACTCAGGCTCATTGGCAGCTATGGAGGCTGCAATATTTTGAAGCAACATGGTCTTACCGGCCTTTGGAGGAGAAACAATTAGTCCTCTCTGGCCCTTGCCAATCGGCGCAACCATTTCAATAATGCGAGCCGTAAGATCTTCGGTGCTTCCATTGCCCTGTTCTAGCTTTAATCTCTCCTTAGGGAAAAACGGTGTAAGGTTTTCGAAAAGCACCTTGCTTTTAGCATTTTCCGGTGCATCGTGGTTGATCTGACCAATCTTTAGCAGAGCAAAATATCGTTCACCATCCTTAGGTGGGCGTATTAAACCCGAAACTGTGTCTCCAGTTCGCAAATTGAACCGACGTACTTGACTTGGAGAAACATAAATATCATCAGGTCCGGCAAGATAAGAGCAGTCAGCTGACCTCAAAAATCCAAAACCATCTTGGAGGATTTCTAGAATACCCTCTCCAAAAATATTCTCTCCATTCCTAGCTTGCTCCTTGAGAATAGAAAATATAATGTCTTGTTTTCGTGACCTCGCTAAGTTCTCCAGACCCATTGATTCAGCTAACTCCACTAGATCTGAAGCGGGACGTGTTTTAAGCTCAGAGAGATTCATTGCCTGTTTTGTCAATTCGAGCTCAGCCGCAGGAATCACATCAAATTCCTCATCATCAGGAAATTCCTCCCGAACAAATTTTTTTCTACGGGAAGATCTTTTCTTGACGTTGCCGTCTCTCGACTGCCCCGAATCATTCTTAGGTCGGATTCTTGTTGAATTACCCAAGTATCCCCTCACGTATATTTTCCATCAATTTTCAATCTAACTACCTCAATCCTCAGAGGAAGACAAATGTTCACCCAAAAAAGACTCTAGTTGAGCCTTCGAAACCGCACCCACCTTCTGTGCATTTACGGTACCATTCTTGAACAACAATAGAGTTGGTATGGAGCGAATATTATATTTTGCCGGAGTCTGTGGATTTTCGTCTAAATTAAGCTTGACCACCCGCAGACGATCTTTGTAGTCCTCTGCAATCACATCAAGTATTGGTGCAATCATCTTGCACGGCCCACACCACTCTGCCCAGAAATCAACCAAAACAGGATACTGCGAATTAACGACATCTTCGTCAAACTCGTCATCCGTAGTATGTACTATCCGATCACTCACAGTCCAAAATCCTCTGTTATCTAGTTCCCTCACTTCGAACCCTTGCCCAGCACAACGTTCTTAATTTTTCAGGCCAGACGGTGCTCCGAGTAGAAGTGACGCAGCCTACACAGTAAGGCACAATGTGGGCACTGGCCGCCTCCTTCGAGGCTCGAGGGGAATTCGTGGATATCTGGGAGAGCGAGTACCCTCACCCTATTAGCCCTATTTTGAACTGTTGAGAGCGTAATTTGCAAGTCTTAAGTTCTGATTCGACGTCTGGATCAACTTACCATACCCACCTTACGGAGCTTAAGTTCTCTGCTTTGCCGCTAGAACCAAGGCTCCATCAAGGCATATCCGACGCGGGGTTCACTCATTGTACGCCCATCCAAGCCAGTACTCTGCCGCTTACCCTAGCGCAAAAAGACGTTGCAGGACAAGCCCAGACTGGCACAGGCAAAACAGCGGCCTACCTGATCACGCTGTTTCAACGTTTATTGAGCTCACTACCGCCAGAGGATCGCAAGCCGGGCCCAAGAGCCTTGGTGCTTGCGCCAACCCGGGAGCTAGCAATTCAAATTCATGAAGACGCTACTGCTCTCAACAAGTATTTATCTTACAAATTAGGCCTAGTATTTGGAGGAAAGGACTACGAGAAACAACGTCAGCATATCGCATCAGGTGTTGATGTTTTAATCGGTACTCCGGGACGTTTTATCGATTATTACAAACAAAAAATTTTCGGACTCAAAAATATTCAAGTCATGGTGCTAGATGAAGCTGATCGCATGTTTGATCTAGGCTTCATCCGCGATATCCGTTATGTCCTTCGACGCTTACCCGCACCTAGGGAGCGCCTCAATATGTTGTTCTCCGCAACACTTTCCCATCGGGTATTAGAACTTGCTTATGAGCACATGAACGAACCAGAACTTATTCAGATTGACCCAGATAAGGTAACTGTGGACAGTGTACGGCAAAGTATCTACTTTCCAAGCAATGATGAAAAGATCCCTCTACTAATCAGCCTACTGAAGAAAATAGGTTCGCAACGCACCATGGTTTTTGTAAACACTCGTCGGGAAGCAGATCGTCTACAGGATTATTTAAACCACAACGGGATCTATGCAAAGGCAATTTCTGGCGACGTACCTCAGAGCAAACGGATGAGGATGCTTAAAAAATTCCAGTCTGGTGAGCTTCCTGTTCTTGTAGGAACTGATGTCGCATCGCGTGGACTACATATACCTGACGTGAGTCACGTGTTTAATTATGACCTGCCACAGGATTCTGAGGATTATGTGCATCGTATAGGCCGAACGGCTCGGGCTGGTGCAAGTGGTCACGCTGTCAGCTTCGGGTGTGAGGAATACGTAACCTCGTTGCCTGAAATTGAAGAATTCATCGGGAAGCCAATTCCTGTTATAGGTATCAAGATGGGAATGTTGATTGATGTGCAACGCCCACCTGTGAAAAAGCGCAAACCTAAAGAGCGTACAAAAACGCAAACAGGATCCAAATTCTCTAGAAAAAAATCTTGAGCCTAGGATGCAGAAAAAGGTACAGATACCTAACGCAGATTAGTTTTCTAGATCGATGCGCTCACCCTCAAATACCCGACGGAGATCGTACTCCTGCTGGGGTGGTAATAAAAAAATATTTTGAGGATAAAATCGGAAAGGAATTAAATGATTAAAAATTGTCTCCTCATTGTATTTGTTGGCAGCTAATCCCGCTAAATACTGTAAGCGCAGGCTTCCGTCTCGGTTAATTTGAGCGTCTTGGAGCCAGGGGCTTAGGTCAGATGCTTGGCTGGTGTAGGTGCTAAGAAAGTGCGCTAGAGAACCGAAACCCACCTGGCGCAGTGAACTCTCAACCAATTCAAGTTCATCAAGCCTGCTCCTAAGCGCCAATACATCTATTTCTAACGCCCCATTCTGCCCAAGAAGTACCAGGTCGTAACCCTCTTCCAGGATGTTACTGTGCCATAGACTCGCATGAGGGAATGTTTCCACAAAAGTGGCAATCTCACTTTTCACGGCCTCTTCACTTGACTGGTACAGCGGTACCCATTGAGTTACCAGACCGCCCGGGTTTATATGCGATCTGATCAATTCGAAATACTCAGTAGAATAAAGCGCTGCAGAACCCTTAACCCAAGGATGAATGGGATCTGACGTTATGATGTCAAATGTTTCCTCAGTGGTTGCAATAAAATGGCGTGCATCATCGTAGATGACCTCGACCCGGGGGTCATTCAGCACATCGTAGTTTTCATTTGCGAAATACAGACTTGCGGTCTCAGTTACCCTCGGCTCAATTTCACAAATCACAATCCTCTCTATTCCCGGATAACGCACGAAAGAGCCCGCGGTCACACCAGCTCCAAAGCCGACAATCAACACCGACTTAGGGTCCGGATGTAAGAGCGCCGGAAGATGCGCCAACATGCGCTGAAGCCGCATGTCCACCGGTTCGCTTGATGCCACAATTTTTCCTCCCACATGAAAATATCGGTACCCATTTGGAAGCCTACTCACTGCAACGGACGAAACCCTACCTTCATCCACATAATCAAAGCGGTTCTCCCAAGCCCACTTGTAAAGTTCATGACCAAATCCAATCAAGCGTGACTCAGTAGGCGAAACTAGGGTTACCATCAATGCAACAAAAGCGACTAACGAGACCAGAATGGCGGTGGCAGGATAGTAACTAATCCTGCCTAAACGTGAACTGGCAGCGATTAAAATTGTAATCCCCGAAATACCCGCCAATAACGTGAGGGCCTGCTGGGCCTGCTGGGTACCCAGCCATGGAATGATCACTAGACTAAATGCAAGTGCCCCAACGATTGCCCCCAGTGTGTTGGATGCATAAATACTCCCTACGAGACGGCCCGGTTCGTCTGTATGCTCCGCAGCAGAAGCCAAAGCCAATGGGAAGCTAGCACCCCACAAAATTGTAGCTGGCAGAATTGCTGCGCCTGTCCTAATTAAATCATGGCCAAACTTGGCGCCCGGGCCCTGAAGGGAGATGGGATCCAAAGTCCAAAATGGGAGAATCTGACTTATTGCAAAAGCAGCCAAAGGCACTGCACCTGCCAAAGCCAGCTGACTCCAACCAAAAAGCAGTGCCGGCCTAGAATTAACACGCACAAAATACGATCCAATGCTTGACCCGACGGCGAGGCCAGTTAAAAACACAGCCAGAATGATAGTAAAAGTGTATACAGTTGCACCCAACATCAGTGACATCAACCGCGTCCAAACCACTTGGGCCCCCAATGCGGTAAGTCCCGAAACAGCAATAGCTCCGTAGACAATGAATTTCGGTAATTCAATGACTAAAGGCTGCAAACCGCCAGTATCTGCCGTTGAGGCTTGCGGTACAGGGAAAGGAAGGGTTTGCCGAGCCAGCACTGCTGCAAAAACAGCCACTAATATATTTACTGTGGCTGCAAACTGGGTAGCCGTCACCATATCGTACGTTGGCAAAAGATAGAACCCTGCCAAGAGAGTTCCGCCTACGGCACCCAGCGTGTTCGCCATATACAGAAAACCCAATCGGGAAATTCCAATGCGGCTCGCGCTCATCCATCGGGCAACCGCGGGCAATGTCGCACCCATCATGATGGTGGGAGGAAGCAAACAAATTAAGCAAACCACAGCGCGCAGCAAAATACCCGCCGTCCCATACCCCACGACAGAAACATAGAGAAGCCTTACCGAAGGCAAAAGCACCAGAATGAGTAGGCCGAACAACCCTATGCCTAGTTCAAGTACCGCATAGATCAACAATGGGTGGTAACGGGGCATTATCAATCGGGAAAAACCCCAACTGCCAAGAAAAAGTCCGCCCATAAAGCTGGTTAGAACAATAGCTATAGAGATCGAAGATGCCCCAACCACCTGACGTAAAAGTTCGTACCAGACCACCTCATAGATTAATGCCGAGCACCCACTACCCAAAAAAAACAATAACAACGCAACAAGCGCCCGATTTGATCGTGATGCTTCAGTCATCAGTCACTCAAAAGATCGGCTACCCCGTCAACTGCCGGAAACAAATCAACGGGCTTAGCTGGATATCGAGAATCCGGTTTTTGAATAGCTATCAGGAATTTCACGCCGAACGCACGGGCATTTTGAAGTACTTCTACACTGTCCTCGATGAAAAGGGTTCGCTGAGGATCAATATTTTCACGCGCTACAAATTTAGTCCAAAATTGTTGCGTTTCCTTTGGAAAATGGAAGTCATGAGAAGAGATGAGTCCGTCCACCCGCTTATCCAAATCAGTCTGGCCCACTTTTATGGCTAGAGTATCTCGATGTGCATTCGTAACCAGTAGCAATCGCTTTCCTTGTGCCCGAACTGACGCAAGAAATTCTACTGCCTTTGGCAAATACTTAATCCGGTGACGATTGGCCCTTTTGAGTGCTCGTATATCCAAGCCTAAGGCCTCTGTCCAATGATCAATACAATACCAAGCTAGGGTACCCTCTTTTGCTCGGTAGCGCTCCAAAAGACGGTCACGCACCTCCTCCTTGGTAAGCTGATGCAGCTTTGCATAATGCGAAGGAATCAGGTCCATCCAGAAAAAATTATCAAAAGCAAGATCTAGTAAAGTTCCATCCATATCGACTAGGACTGTGTCGATTTCTGACCAAGGAACGATCGGGCTGGCCATTTCCATGGCAAACTATGATACCTATGGGCTCGCAAGAATACCTAAAGTACAAGCAACAACTGGACGAGATTCGGGAAATTGCGCAAGATGCTGCCCAAGTAATCATGGATATTTACAGGTCCAGCTTCGAGATTACCTACAAAAGTGACAGTTCTCCACTCACTGAGGCCGACCATGCCTCGCACAGGTTGATTCTCGCTCGTCTGGCCGATCTTAAGCCCGCCTTACCTGTTCTCTCGGAAGAGTCTATTGAGGAGGAAGTGAGAGAACACCTCGCGTGGCAAAATTATTGGTTGATAGATCCGCTCGACGGTACCAAGGAGTTCATTAAGAAAAATGGGGAATTCACAGTTAATATCGCGCTCATCAAAAAATCCCGTGCGATTATGGGCGTTGTCGTAGCACCTGCACTACAACTCGAATACTCAGGCGTCCTTGGTTTGGGCGCATGGAAACGTAATGTCGCTGGGCAAATCGTCCCCATTAGCGTGACTCGCGTTGCGCAAGATCCAGTGCGAGCAGTAGGCAGTAGAAGTCACTCGAATCCAAAGCTTGCAGCCTATCTTAACCGCATAGGCCCCTACGAATTTAAGCCTATGGGAAGCTCACTAAAAATTTGTCTTGTTGCTGAGGGCCAAGCTGATATCTATCCGCGCCTAGGACCAACGTCAGAATGGGACACAGCGGCAGCTCAGGCTATCTTGGAGAGTGCCGGTGGATGTATGATTGACACCAATGGAAACGCACTTAGGTATAACACTAAAAAGCACTTCGCCAACCCTCATTTTTTAGCATTCAGCGATGCAAAGCGTGACTGGCTGGCGGCAGTTAACGGTGGATAGTGGATCAGAAAATCGAAACTGAGATATTCAAAAACGCGGAACGACTTAAAGAGTTACGGGTAGAGCATCAGGATTTAGACCAGATAATCTCTAAGCTAGCAGGCAATCCCGACGTGGATCAGATCATGCTCCGCCGCCTAAAGAAGCGGAAGCTTATGCTCAAGGACATGATCACGCAGCTAGAAAGCGCCCAGATTCCAGATCTCAACGCTTAACACAAAGCTTGACGCGTACTGAATTAGGTTGTGCCCTATGCGGCATCTGTCGCTTGGCTTTCCGTCGCCTGCTTCTCTGCTGGGTCTCTTCGCTGCTGGGCTCTGCCTAGAGTGACGGAAAGTACACACCATATTGCTGCGAAAGGCACGGTTGCTGCTGCCATCAAGGTCATCGTACCCAGAGCACTCAAAGCACTTTGGATTCCAGCGCCTGCAACATCTCCCCCTCGATAAAGAAATACATCAATCAAGGGCTTCGCTTTGTATTTTTCCGCAACAGACACTACGCTGAACAGGGATTCCCTAGCGGGGCGCGAAATAGCATAACGTGTCGCTCTGTGAACCGCCTGAAAAAGCGCCATGACACCATAAAGCGGCCAAATAGCAAGAACCGCAAATCCCATAACGGTCACTACGGGAAGGATAGCAAGAGTCCAGCCAATTCCTAGTCGTTTGATAACACGTGTAGTTATAAATATCTGCGTGATCAGTGTTGCACCCTGAGCAAGAGCATCAAACTGGGCAAAACCGCCAACACGCTGACTAAACGTGTCTGTGTTATCCAAAATAATATTAGCCTGCGTGAAATAAATGAGCGTATTGGAAATGGCAAGAAAAACAATGAAGGCAGCTATTCCCAGCAAATATGGTGACTGCACCACCGCGGTCGCGCCATCCCAGAAACCTCCTCCGATACGCTCCCCGGACGGAACAGTAGACGTCGTGTAATCTTTCGTGAGACTAGAATGCTCTGAACGAAGCGCTGCCCTGTCAAGCGTAAGCATGACCACGATCGCCACTGCAAAAAAACCGGCGCCAGTCAACATCAGGCCAACGGGTAAATAAACAGAATCTGTCATTCCGCTGATAACATTGGTAGCCCAACCGCCGACCAACGCCCCAATCGTGCCTCCTATGCCAATAAACGCGAACATACGCTTACCTTGGTCAACGTTAAAAATATCTACCATGAACGCCCAAAATAGACTGTTCACAAAAAGATTAATCGCGCTCAGCCAGGTATAGAACGTATAGCCCACCCCACGAGAGAGGCTTGTCTCGGCATCAGTTCCAATTAACCCGCCACCAGCACCAGCGTCAACAATCAGTAAGACGGAAAATCCAATTAGGCACATGACAACGAACAGGTAACCAACGGGTATGAAGCGCCGCCGGTCTAAGCGACTGACTACTCCGCCGAAAAGTAAAACAAGTATCAGCGAAACAACAGATGTCATTAAGAACAACCATCGAAGCTGCCCCATACCCCCCGACACACCCATTGCCTCGCGCACCGGACGCAAAAAGAAATAACCACAGAGCACACAGAAGTAAAAAAGACCCGAAAGAAACGCCAAAGAAAGCTCTCCAGATCTGAAATTGAGCGCGCGTGCAACCCACTGCTTTGTTTCTTTTATCATCATCCGAACTCCAATTTCTATGAATTTTTTTTTATTGCTCCAAGATTTTTTTAAGTCGCTATTGCGCACCCAAGGCAGAATGAGCGCCAGTATAACGTGTAAAAGATCTTCAAAAACCGAGGGGCCAGACTTTTTTATTTCAATAACCGAAAGAGACTAAAAAATGATAATTTATTAATAAATAAAGTATTTATTCTCAAATGACACTATTTAAAGTTAATTTTTTGGGTAACCAATCCTGCGCTGAACTTAGTTCTAAAACATTTTTTTTGTGTGCCCTGCACAACCTACCCCCCCTTGGCGCTAGGATAAGGATAAGAGATTACCTCTCACAACCTAACTAAGAACGATAAAGGGGACTCAGTGGCAACATCTCAAACGCTATTTCGCACTAAAGATATTCGAAATATAGCCGTAGTGGGCCATGCGGGCTCGGGAAAGACCACGTTGATTGAAACTCTACTGGAAAAAGCAGGGGTAATTAATTCAGCTGGTAGCGTTGGTAGGGGTACCACGGTTTGTGACTTTTTAGATCAAGAAAAACACCTTCAGCACTCACTCGATGCGAGTGTTTGTCATCTGGAAACTGGCGGAACCTCTATTAATCTTCTAGATACCCCCGGATACCCCGATTTTATGGGACGGGCCTTAAGTGTATTGTCAGCAGTCGAGACCGCGGCAATCGTAATTAATGCACAAACGGGGCCAGAACTGGTTACTCATCGCATGATGGACTTCAGTTCACAACGAAAGCTATGTCAACTTATTATCGTTAATAAAATTGATGCAGAGGGCGTAGAACTGGAAAAAATATTAACTGAAATTCGAGAAACATTTGGCCGACAATGCCTGCCGCTAAATTTACCTGCACAACAGGGAAAGGCTGTAGCAGATTGCTTCTTCGAGCCGGCGGATCAAACACCAGACTTTTCTTCCGTTGACGCTGCCCACACTGAAATTGTAGACCAAGTTGTAGAGCTCGACGAAGAACTCATGGAAGCCTACCTCGAGCAGGGCGATGAACTTTCCCTCGAGCAACTTCATGATCCGTTTGAGAGAGCGTTGCGAGCTGGT
Source organism: uncultured Gammaproteobacteria bacterium (assembly GCA_913041665.1). Classification (GTDB taxonomy): domain Bacteria; phylum Pseudomonadota; class Gammaproteobacteria; order Steroidobacterales; family Rariloculaceae; genus CAJWKT01. Next base: position 15,660 of record CAJWKT010000010.1, on the reverse strand, counting down.
CACTTAATCCCTGTTTGTTTCGTCTCTTCAGAAACGGGTGCTGGTATAAAGCAATTGCTGCGTATTCTGTCCGAGCTTATGCCAAACCCCATGGAAGGAAATCCTCCAGAATTCTTTAACAATACTTCAGAAGAAAAAGCTGTCACCGTTAATGCGGACGATGCGGACGGTCATTTCGTGGGACACGTTTTCAAGGTCAATGTCGACCCCTACGTAGGTCGGCTCGCAACCTTTCGGGTCCATCAAGGAACCGTCAAAACTGGCGATCAAATTTTTGTAGGCAACCACAGAAAGGCTGTCAAACTTGCACATCTGTATCGAGTGCAAGGCAAAAATCTTGAAGAGGTGTCAAGTGTGTTATCAGGCAATTTTTGCTCGGTCTCAAAAATAGAAGAGCTCCATTTTGATACGGTTATTCATTCCAGTCATGATGAAGATGATTTGCATTTAGGATTTATAAAAATGCCACCCCCCATGTATGGTGTTGCTTTGGAGTTGGCTCAACGGGGCCAAGAAAAAAAGTTATCAGATGCACTGCACAAACTGACCACAGAAGATCCGAGCCTGAAAATAGAATTTCATGCTCAGACAAATGAGACCGTGCTGCGGGGCATGGGCGAGTTACATCTCCGCATTATCCTTGAGCGCATGAAAAACGAATTTGGTATCGATGTTTCTACACAACCACCAAAAATCGCTTACCTAGAGACCGTGACTAGGAAATCGGAAGGTCACCATCGCCATAAAAAACAGACCGGTGGCGCCGGACAGTTTGGAGAAGTGTTTCTTCGAATCGAGCCGTTGCCACGGGGCAGTGGTTTTGAATTTTCTAACAAAGTGGTCGGGGGCACAATACCGGGACAGTTCATCCCGGCCGTAGAAAAAGGCGTCCGACAAGTCCTCGATGACGGCGCTATCGCAGGTTACCCGCTACAGGATGTAAAGGTCATCGTGTACGACGGTAAACATCACCCGGTGGACTCCAAGGAAATTGCCTTCGTAGCTGCTGGCAAACGTGCCTTCTCAGATGCTATCTCTAAAGCGAAACCAATTGTATTAGAGCCGATTGCTAAAATAGAGGTCACCACCCCTAACAATTATGTGGGTGACATTACCGGTCACCTCTCTGGAATTCGAGGCCGGATCGCTGGTAGCGCTGCAACGGCGGGAAATCGGGTAAAAATTTCAGCCGAGGTACCCCTCGCTGAGCTAGGAGACTACCAAACCATGCTTAAATCCCTCACGGGAGGTGAAGGCACGTTCACCATGGAGTTTGATCACTATGAAAAAACCCCGCCCAGCGTACAAAAAAATCTAGAGAAGGCGTTCCGGCCAGCTTCCGAGGAGTAATAGAAAAAATCTAATTAGAACCCGTTTTTTCTAGCAAAATAATGTGTGTCCTGCATTTGAAATCATCTTCAGTAAAATCGGGATGACCCGCAATTAATCTGTCCCTTATCCCCTTATTTTTTAAAATTTCTACTGCAATAGGGCAAAACTCTAGTACCAGTTTCTTGACCGTAAATCCTACCTTTTGGAAAATTTCCAGATACTGAGATGAGTTTAATTTACTGAATAGGTCTAATTTGACCAAAATCCCACCTGCTCCCGCTTTGAGTTCAGCTTCAAAGGTCGGTTTAATGTTAGCTTTCACGTATTCCCAATATTCTTTCTGTTCAAGCAAAAGATGATTGAACCCGTTATTCTTATTGTCTCTCCCGGAAAAATGGTCACCTCCCCAGGTATACCACAAAGGCCCCCCATAGGAGGCATACATTACGCCGTTTGTACTTAGTAACCTGTAACACTTTTCTGCTACATGCTCCATATTTCTGGCATGCTCAAACACCGCTTCACTAGCAATAATATCAAACGTACCTAATTCTTTAGTATCTAAGTCCACTATATCTCTTTGAAAAAGTTTGATTGGTATATCAATAATGGATTTGGATTCTTTTTTTACAACCTCAAAAGATTTTTCATAGTTCAATATGTCATTTCCGACAATTTCCTTTGGTTGATATCTTAGCCACATTGGAATTCCATACCCATTACCAACACCAATGATTAATACTCTGGAGTCCTTAATTTTTTTGTGTCTATTTAGCCAATTGATTCTTGCTTTATTGGAGAAGCCTTTAGCCGGTAAAGCATAATCATATTTATATGGCAGGTTTTTGAAGTAATTTTTATAAATAAATTGGTAGACTCTCCGCCTGAAAAATAAATCATATAAATCTCTAAGAATATCTCTTGGTGAATGCCCGATGTTGGGATCGAAAGGTATGTATGTTGAAGAAATATCGATAGAAGAGAAAAAATCCTCTTGCTTCGTATCTTCAATCCAGTATTTTTTTATAGTCACAATTTATTTATTGACCAATACCAGGCCGTGAACATTAGCGTGAAAGTAAATTTTCTGCACCCCCCAATAATCGCTCTGGAATGGATCGGTGTCTTTTATAGGTGACGCGATAGAGTTCATATTTTTTTGAAACACCCATTAAATAATCGTCGCTAGTAGAAATTTCATCGATTAATTTCAGCTCTAGCGCTCTTAATCCATACCAATGTTCCCCAGTCGCAGTTTCTTCAAGCTCTACATTCGGGCGGTGTTCCGCAATCTGGTGCTTGAATAAAGTGTGAACGTCCTCGATTTCCTCCTGCATTTTTTCTCGGCCCTCTTCCGTATTTTTTCCAAACACGGTTAAAGTGCGCTTGAACCGTCCCGCAGTGATCTGCTCAAAATCTATCCCGCGCTTCTCCAAAAAGCGGTGAAAATTTGGTAGCTGCGCTATAACCCCGATAGAGCCTACGATCGCAAACGGGGCAGCAATAATCCGATCCGCCACACAGGCCATCAGATATCCCCCGCTCGCAGCAACCTTATCCACCGAAACCACTAGTGGTACTCCGTGTTCTTTGATCCGCATGAGTTGCGAAGCAGCTAGTCCGTGCTCATGCACAGTACCACCTGAGTTCTCCAGGCGAACGAGTACCTGATCATCCTTAGTAGCCACCGCAAGAACTGCTGAAACCTCTTCCCGCAAAGAGGCCGTTGCAGTTGCCCGAATGTCACCCTTGAAATCCAATACATATACACAGTTTCGGGTTACGCCCTCCTTGTTTTGGTTTTTCTTTTTTTTCTTCTTTTCTTTTTTGTCTTCCTTTAGTAATTTTTTGAACTTCTCTTTTCCAAGAACGGCAGCATGCAACACGTTGCTGAAATGCTCGAACCGCTTATTCAGATGCTCTACGCTAAGCCCGTCGGGAGGTGTCTTTTTCTTCGCTGAAACAATAACAACCACCACAAAGATGAGCACAATGATTGCAGCCGTAAAGACTTTGGCGACAAACAGTCCATAATCAGAGAAAAATGCTGCCATTAGTTCAACCCACCACCTGAATGATTGAGTCCGATATTGTTTTTATCCAAAACACGGTCAGCGCGGTAACTGGAACGCACCAAAGGACCCGAAACCACTTCCATAAAACCACGCTCGAGGCCCAAGTCACGGTACCTGTTAAACTCCTCGGGCGACACATAACGTTGAACCGGAAGATGATTCACAGTCGGACGCAAATATTGTCCAAATGTAACAATGTCCACACCCACTTTCCGCAAATCTTCTAGAGCCTCCACAATTTCATACTCCGTTTCGCCAAGACCCAACATGAGACTGGTCTTGGTTAAGAGCCCAGACCTGTAACGTTTAGCGTGTGCTAACACATCAAGGGTCTGTCGATAACCTGCGCGAGGATCCCGAACTTGGTGAGTTAATCGTCTAACCGTCTCGAGATTTTGTGCGTAAACCGTGACACCAGAATCTACAACCTTTTCAACACAGAAAACTCTGCCCGAAAAATCAGGGGTCAACGCTTCAACTACCGTCCCAGGACAACGGGCTCGAATCGCCCGTATACAATCCGCGTAGTGACCGGCACCTCCATCAGGCAAGTCATCCCTATCTACAGAAGTCAGTACCACGTACCGAAGGCCCATGAGGTCCACAGAACGAGCCGCATGAGCCGGCTCATCCGGATCTAGCCATCCGCCTGGATTCCCCGTATCCACCGCACAGAACTGGCAGGCGCGGGTACAAACAGCGCCCATGAGCATCAGGGTGGCTGTACCGTTTCCCCAACACTCACCGATATTTGGACACATGGACTCTTCACACACGGTGGCCAGACGGTGCTCACGAACCGTCTCTTTAACCTTACTGTACTTGCCGCCTGTCGGTATCTGAACCTTCAGCCAAGCAGGTTTTCTTTCCATATCGGTGCTGCCTTCCAAATGACGCGCCTTCACACCATTTTTTATCGCAGAAAAGCCCCTCCCGGTCCTATACTTCGAACCAGTACTAACTACAGGGATACTGCGGAATTCAGTCGACACTCTATCCAATCATTTATTATCTGAGGTAAAAGGCATTATCTCAGATTTTTCGAAACGTTTTATGGGACGATACCGACGACCTGCTGAGCCAAGCTCAAAGTACATTACTCCTGGGGGCGCTGCAATGCTGAAGGAGGAGCTCGATGATCTGTGGCTTAGTCAGCGCCCCAAAGTGACCAAAGCTGTGTCGGAAGCTGCGGCACAGGGCGACCGTTCCGAAAACGCTGAATATATCTATGGGAAAAAGCAGCTCAGGGAAATTGATAAGCGAGTTCGTTATCTAAGAAAGCGCCTAGAGGGAATACAGGTAGTGGATCAGGTTCCGTCAGACATGAACAAGATCTATTTTGGCGCATGGTTTGAGCTTGAAGATCAAAATGCTCAAACAAAAATTTTCCGTTTGGTCGGTCCAGACGAATTTGATTCATCAGATAGCTACATCAGCATGGATTCACCGATGGGAAAAGCAGTTATGAACAAGGCTGTGGATGATAAGATTACGGTACGTGCACCTGGTGGAGAAACCATTTATCGAATCGTTCAAGTTAGTTACCACAGTCTAGAGCTACAAGACGATTGAACTGTCCACAACAAAAATCATGAAACACTACCTAACACTTGTAGTGGCAATCGGCGCGTTCCATTGTACATATGCACAGGAACCGACGTTGCGCGAGACACTCTTCAAAGAGACAGATGAAGCGCTTGGCGCAGCTCAGGCGGTCGATGCACGCCTGCTTTCTCCTAATCACTTCATTGATGGCGCTAAGGCATACCTCAACGCCGAAAACGATTTTGAGCGAGGCAGAAGCCTCAACCGTATCACTGGCCAGCTTGCCTCTGCGATAGAAGCATTCACTAAGGCAAAAGAAGCGGCAGAAAATGCAAGCACCAGTCTCGCATCCCCAATACAAGCCAGAGAAGATGCTATTGCCGCACTGGCAGAAAATTTTGCTGTTGATCTCTGGAATGAGGCGGAGGAACTTTTCAGAGAATCTGCAAAAAATTTGGAAACAGGCAATGCCGAGGCCGCGACAGAACGAGCTAAGAAAGCAGAATCCCTGTACCGGGATGCTGAGCTGGAGGGCATCAAAGCGCAGCATCTCAGCCATACCCGCTCGCTTATTGCTCAGGCAGAGCAGATTGAGGTGCCCCAGTACGCACCTAAAACGTTTGCAAAAGCAAAATCCCTTCTGGCCCAAGCCGAAGCGGAGCTGAACAAGAATCGCTATGAGGTCGGGCTACCCGGGGAATTAACTAAACAGGCGGACTACGAGACGAGACACGCCGAATTAATTGCCAATTACATACGTGGGGCAGAAACTGAAGCCTGGGGTGTAGAGGATATCATTCTGCTGTACGAACAATCGATCCTGGAAATCGCGGCGGCAGCTGACAAAACATTGATGTTAGATAAAGGATCGGAGCCAGCGGCGAACGAGATGGCTGGTTACATAAGAATGCTGCACGATCGGGAACAGCAAATGCAGGCGGACATAAAAAATGAACAGCAACGCAACGCTGGCCTAGAAGAGGAAATTCGTGATCTTGATGAACAGTTGGGAACCCTATACCAAGAGCGTTCATTACTAATTCAGCGCATTGAAGACGAGGCCCGCACTAGAGACCAGTTTGCCAAAATAAATACAATCTTCTTCCCCCAAGAAGCTACAGTATCCCGGGAAGGCAACGACATCATTTTACGTCTTCTAGGACTATCTTTTGAGAGTGGTGGAATCGACATAAGGGCTACTTATGATCCACTACTACAGAAAGTTCGCGAGGCTATTGAAGTTTTTCCCCGATCACAGGTTACCGTAGAAGGCCATACAGACTCCCGAGGTGGCGCGAGATCTAACATGGTACTGTCCAGAAACCGCGCAGAAGCCGTAGCTCAACATTTGACCAACAAGTTTGCACTGCCGGCTCATCGGATCGGTGCCGTAGGCTATGGGCAGACTCAGCCTATCGCAAACAATGAAACAGAGCAGGGCCGCACAAACAATCGCAGAATCAACATCCGCATCGAACCACAACTCCAGTAACTCAGCTCAGCACTTACAACCTTGGATCATGGAGATGTATAGTCCCCTCGCTTTGAAGTAACTTTGCGGGAGCCAGATCATGAAATATCTTCACACCATGGTCAGAGTAAGCAATCTTGAAAAATCTTTAGATTTTTATTGCAATAAACTTGGGCTCAAGGAAACGCGTCGCGTGGACCACGAGGAGGGACGCTTTACACTTATCTTCGTCGCCCCGGAAGGACAGGAGGAGTGTCCCCTAGAACTCACTTATAACTGGGACCCGGGGGCATACAACGAAGGTCGTAACTTTGGCCATGTAGCCTATGAGGTGGACGACATCTATGAAACCTGCCAGCAGCTGAGTGACGCGGGTGTTGTCATCAATCGCCCACCCCGTGATGGAAAAATGGCTTTTATTCGCTCGCCTGATAACGTGTCCATCGAACTACTGCAAAAGGGATTGGCACTGGAAAAAAAGGAGCCATGGAGCTCTATGGAAAGCATTGGGCACTGGTAGGACAAGGAACCCGTTACGCCTGCACATTAAATCAAAGGCTAGCTTATTTATTTATAAAGTGGCAGAAGCTCCTCGCGAGACGCACTAACAGCAGGAATGGTGGCGTTCAACTGGGATAGGTTAGCGCAAAGTCCGGCACCTTCCCATTGCTCAGCCCCCGGACCATAGAGGTTTCTTTCCAGATCCCGGACAGAACACGATGCATTTTCAGGCAACATTTCTGCCAAGGTGCCCAGATTTTTTGGCGGCGATTGGGAAAATTGAAGCCCTCCCCACTCCAAAAGCAACTCTCTTGCTCGGCCCGCATGATTATCATTACAGGCCCTCCGGAGCCGACGCAGGATTCTACGACTCGACTCATATCCGAGCACCTCATTTGAAGGATACAAATACTTGCGTTTCTTTTGATGACGGCTCTGCCACCAAAAGACCAATGTAGCTAGCCATATAGCTGCAATAGCACCGCTAATAGCCTGCCAAAACTGTTCCGCAGACCCGGAAGCAGGCCTCTCTTCTTCGCCATTTAGAACAGGTAGCGCTGTCGCAACATTTCCCTGCTCGGAATTAGGCGCTACAAAGAGGATACTGGCCTCAAGCCGGGCTACATGCCAGCTTTGTTCTTGTATATTCCACCATGGTACTTCCACCGCAGGCAGTTCAAGTTCTCCGGGTGCCTGGGCGATGACGGCAAGACGCTCAACCCGAACTGCTTTAAGTCCCTTTTCATCAGTTTCTCGGCTAAGCTCCGGCATATCTGCATACTGCTTGATGCCATCGGTCTGATCGAGACGAAGCTCGGGGAGTTGAGTCTCTAACAAGCCTTCTGCTTCCAAAACCAAGGTGCGAGTCTGGGGGATACCTGCGGTGAATGCGCCGGTACCAAGACTCCATCGCTCAGAAAGAGTCACGTTGCTAGCTGGCAACCAAGAGGCATTAGGAAACGCGGCAGGGGGTTGAATTGCGGGTTTCACGGTCAGCTCCAGGGGCTCTGCTCGGAACCGTTGCACGCTGGAAAAACCTGAAGGAGCAATAACAACGGCTTCAAAGGTGGCCGGCTCTATAGTTAGCAAACCTGAAGATTGGGGAAAAATTGCGTAGCGGCGCTCAAGAACACTGAAATTGCGCCCATTACGAACAACTTGATACTCACGATCTCCGCCTAATCGTTCGATGAGTGCCTCACCACCATTTACCGCTGGCGGCGTTAGGGTAGATCGCCCCGTACGAACACTACGAAACAAACGCAAACTATAAATAACTTGAGACTGAACGTAGGGGGTCAAAGGCGAGGCTTGAAGCTCTAAGAATATGTCTCCCGGTACATCTCCGGGTAGGGAAGGCAACACCTCAATATCAATGGGACTGGACAGTGCACCGGCTAGACTAATCGGGGGCAATACAAACGTACCTGCACCCTTTGGCATCAACTGTAATAACCACTCCGTGACCTGTGCCGTCTGGCCCCCCGACATTTGAATTTGTGTGTTGCGAGAACGCTGCAAAATCTCGAACATGGAATCTAAAACAGTAAAATCTGGCTCTTCACGCACCTGGCCCGAGGCACGCAGGACAAAACTGAAGGATTCGTTCTCCCGAACACTAGGACGATCAATGCTGGCCTGCAGGGAAATATCTTGGCTAATAGCCAGCGATACCGCAAAAGTAATGGCGATTGATACCAATACCCGCAGTAAACAAAAACCATTCACCAGGGCTGCACCTCATCACCGGGCCACACATAATTACCATCCTGATCGATTCCGAGCCTTTGGTATTGGTAGAGAAACTTCCTTCTTAGAAGCCCCCCCGGATCTTGGGGTATTCTCCTCAGCCACTGCTCTGCAGCCTGCTCCGAAGCCCATTCTTCCAAATCATCAGGACTGAGCGCTGGCTGGCCCTGCGCATCACCCTGCTCTGCTACATCAGACTGAGCACCAGCCTGCTCACTTTCTTCATTCTGACTATCCATTTGCTCAGATTGATCTTCACCGTTCTGCACCTGCTCACTCTGGTCAGACTGATCGGATGTATTCTGAGGCTGCTGAGACTGGTCTGAGGCACTATCTTGCTGTTGTTCATCATCGGCGGTGACTGGTTGCTCTTCCGGTGGCTGCGACTGTTGTAGTAGATCCCTATTAAAGATCGCGTCTTCATATGCTGGGTCCAGTTCAAGTGCACGATTATAAGCCTCGATAGCCCCCTCTATGTCGCCTAACTTCGCGAGTCCATTCCCCCGATTGTAGTGACCGTCTGCCGTATCGATGCCTTTTAAAGCATTGGCACTGGTCTGGTAATCTCCGGCACGGTAAAGCGCGGCAGCCAGCCATTCCGGGTCCTTGAAAAGGGTTGCAGCTCGTTCAGGCTCCTCGGATTGAAACGCCTGATAGCCCCTTTGATCAGGCCGCTGCCAAAGGTCAGCCCACCCTAGGGCCTGGGCCTGTGGCAAAGGTAACGCCACCCAGACCCACAAAAGAGCAAGCCATCCACGACGGAACGTAAGTGCAACAAAAGGCAGCAGTGCTAACACCAGCCAAAGACCCTGGTCTTGCCAGATTTCTGTCTCAAACTGCTCCTCATCGTTACCTCCTGACAGCGCCCTCCCCTCGGCAGCGCGATTGTTCGAAAAAAGTAAATCGAGATCCTGTTCGCCCGCACTCAATCTGGCAAAGTTTCCACCGCCGATCAAAGCTAAATTTCTGAGACTTTTTTCGTCTAGCCGAGGAATCACAACTTGGCCTCCTCCATCCGTAAGAAAACCGCCGCCGGGCTGTCTAATCGGCCCACCCTCGACAGTACCCACCCCTAATACGCTCACCGCATAGCCTTCCTGGTTTAGTTCCCTAGCCACTCGCAAACTGGCAGGAGAAACATCCGCATCTGTAACCAAAAGAATTTGACCATCCAGCAGCCCCGTCTGTCTCAAAAGCTGGCCAGCCTTGGTGAGCCCGGCCTCTGGATAGCTGCCTCGGCTTGGCATCATGTCGGTCGAAAGGCTCGTTGCCAATGACGAGATAGCTCTCGTGTCTGTAGTGAGGGGTGTCACGGTAAAAGCATGTGCCGAAAAAACCACCAACGCAGTTTGTCCCGCCGAACGCCGCTCTAAAAGATTAAGGAGCTTGAGCTTTGCCCTTGAAAGCCGGCTGGGCTCCAGATCAGCAGCATCCATTGATCGGGACAAGTCCATCACTACCACCAATGCCTCCTCAGACCGAAAAGCGGGCACCGGAAGTCGAGACCAAGTGGGTCCAGCAAGTGCTAGCATTGCCAAAACCCAAGCCGCAAATGCCCCAATAAGTAGCCAACGGCGTTCCCTCAAACCGCTTTCGAATCCCTCCAGCACAAATGGTTGTAGGGCCTCATCTACCCAAGACCGCCAGCGGCCACGAGCGATATCACCATGTGTTATCTGCCAAATCAGCCAAGCCCCTGCAGGGAGCCCTAAAAGCCACCATGGTCTTATAAAATGAAACTCATCCATGACGCTCTCCCGTCATCTGGCTCATTAAAAACGGAGTTGAGTAGCCTCTCGCTCTTAACACTCCAAATACTAACCAAAGCAAAGCACATAATGCGGCGGTACCAAGTGGCCAGAAGAAAAGCTCTTCAGTGGGGCGAAACCCTTCTTCGTCTGAAGCGGCGGGTTCGAGTTGATCCAATACAAAATAGATTTGTTCTAGTTCGCTGATGTCTCGCGCGCGAAAATATGCGCCACCGGTCAGCACGGCAATCTCCCTGAGAACATCTTCATCGAGATCAGCGGATGGATTGATCTGGCGAACGCCAAACAACGAGCGGACCGTCAAAGCATCTGCGCCGATTCCAATAGTGTAAATAACCATGCCACGCTCAGCTGCAAGTTGGGCAGCTTTAAGTGGCTCTACTGCACCAGCGGTGTTAGCCCCGTCAGTGAGTAGAATTAAAACTCGGCGGTTTTCTTCAACCCCGGCATCGCTCAGAGTTCTTATAGCGAGCCCAATCGCATCCCCGATAGAAGTTTCTTGCCCCGCCAGCCCGATGACGGCCTCATCCAGCAGCGTCTGTACAGTAGGACGGTCAAATGTAAGAGGAATCTGCAAGTATGTTTCGCGCCCAAAGAGAATAAGACCAATTCGGTCGCCCAATCGCCTTTCAATAAACTCCTGGGCTACCGCTTTGGTCGCCGTTAACCTGTCCACCCACTGCCCGGCTAATTGAAAATCTTGCTCCTCCATGCTGCCTGAGAGGTCTACTGCCATAAGCAAATCACGCCCGCTCATAGGCATTGCAACAGCCTCCCCTACAAACTGTGGTCGAGCCGCAGCGACCAGTACCAACGCCCAAAGTAACCACAACAACCCCAATCGCCAGGAAGACAAATCCCTTAATGTATGCCGACCCGTAAGATTCTCAAACTCCCTCGGAGCAGGCACCCGGAGCGCTGCATCACCGTCAAGTAGATCTGTCGACGTCCAAATTCTTACCAACCATGGCACCGGGAAAAAGACCAATATCCACCACCAAGCAAGCTGCCACATAGATCATTTCCCTCGGGGCTGCGACTTGACCCAGTCCACACATAACCGGCTAAGCTTCAATGCCTCTGCCCGGTCCGCGGGAAAACCAGAATATGGCAATTTCAAGAGCAGCCGCCCACTTCCCCCAGTAAAGGAAGTCTTATTCCAACAATCGTCAAGGAATTGAAGCCACCCATCACCGGTTAAACCTGCAACTGATTTTGAGTCCGCTGCCGTGGTCATAACAAAACGTTTCAGAATTTCAGACACCCTCTGCACACAAACCACACAATCGGCTCCGTTACGTAGCTGTTCCGTAACCACATTGAGGGCTTTAAGTGCAGCGCGATGGCGCCAACCACAACGGTAACGAATCCAAGCTATTACCATTAAGACCAAGACTAAGCCTGCCAGAACCCACCAGCCAGACGCTAGTGGCCACCAAGTAACCGCACTAGGGAGATGGATATCTCTTAGCGGAAGCAAACTTGGATTCAAAGCCGGATTCATCTATTTTCAAACCACCCTGCCAATAGCTCCCTAGGATCGTCCGTGGTTGAGCATTCCAAAAAATGGATACCCACTGAACGGGCGATGTCACGAAGTTTCTTCTGTCGTTGCTCGAACTGTTTTCGGTAGCCTTGTCGGATTAAGGGCGAGTCTGTATCAATTGCCATGGTCCGAGTGCCTAGCTTCACCCGGTACCGCCCAGGCGGAGGAAGATCTTTCTCAACAGGGTCAAAAAAATGCACCAAGAAAAGATCGCAATGCCGCGCCAGCTGACGCAACTGCGTTTCAAATTTTAAACTCAGATCACGGAAATCACTTAGCAAAAAAATTAGGCTTCCCGGCCGGACTACACGCATAAGTCGGGCGAGTGCGTGCTCAGCATGCTGAAGCTTTGCATCCTGTGACTGCCCGCGACTCCAGATCTTTTCCTGACTCAGAACCTTCAATAAATGCAATGCCGCTTTACGGCCCAGCCTAGGTCGCAGTTCGACATGCTCAGTCTCCGAAAAAATCAGTCCACCAAAGCGATCCGAATGAGCCACCGTGCTCCAAGCGATAAGAGCGGCTGTTCGAGCAGCCTGCACTGCCTTATAGACCCCCTGTGTTGCAAACAGCATCGGCTCCCGCATATCTGCCCAGACAATTACTGGCCGATCCCGCTCCTCCCTAAAAACTTTCGTGTATGGTTTTCCGGTGCGCGCTGTTACTCGCCAGTCTATGGTTCTCAGATCGTCGCCCGATTCATAGGGCCTAGCCTCATCAAACTCTACCCCGCGACCCTTGAAGGGTGACAGGTGACCACCTGAAGAGATTGCCCGTGCCCGAATCGTTGTCAGGTCAAATGACTCTCCTGCCCGCTTGAGGCCTATCATCTCCTCTAGTTCTATGCGCGCCGGAGAACTAATCGCACCCACATTTGAAGAGGGCATCACTTCCATTAAGGCACCCCTATTCGGTCAAGTAATATATCTACGACCTCGTCTGATGTACGCCCGGCCGCTTCAGCCTCAAAGCTGAGTAAAATTCGATGCCTCAGCACATCGTGGGCCATGGATTGAATATCTTCCGGGGTAACGTAGTCCCTGCCGGCTAACCAGGCATGAGCCCGAGCGCACCGATCGAGCGCGAGAGTGGCCCGAGGACTGGCACCGTATTGAATAAAGTCCTTAAGATCATCCCCGTAACGCTGAGCAGATCGTGTCGCAAGAACCACTTGTACAATGTATTCCTGAAGCGGTTCCGCCAAATGCATATCGAGAACTTCCATACGTGCGCTCATTGCCTCATGCTGAGCAAGTACCTGCTTAGGCCGGAACAATTCCTCATCCGAAGTCGCCTGCTTTTCCTCCTCCCGATTAAGTTTCAGTATGCTGCGCTCACCCTCAAGATCAGGATAATCCACCAAAGCTTGAAGCAAAAAACGGTCTAACTGAGCCTCCGGTAATGGATATGTGCCCTCTTGCTCAATCGGGTTCTGTGTGGCCATCACCATAAAAAACGGTGGCAGTTCGTAAGTTACCGAACCCACCGTGATCTGTCTCTCGCCCATCGCCTCCAATAAAGCTGACTGCACCTTTGCAGGGGCCCGATTGACCTCATCAGCAAGAATTAGGTTATGGAAAAGAGGTCCTTTACGAAAAACAAATGTTCCATCCTGAGGCCTGTATATTTCGGTCCCGGTAAGATCGGCAGGAAGAAGATCAGGCGTAAACTGGACCCGATGATAGTCACCTTCAATGCTGTAACTGAGTACCTTGATGGCACGGGTCTTTGCGAGACCTGGCGCACCCTCCACAAGCAAGTGGCCATCACAAAGTACTGCTACCAGCATTCGGTTTAGGAGCAAGTCCTGCCCAACGACCAAGGATTTCAAATGGTTTTCTAGCGAGAGAAATTTTTGCTGTAGCGACATAAATAAGCCGAAGTTAATATCCAAACTGAGCGCGCAATTCTAACTATGGATAATTTCACAAGCCAATCCCATCAGCGAACTTACATGCCATGGGATAAAGGCGCGTTACCACGACTAAGGCGCCACTAAGAAACTTCATTCTAAAAAAAGCAACTGAATAATTGATCAGAGTCTTTTCCGAGCTCACCTCCAAGCCTCGGATTTCTTGGCCAAACCCCTGTTATTGTCCAAAATATCGGTTAATTTCTCTTATTATCTTCGATCTACTTCAAATATCTGTTAAATTCTGGCTTTCTGTTCAAGATGAATTACTTCGCCGTGGGGTGTCACCCGAGCCGCTCGTGCCCAGGCATCACGACGAGATTGGAGTTCTAATTGCGAGGCCAGCCCCTTTTCTGTGACTAGTCGCTCCAAGGCCTGTAGCCAGCAGGCGTAATAAGTATCGTTGGTGTGAGGGTCGCTACATTTCTTTGCCAAAGCAATCTCCGCACCTAAGTGATGAGTCCACTCCTTCCAGTCAAAATGCCCCTCTTCATAAAGCTTTATGGTCATACTGAAAGCCTGTGCTTGCCAGGGCGCCGAAAAAGTGGGTGTCTCTTCTTGTCCGGCGAATAGTGAAATAGCTTCTGGGTTTTCATTCCGTGGTGGTGTCATCTTTAAATAATATCCATATAGCTGTCCCACAGATCCACAAATACCCTGTCGCGTGGTGAAGCGTCGGGACCCCACAACTCGCGGGCCGTAAAACTCACCACGTAAACATGCTGTGGCGACTGGTCCCAATTCTGTGAATGCGTGTCGGGGAAAATGAAAACTCCATGATCCCGCTCAATCCGGCCACACTTGCCACGCACGTATCGGGGTAATCTAGTATGGGTTGGGGTATTGATGTTGCGAGTAACAATCTTGTCGCCGACTTTAAATCGAGGCTTGATATTAGTCTTAACCCTTGCACTGCGCCCCTTTTCCACCAAAGCTAGTACCTCATGGGGTGATGCAGCCGATGGCGTCTCAACAATTTCTTTCAGCTTCACCTCCCCAGTTACCAGCTCCTCCTCGGTTATGACGTCACGCTCCTTGAGTAATCTGATCAGGCTTTCAAGCCAGCGCTCGTAGTAAGGGGCGCTGAGGTACCGCTCTGGCGGCTGCATACTCTCAGTCGCCTGACGTTTCATATCCAGATTCCAGAGGCGCAGTGGCCCAGTTGCCATATTCAACGCGAATACACGACCTTCCCACTTGAAATGAAAAACGGGCTCATTTTCTTCTAATTCAATCGGCCCCATATTCCGAATGCCGCCCATGTCGTGAACACCATTCATCATTCCTTCCCCATCGTCTGCGGGAAAACCTTCGCTGTACCTACCATTGAGTTTCGTGTGACGATCTTTGCCAGTTCGTCTTCACCCATATCCACCGCACCCTGTGGAGCTTCGGGCAATACCAGGTAGCGCATTTCTGACGTGCTGTCCCAGACCTTAATTTCCACATCCTCATGAAGCTCAAGGCCAAACTCCTTTAATACTTCACGCGGCTCGATAACGATCCTGGCCCTATAGGCATTGGACTTATACCAAGCCGGGGGCAATCCCAGCACAGACCAGGGATAGCAGGAACAAAGGGTACACACGACCACGTTGTGCACAGCAGGGGTATTCTCAACCACAAGCAGGTCTTCCCCCTGAAACCCCGTGAATCCGAGTTCTGTTATGGCACCAGAACCGTCTTTCAGCAAGCGTTCTTTATAGTTTGGGTCTTTCCAGGCGCGTGCCACTACTTGGGCCCCGTTCATGGGGCCCACT
>CAJWKT010000009.1 GCA_913041665.1 uncultured Gammaproteobacteria bacterium | reverse complement strand
AAGATAGCACCAGCCACTAATACAGCAAATAGCTTCCAATGATCAAGGCTTACCATGGTCAATTCTATGGCCTGCCTACAAAAAGATTATTGTGAAGAATTGTCTTGACGAGGTGATACTTCCACGCTGTGGATGCGCCTCCGGTCAGCTCGCAACGTCTTGAATTGGAACTTTTCAAACTCCAATATCTCCCCTCGGCGCGGTAAACGACCCAGTTCGTGCATGATTAAACCACCGATGGTGTCATATTCTTCATCACTCATACTAACGTCGAAGAATTCATTAAAATCCTCGATTCTTGTCAATGCAAGGACTAGGAAGCTCCCATTTTTCTGATCTTGGATGTACTCAAGTTCCTCTGCGTCATGTTCGTCATCTATGTCGCCAACAATTTGCTCCAAAACATCCTCGATAGTTGCTAGGCCTGCTACTCCACCGTACTCATCTACTACGATGGCCATATGGTTTTGGCTTTCTCGAAATTCTGTCAGAAGCATGTTGAGACGCTTGCTCTCTGGAATGAAAACTGGTGGGCGAAGCATTGTGTGAATATCAAACTGCTTCTCACTACCGTATTCCTTAAAATAATGCAGGAGATCCTTGGCAAGCAGTATTCCCACCACTTCATCCCTATCTTCACCTATTACCGGAAAGCGGGAGTGACCAGAATCAACGATTATTTCAAGCAAAGTGTCCGGTGAATCCTCCTGGTCCAATACGACCATGTGAGAACGAGGCACCATGATGTCTCGCACGTGGGTCTCAGAAACTTCCAAAACACCTTGGAGCATTGCATGCTCATCACCAGCTAATAAATTCCTACGGCAACACTCTGCTAGGAAATCAATAACTTCCTCTCTGCCCTTGGCTTCGTGTACGCGGTCTTGGAATAACCGAGCCCACCAGCTAAATTTACCGCCAGTGTCCTTGTCGATGGAAGGTTTATCTTCTGACATTTAAGAACTACACCTGAGGGCACATCTTGCAACCCCAACGCGCTCCATGCAAAAAAAACACTTAAGTCTCATAAAACAAATTCTTGAAACCAAGCCCCTCCAGAAGCTCTTTTTCTCGAGCCTCCATAATCACCGCATCTTTCGATGTTTGATGATCGAAGCCCATCAAGTGAAGAACACCGTGAATCACCATATGTGCCCAGTGGGCATCTAATTCAATTCCTTGAAGATCGGCTTCTCGTTCTATCACTGGCGCACAGACCACTATATCTCCCAGGGGGAGTACATCCGCCACCAAGTCAAGAGTGACGATCTCAGTCGGAAAGGCCAGCACGTTCGTTGGGCCCACACCATGACGATAAACTTCATTCAGATGACTACCTTCAGCTTCGGCAACAACACGCACAGTAATTTCTCCTAGAACCTCCCTTGATAAGGCATGGATTACCCAGTTTTTTATGCGCCTAGGCTCAGGTACTGATTGACTGCCCGACGCATCCTGTACATCAACTGCTAAACCAGAATTTATCATCCAGTCCCCCTGCGATCTTCCTCTTCCTCCTCCTCTTCCTCTTGGGCATAAGCCTCAACTATCCGCTGAACTAATGAATGACGAACAACATCCCTTGGCCCGAAATGAATGAAGGCGACCCCCGACAAACACCTGAGCACACGGGTTACGTGTCTAAGTCCCGACTCACGGCCTTTTGGTAGGTCGGTCTGAGTCACATCTCCAGTAACTACTGTGCGAGAACCAAAGCCGATCCGGGTCAAAAACATTTTCATTTGTTCGGCGGTAGTATTCTGAGCTTCATCCAATATGATAAAGCACTCGTTCAGTGTCCGACCGCGCATGAAGGCTAGCGGCGCTACCTCGATTATATTCCGCTCAATAAGTCGACTAACCTGTTCGAAACCTATCATCTCGTAGAGTGCGTCATACATGGGCCTCAGATACGGATCAACCTTCTGAGACATGTCACCGGGAAGAAATCCGAGTCGCTCACCAGCTTCTACAGCCGGCCGAACTAAGACAATTCTGCGGACTTGATCAGTCTCTAAAGCTTCAACGCCGGCCGCTACCGCCAAATAAGTCTTACCAGTGCCGGCAGGACCTATACCAAACGTAAGATCCTCAGCTCTGATGGAACGCACGTAGGCCATCTGGTTTGTTCCTCTGGCGCGGATACCCTTTCTTCGAGTCTTAATAATTTCGTCTTTTTCTTCAGGCTTTCCTTCAGGTCTTGAATGTTCTTGCAAAGACATGTGTACCCGCTCGGGATCTATGGTTGCTTTCTTGGTCATTACGAATAGATCTTTTAAAACCTGGCGCCCTACTTCTGCAGAATCCTCCGACCCCTTGAGCTGAAACCGGTTGCCACGATTCTTTATTTTAATGTTAAGGCCTTTCTCGATCTGACGTAAATGTTCATCAAGGTGACCAGAAAGATTGGCCATGCGCTGATGATCATTAGGCTCTAAAACTAGCTCTAAACGAATGAAAGAGGGCTCCGAAACTTTATGCAACAAACTTATGGCCCGCGTGGATGCGGCCTCTCAGGCTATTAGGTAGCGCATCCGTAATGATAATATCTATAAATTGACCAATTAAAGTTGGATCACCAAAAAAATTCACCCATCTATTGTTCTCGGTACGGCCAGCGAGTTCGTTCGGTGAGCGCTTTGAAAGTTTTTCCACTAAAACACGCTGAACTGAGCCGATCATCCGATAACTAATGGCCTGCGCCTGCCTATTCACCAGCGCTTGAAGCTCCGCCAGCCAGGCTTGTTTAACTGTGCGTGGGGTGGGGTCCTCCATACTCGTCGCTGGCGTCCCCGGCCTCCCGCTGTAGATAAAACTAAAAGACTGATCAAATCCAACCTTTCGAATAAGCTCCATAGTTGCTCGAAAATCTTCCTCCTCCTCACCGGGAAACCCAACAATAAAATCAGAGGATACCGATATGCCAGGCCTAATACTGCGGAGTTTATTTATTTTCTGCATGTACTGTGCGGCAGTATAGCCACGCTTCATTCGCCTGAGGATGCGATCCGATCCACTCTGAACAGGAAGGTGCAAAAAATTGACTAGCTTCGGTACATCAGCATAGGCCTCTATCAGGGAATCGCTAAACTCAACTGGATGAGATGTAGTAAAACGAATTCTCTGGATCTCCTCAATCTCTGCTACTCGCCGGATTAGAACCGCCAAATCCGATATTTCGCCAGCAGCACCACGCCCTCTGTAAGCATTCACATTCTGCCCGAGAAGTGTAATCTCGCTTGCACCTAGGTCCGCAAGCTGCTTAATTTCTTCCATGACGTCTCCCAGCGGACGACTAGTTTCTTCGCCGCGGGTATACGGTACAACACAAAATGTGCAGTACTTGCTACAACCTTCCATAATGGACACGAAAGACGAAGCAGCAGAAAATTGAGGGGCCGGCAGACGATCAAATTTTTCTATTTTGGGAAAACTTATATCCAACACGCGAGGCTGTCCCGAGCGAACGCTAGCAATCATTTCCGGAAGCCTGTGCAGCGTCTGTGGGCCAAAAACTAAATCCACATAGGGCGCCCTACGAAAAATTGCCTCACCCTCCTGGCTGGCAACACAACCGCCTACACCGATAATTGTATTTGGTTTTTGAGCCTTGTAAGCTCGCCACCTTCCAAGTAGGGAAAAAACTTTTTCCTGAGCCTTTTCTCGGACGGAGCAGGTATTCAGTAGAAGAATGTCCGCATCCTGTGGGTGCTCTGTTTTGCTCGTGCCAAAGGCTTCTTTGAGCACATCGGCCATTTTTTCCGAATCATACTCATTCATCTGACAACCAAAGGTTTTGATGAATAATCGGTCCATTATTATTTTTTTAGTATTTTATAAAAAATGAAAAGACAACCCACCCTGGGCAGAACCAGCCTTGTAGGACAAAATCTTAGGTAAACTAAAATGGAATATCGTCGTCGAAATCGACAGCCGGAGCTGGCTCATTTGTTGCGGCTGGCTCATTTGTTGCGGCCGGCTCATTTGTTACGGCCGCCTCCTTTGTTGAGCTATCCGCTGAGCGATTAGCCCCCCCACTTTCTGATCGTCCACCAAGCATTTGCATTTCGTTGGCAACGATCTCTGTTGTATAACGATCATTTCCATCGCGATCTTGCCATTTCCGGGTCCGAATCCGACCTTCAATGTAAACTTGGGAGCCTTTTCTCAAGTACTCAGCTGCAACCTCCGCCAACCTCCTAAACAAGGCAACCCGGTGCCATTCCGTTCGTTCCTTCTGCTCTCCACTATCCTTGTCCTTCCAAGACTCACTCGTGGCTATTCGAATGTTTGTTACCGCATCCCCGCTTGGCATATATCGAGTTTCTGGATCCGCACCCAAATTTCCAATAAGTACGACTTTGTTAACGCCCCTCGATGCCATGGAAAAACTCCTCCTCATCAAACCTCGGGGCTAAATACCAAGCCCCATCCCAATTCATGTATTGTACGCTGACCCTTAAGCAAAAACACCTGACTCTTCAGTATCCTATGTGAAACGCTTGTGCTTTCCTCAAATAAGCTAACGATGAAGCCGAGTATTCAATTCCTTGTGGGAGTAGGTGAAAATGTTATTCATTCTGATAATTTTTTGCACTGCGAAATCAAAGCATCGTATAGTTGGACGTTTGATTTATTTTCTCGATCATGTCACTTAATCACATTCAGATCAGGGGCGCACGTACCCATAACTTGAAAAATATTGACCTGGATTTGCCCAGGAATCGCCTTACTGTGCTAACGGGACTTTCAGGCTCAGGAAAATCATCACTCGCATTTGACACAATCTATGCTGAGGGCCAACGACGTTATGTTGAGTCTCTGTCCTCCTACGCACGCCAATTCCTCTCCATTATGGAAAAACCAGATGTGGATCATATTGAGGGTCTCTCACCAGCCATCTCGATCGAACAACGGTCTATTTCTCACAGCCCTCGCTCAACAATTGGCACAGTCACAGAGATTTATGACTATCTACGCTTGCTATTTGCTCGTGCCGGAACTCCCTATTGTCCTGTTCACCAGATCCCACTGAATGCTCAAAGTATTTCACAGATGGTTGATCGGGTACTTACACTGGAGAAAAATGCCCGTGTGATGCTGTTAGCCCCTATGGTTACTGGGCGAAAAGGTGAGCATAATAAAATACTGGACAATCTCAAGGACCAAGGTTTTGTGCGTGCGCGCATTGATGGCACTGTCCATGATCTGAGCCACCCTCCTAAATTAGACTATAAACGCAAGCACGAGATTCAGGCGGTGGTGGACCGCGTTCGAGTTAAAGATGAATATCGATTGAGATTGACAGAATCTTTTGAGACCGCACTGAATATTGGTGATGGTGTGGCTCAGATCATTTATATGGATGTTAAAAATGCTGAGGCCATAATTTTTTCAAGTAAGTTTGCCTGCTCCGTTTGTAGCTACAGCGTAGCTGAGCTTTCACCCAGATTTTTCTCATTTAATAACCCTGCTGGTGCATGCTCCAAATGCGGTGGACTTGGAGTACATCAATTTTTCGACCCTCACAAGGTAGTTAGGTACCCCAATCTCTCTCTGGCAGGGGGCGCAATAAGGGGTTGGGATCGGCGCAACCCCTATTATTTTCAATTAATCCAGTCGCTAGCTGCGTACTATGATTTTGATATAGAAATGCCTTTCGAATCCTTGAGCAATAAGATACGAAACGTACTCTTGTATGGTAGCAACACTGATCAAATAAATTTTCAATATACAAAAGAGAACGGAGAAAAAAACGAATGGTGCCATACGTTTGAAGGAATCATTCCGAACATGCAAAGACGGTATGAGGAAACAGAATCCAACGCAGTTCGTGAGAAACTCAGCAAATATCAAAGCATTCAGACATGCAACGACTGCCACGGAGAAAGACTGAACAAATCCGCGCGCAACGTTTTCATAGAAAAAAATACTTTACCAAAAATCACAGGCAAAAACATAGCAGAAGCATTACAATTTTTTGCTAACCTTAAGTTAGCTGGCTGGCGCGGAGAGGTTGCTGACAAGATTATCAAAGAAATTCAAAATCGTCTCCAATTTCTAGCCAATGTAGGACTTGAGTATTTAACTTTGGATCGCAGCGCTCAAACACTGTCTGGTGGTGAGGCGCAGCGCATCCGACTTGCAAGCCAGATCGGATCTGGGCTCGTTGGGGTTATGTACATCCTTGATGAGCCATCTATAGGCCTACACCAAAGAGACCACAAGAGGTTGCTAGAAACGCTCCGTGGGCTTCGGGATTTAGGTAACACTGTTCTAGTTGTTGAGCACGACACAGATACCATACTTGCGGCAGACCATTTGATTGATTTAGGTCCAGGAGCAGGTATCCACGGAGGCCATATCATCGCAGAAGGAACCGTAGACGCCATTAAAAAAAACCCAGCATCCATAACAGGCCAATACCTCACTGGCAATCGCAAGATTCCTCTGCCACCCGAACGACGCTACTTTAACTCCAAGGCTGTTTTAAGCATTACAGGAGCGTGTGGTAATAATCTCAAAAAAATTAACGTTGAAATCCCGATTGGCCTGATCACTTGCGTGACTGGTGTATCAGGCTCTGGAAAAAGCACACTCATAAATGACACACTTTATCGGATAATGGCGGAACACTTAAACAACAACGTAGCTGAACCCGCGCCCTTTGAGAACGCCTCTGGATTAGATCACATCGATCGCGTAATCGATATTAACCAAAGACCAATAGGTCGCACACCGAGATCAAATCCCGCTACCTATGTTGGCCTCTTTATGCCCATTAGAGAATTGTTCGCCTCTACGCAAGAAGCGCGTTCACGCGGATACAAACCTGGTCGATTCAGCTTTAACGTTAAAGGAGGTCGATGCGAAACCTGCCGAGGAGATGGGGTCATAAAGGTGGAAATGCATTTCCTACCAGATATTTACGTCCCGTGCGATCTCTGCGGCGGAAAACGATATAACCGTGAAACATTGGAAATCCGCTATAAAAGCAAAAACATTTATGAAGTCCTTCAGCTCACTGTCGAAGAGGCAGCGGAGTTCTTCCGTAACATCCCACAGATTGCTCGAAAACTTGAAACACTCATGGCAGTCGGTCTTTCGTATCTTCAGTTGGGTCAAAATGCGACCAAATTATCCGGGGGCGAGGCTCAACGCATAAAACTTTCGAAGGAACTTTCCAAGCGGAGTACTGGCTCAACCCTATATGTACTAGATGAGCCAACAACGGGCCTACATTTCTACGATATTGCACGACTCCTAGAAGTACTCTACCGTCTCCGCGACCAAGGGAATACCATTGTGATCATCGAACACAACCTAGAGGTAATTAAAACCGCTGACTGGATTATCGACCTTGGCCCCGAGGGTGGAGACGGGGGTGGAAAGATTATTGTGACAGGAACCCCGGAGATGACTGCATCCCATTCCCAATCACATACAGGAAAATGTCTTAAGAAGATGCTAGCTGCGGACCAGATCCTAGAATCCAACGCAATATTAAAGGCTAGCCAAGAACCTTAAGCCCCACGTTGCTGCGAATTTGATCCATAAACGGACCACTGACCGCGCGTGCTTTGTCTGCGCCTTTACGAAGAACATCTTCTACATAATCCGGAGCTGCAACCAAGCGATTATATTCCTCACGGGCTACCTTCAGGTGATCATTGAGATACCGAAAAACACAGTCCTTCATCTCACCCCAGCCTATACCATCAACATAGCGTTGTCGCATAGCTTCCGTTTCTGATCCAGTAGCAAATGCACAATATATTGAAAATAGCGAACTACTCTCTGGATCTTTTGGCTCACCTGGTTCTTGCGAATTAGTTTTTATTTTCATAATTGATTTGCGCAAATTTTTCTCCGGTGCAAAAAGAGAAATAGTGTTCCCGTAACTTTTGGACATCTTGCGGCCATCTAGACCCGGTAACATTGAAGCATTGTCGCTAATGAAAGGTTCGGGTAGGACAAATGTCTGCCCGAACTGATGATTGAAGCTGCCGGCTATATCTCGCGCCATCTCTACATGCTGCTTCTGATCGCTGCCTACGGGTATTTTATTGGCATTAAACATAAGGATGTCAGCCGCCATTAGGATGGGATAACAAAAAAGCCCCATGGTAATGCCTTTTTCTGGATCTTTACCCCGTGATAATTCGTTGGCGGCTACCGCAGCCTTATACGCATGCGCTCTATTCATTAAACCTTTGGATGTTAAGCAAGTGAGCAGCCAGGTCAGCTCTAGGATCTCTGGAATATCCGACTGGCGATACAAAACTACTCGGTCTGGATCCAGTCCAGCTGCCAACCAGCTCGATGCAATCTCCAGCGTTGATATCGCCATTTGTGCTGGATCCCTACTCTTGATCAGAGAATGGTAGTCTGCAAGAAAGAAAAAAAACTTAGCCTTGACCGCCTCACTCGCAGCAACAGATGGCCTGATCGCTCCCACATAATTTCCAATATGGGGAGTGCCCGAGGTAGTAATTCCCGTTAAAACTGTTTCTCCTGACAAGACCATTTCCATACGCTTCACCCAAAATCCTCAATAACCCGCCGCATGACCATCTTTTCTTGATTCTGAAGCACCCAGATAAACACCCTGATCTTTTTCCCAGAGAATTGCCTGATAGCCACCAAAGGCGCTCTCACCATCCTCATTGTGCCCCTTCCGATGGCCGTACCCCTCCAGAGCATCAATTACATCTGGTTTAAATCCGGATTCGAATAAAACCGTGCCGCCATCACTCATAGTATCTCCCGTTGGGCTTGAAGACCCATTGTGACGAATGCGCGGCGCATCACCAGCTTCTTGGAGGTTCATTCCAAAGTCAATCAAGTTGACCAATATTTGTACCTGGCCTTGGGGTTGCATGTCAGCGCCCATAACACCAAAAGTTAATAATGATCCATCGTCTTTCGTAACAAAAGCTGGAATAATCGTGTGAAATGGCCTTTTTCCGGGTGCATATACGTTAGGGTGGCCAGTTTCGAGACTGAATAATTCACCACGATTTTGCAAGCCAAAGCCCAGACTAGCGATAGTCATCCCCGATCCCATGCCTCTATAGTTGCTTTGAATAAGAGACACCATATTCCCTGCACTATCTGCTGCCGTAAGATAGACGGTGTCGCCGTGCGCCAGCATTTCAGGATCTCCATAAGATAATGTATGCGAAGCTCGTTCGGTATTAATTAGCGCGCGCCTGCTAGCTGCGTATTGTTTGGATATCAGTTTATCCACGGGTATTTCACTGAACTCCGGATCCGCGTAATAGCGAGCACGATCCTCAAAAGCAAGCTTCTTGGCCTCTATTAAAAGATGAAGATACTGTGGGCTGCCAAATTCCATTTTTTTTAAGTCATATGCTTCAAGTATGTTCAGCATCTGCAACACAGCAATGCCTTGGCCGTTTGGCGGCAATTCCCAAACCTCATGACCTCGATAGTTTGTCGACACAGGCTTGACCCAATCAGATTGATGGCTAGCAAAATCTTCGTAGCTAAGATAACCCCCGTTAGCGTGCATGTAATCATGGATCCCTCGGGCTATGTCTCCACTATAAAAGGCGTCGCGTCCATCACTCGCCAAGATACTATACGTCTCTCCAAGTCGTGGATTTTTGAAAACCTCACCGACGGTAGGGGAGCGTCCTCCCGGCATAAAAAGCTCTGAAAATCCTGGAAAATAATGAAGATTATCAGCACTCTTTGACCATTCACCCGCAATCATCTCGGTTACCGGAAACCCTTTTTTGGCGTACTCAATCGCAGGTGCCAGAATCTCTTCCATGGACAGTCGACCAAATCGTTTATGTAATACAAACCATCCATCTACTGCACCAGGAACACTAACTGAGAGCGGCCCATGTTCTGGAATCGCATCGACACAGAGTTCCCTGAGTTGCTCTAACTGCAAGCTTTTCGGAGCCCTACCGCTAGCATTCAAGCCATGCAATTTCCCTTCACTTGCATCCCAGACAATCGCAAATAAATCGCCACCAATCCCAGCGCCTGTGGGCTCCATTAATCCCAGCGCAGCGTTGGCAGATATAGCAGCATCAATAGCAGTGCCGCCCTTTTTCAAAATCTCTACGGCAATCTCTGTAGCAAGAGGCTGGCTTGTGGCGACCATGCCATTGTTCGCCATAACGACTGAGCGGGTAGAAAAATATTTACTAAAGGACTTATCCATTGAGCTTGGTACGCAGTGATAGACCGTCTATTATTCCTGAGATCGGACAATGTGTTAACCAAAATACGTATGTCATTTAAAAAATTAACCCTCAAATGTCAACAAAACACCTAGCGCCAGCCTCTCTCTCAACATTATTTTCTCATCATTTAGATACGCTGAATGAGCGCCTCGAAAATGCACTGGAAAAGACTGGCTACGATAGTATGGTGATTTTAGCTGGAAACCAGCAGCAGATCGGCAGGAGCGACCTCAGCTATCCCTATTCGGTTGAGCCTTATTTTAATGCTTGGGTCCCTCTAACTCAAAACCCTGGCTGTATTTTAAAACTTACGCCTACCGAAAAGCCGTTACTGGTTTACGTACAACCCGAGAATTACTGGCAGGAAACCATACTGGATCCCGAAGATCACTGGGTGCAACATTTCAATATTCAAATTGCTGAAACATCGGATGATGCGTTGAAAATGATAACACCTACAAAAATGAAACAGGCTTTTATTGGACCCGACGCCGATAACACTGGTGACTGTACCGCCTTTAATGATTCTAGACTATTAAACGAATTGAACTACTTCCGAGCATTTAAAACCGATTACGAAATTAAGTGCATAGAATATGCTAACCAGATCGCAGCCCAAGGACACATTGCTGTACAAAAAACTTTTCCATTGGAGGTATCGGAATTTCATATCAATCACGTCTACTGCGCTGCTACCAATCAGCGCGAAACAGAACTTCCTTACCCAAGTGTTGTTGCTCTTAACGAGCATGCTTCCATTCTTCACTACCAAAATCTAAACCAAAGATCCCCAATAGAAATTCATTCTCTCCTACTGGACGTCGGTGCCCAATTCAATGGCTACGCATCAGACATCACGCGTACTTGGTGTTCCCAAAGTCTTAGATTTCAAAAATTGATAACTGCCGTGGATTCCATACAGCAACTTTTGTGCTCCCAAGCAGTAAAAGGAACCGACTTCGTCGAGTTAAATGATCAAGCCCACAGATTGGTAGCAGAAATTCTCTCAAAACAGAAATTTGTGTTTTGTAGTGCAGCTCAGGCTTATGAAACAGGCATCACGCATACTTTTTTTCCTCATGGTCTGGGCCACTTATTGGGTCTCCAAGTTCATGATACTGGAGGTCACCAAAAGACGCCGAACGGGGCTCTGCGATCCCCGCCCGCTAAACATCCCCACCTACGCCTAACTCGGGTTCTCGAACCTGGATTCGTTTTAACGATTGAGCCTGGAATTTATTTTATTCCAATGCTATTAAAAAAGCTTTCTGAGTCCACCCACAAAAAGCATATTAATTGGGATCTAATAGAGGAATTCATACCTTTTGGAGGTGTTAGAATCGAAGATAACATTGTTGTTACTACCTCCAAAGTTTGCAATTTAACACGACAATTTTTGCCTTCTATGAATACAGTAAGTGCTTTTTAGATAAAGACAAGGAACCCTAATGTCGCATCGCACGCAAGATTTGCCGCCGCTTCATGGCTTTCCCCATATGTTTAGAGAACTACGCTATCACGAAACCTCCCGGCAATTTCTAGCGATAGTGCTAATTATTCTTTTTACCTCTATTGCACAACCAACCCTATTGTTATTTTCGGCGAGTATGCCTCTTATGTTGGCAGGAATAATATTGCGATTATTTGCGAGTGGTTACATTATGAAAAATACGGAACTTGCAATAACAGGCCCTTACGCTCTTGTTCGGCATCCTTTGTATTCTGGTAACATATTAATTATATTAGGTTTTTCAATTTCTTCTGGAAACTTTTGGTCTGCCCCTCTAGCGCTACTGTTTTTCTTTTTCTACTATCCGTCGGCTATTGAATACGAAGATAGGAAGCTATACAAATTATTTGGCCCTCTATGGAAAAGCTGGTCTGAGAGGGTACCAGCGCTAATACCAAAGCTTGCTAAAGTTAAGTTAGCCAGCTCTGGGAAATGGTCCTTCATAAAAAGTTTGAAGAATAATGGGGAACCTGTAATCGCTTTATTTGTTCTATGCTGCCTTATATTGATTTCGCGGAAGCTTTATTGATTAACTATGGAATCAAAAAATTTAGAACAACTCAGATCTTGGCTTCGTGCTGAACTTGATTCTTCAGGAAAACCATTGGGTAAGGGCTACCAAGCTTCAATTGATTTCTATAAAAGCCCCTTTGGAAATTTTGCTCTAAAGCGTGCCCATGGAAACTTTCCTTTTCGACGTCTTCGCGAAGCTACAATTCGCAGAGAATTTTCAGTATATCAATACTTACTTGATGTTCCTGGAATTCCTAAATGTCTCGGACTCATTGACAAGAAATATTTACTCCTAGAGCATCTTCAAGGACAAACATTTCGCAAATACGAAACCAAGCTTCAAGATCGAGATAAATTCTTTAAGGACCTTCTCACCACTGTAAAAAAAATGCATCAAGCAGGTGTTGCCCATGGCGACTTAAAGCGCAAGGATAACATTCTAGTAACTCAGGGCGAACAACCCTATGTAATCGATTTTGGGACCGCCCACCTCCTCAGAAAGGACCGATATAGCTGGTGGAATCGGTGGGCTTTTAAGAGGATAGCGCAAGCGGACTATAACGCATGGATCAAACTTAAATACCAACGGCGTTTCGAAAACCTTTCGCCTGCTGACGCTAAAATCTATAACCCACTCCCTGAGGAACGCGTCGCCCGATTGGTCAGAATTATATGGCAGAAACTCACCTTACGAAGATTACGGGTACGCTTACGCTTGCGAAAAAAAATCTAATACTCTGCAAATCTAGCCTTCAAAAAGGGATCCTTCAGCCCGGCAACCGAGAAGATTATTGGGCAAGTAGCCAAAGGAGAATGTGCAATCAACTGGATTCCATCTCAGGCTGATCAAGTAGTTGAACAAGGGCCATAGGTGCCGCATCACCTGGCCGGCGTCCAATTTTCAGTATCCGCAAGTACCCCCCCGGCCGATCCTTAAACCGCGGGCCAAGCTCATTAAAAAGTTTGCCCACTGCTACTTCATCGCGCAATCTGGAAAATGCAAGTCGCCGCTTCGATACCTGGTCATCTTTCGCCAAAGTAATCAGTGGCTCTACCACCCGACGCAATTCCTTCGCCTTAGGCAAGGTCGTCCTAATTGTCTCATGCCTCATTAGGGAAGCGGCCATATTCCGATACATCGCCTTGCGATGGGCTGAATTTCTTCCCAGTCTTCGCCCAGATTTTCGGTGCCGCATTCTAAACTCTCCAAAACAATCAAAGGATTTCTTCTGACAGCAGTTCCTGCTCTTTTTGCAGGGTCACTGGTGGCCAATTCTCAAGACGAGTACCAAGCGCTAGATTATGCGAATCAAGCACTTCTTTGATCTCTGTCAGGGATTTTCTACCAAGGTTGGGCGTGCGCAATAGCTCCACCTCAGTTCGCTGAACAAGATCCCCTATATAGTTGATATCCTCCGATTTTAAGCAGTTCGCTGAACGAACCGTAAGTTCCAGTTCGTCCACAGGACGCAACAAAATCGCATCAACCTGAACTTCGTCTTGCCCATCCCCTATATCATCTTCACTCTGTAAATCTACAAATACTTCTAGCTGATTTTTGAGGATCCCACCTGCATGCCGGATGGCTTCTTCTGGATCGATTGTTCCATTGGTTTCTATGTCAATTATGAGTTTATCGAGGTCCGTCCGCTGCTCAACTCTCGCGCTTTCCACATTATAGGTAACACGACGAACTGGGCTAAATGACGCATCCAGCTGTAATTTCCCAATAGACCGTGTCGGCTCTTCGAACGTAGCTTGATTCACAGCCGGCTGGTAGCCACGTCCTTTAACGACCTTCAGAAAAACTCTAATTTCTCCAATGTCAGTTAAATTCGCAATTACTAAACTGGGATTAACGATTTCGATGTCGTGATCGCAAACAATGTCACCGGCCGTAGCGGGTCCAGGCCCTGCCTTGGAAAGAGAAAGTTCGGCCTCATTTCTATTATGCATCCTTATAGCTACTTTCTTTAGATTTAATAATATATCGACCACATCCTCTTGAATGCCCTGGATGCTTGTATATTCGTGCAACACTCCTTCAATTTCTGCCTCTACGATAGCTGCTCCTGGCATCGAAGATAATAAAATTCGCCTTAAAGCATTACCTAAAGTATGACCGAATCCCCTCTCAAAAGGCTCTACGGTTATTTTCGCTCGATTAGCACCAAGGGGTTGAATTTTAACTCCCCTGGGCCTCAAAAATTCTGACATTATTTCCTGCTGCATCTAAATTAACCTCACATTACTTTGAGTAGAGCTCTACCACCAAATTCTCATTAATATCATGGAGAATTTCGTCCCGCTCTGGCAGAGCTTTCAGCAATCCCTCCATTTTTTTGTCGTCAACATCAACCCACTCTGGAAAACCAACCTGCGTAGCGATATCTAATGCGGACCTAATCCTCATTTGCTCCTTCGCACGATTGCGCACCTCCACTTTATCGCCCACCTTCAACTGATAGGAAGGTATATTTACAGTCCTTTCGTTTACTAAAATTCCCTTATGGTTCACGAGTTGACGTGCCTCTGCTCGTGTTGACGCAAAACCCATTCGATAAACCACATTATCTAAACGGGACTCCAGCATTCGAAGGAGATTCTCTCCCGTAGAACCTTTACCCTTCGCAGCTTTTTTATAGTAGTTGCGAAATTGACGTTCCAGCACCCCGTACATTCGGCGAAGCTTTTGCTTCTCCCGAAGCTGTAACCCATAGTCCGATAAGCGTGTACGCCGCTGGCCTGGGCCACCCGGAGGCACCTCTAATTTACACTTTGACTCAAGTGGCTTAACGCCACTCTTAAGAAACAAATCAGTGCCCTCACGGCGGGCAAGTTTGCATGTTGGACCTATATATCTCGCCATAATAAATTCCAATTACACCCGGCGTCGCTTTGGAGGGCGACACCCATTATGTGGTATTGGGGTCACGTCTTCGATTTGCGTGATCCTGAAACCAACTGAATTTAGTGCGCGCACAGCGGACTCTCTACCTGGGCCAGGCCCCTTTACACGTACCTCTAGATTCTTCACGCCATAACCCATTGCCGCCGTACCCGCACGTTCAGCAGCCACTTGTGCGGCAAAAGGGGTACTTTTTCGAGAACCACGGAATCCACAACCACCAGCTGTTGCCCAACTAAGAGCATTACCCTGCCTATCTGTTATCGTGATAATGGTATTGTTAAATGACGCATGAATGTGCGCTATAGCATCAAGAATTTGACGCCTTTCCTTTCGTTTTGTACGAGTCGGCTGGGCCATAATTTTCTTTTAAACTCCTATTTCCTCATGGGTCGCTTGGGACCTTTTCGACAACGTGCATTGGTGCGCGTCCGCTGACCACGAGTCGGCAAACCTCGCCTATGTCGTATACCTCTATACGAACCAAGATCCATAAGCCGCTTAATATTCATTGCGATCTCGCGCCGTAAATCACCTTCTATATTAAATTTGTTGATCACATCTCGCAGTTTGACTATCTCTGGCTCACTCAAGTCTTTAACCTTAGTAGCAGGATCCACGCCAGCAGCGTGACATGCTTGCCGGGCAAGACTACGCCCAACGCCATAAATGTGAGTCAATGCAATATCTACATCCTTGGCATCAGGAACATTTATTCCAACTATACGTGCCATAAATATTCTCCCCGCCCTTAGCCCTGCCGCTGTTTGTGACGCGGGTTCGAACAGAGGACCCTGACCACACCCTTGCGCCGAACTATTTTACAATTCCGACAGATTTTCTTTACAGATGCTCTAACTTTCATAATTTCATTCTCCGCGCCGCGCTTTAGCTCGCCCGTCCATATCCTCCACGAAGATTTGCCTTTTTCAAAAGACCCTCATATTGATGGCTCATCATGTGGGCCTGCATTTGTGACATGAAATCCATGGATACCACAACAACGATCAATATCGATGTACCACCAAAGTAAAAAGGCACACGGAAATTCAAAATCATAAACTCCGGCAACAAACAAACGGCGGTAATGTACATTGCGCCCCAGAAAGTCAAACGCGTGAGAACCTTATCTATGTATTCCGCGGTCTGCTGACCCGGTCGGATACCGGGTATAAAAGCGCCCGAACGCTTAAGGTTATCTGCCGTCTCCCGTGAATTAAAAACAAGCGCTGTATAGAAAAAACAGAAAAAGATGATTAATGACGCGTATATGAGTATATAGATCGGTTGCCCAGGAGAAAGACTCGCTGCGATACGTTGTAGCCCAGAAACCGCTTGGCTAGTGCCAAACCAACTTGCCACTGT
The DNA here is from genome assembly GCA_913041665.1 of uncultured Gammaproteobacteria bacterium. Lineage (GTDB taxonomy): Bacteria > Pseudomonadota > Gammaproteobacteria > Steroidobacterales > Rariloculaceae > CAJWKT01. The sequence goes on along the minus strand of CAJWKT010000009.1, from coordinate 21,056 downwards.
TGCAGGAAACAAGATCAGACTCGAAGCAAAAATAGGCGGAATGACACCTGCCATATTAATTTTGAAAGGCAGATGACTAGTCTGACCAGCATACATACGGCGCCCCTGTTGACGCTTTGCGTAGTTAACCGTTATACGTCGCTGCGCCCTCTCCATGAAGACCACTCCCCAAACCACGAGCAGGATCAAAATGATGAGAATAAGTGCCACGGCGCCCGACATTTCGCCCGTATTTACCAACTCTAGAGTACCACCAATAGCCGAAGGCAAACCCGATATGATGCTAGCTAGTATGATCATAGAAATGCCGTTACCTATGCCACGCTCAGTGATTTGCTCGCCTAGCCACATCAAGAACATTGTTCCTGTGACCAACGTTATGGCAGCAGTTAGCACAAAGTTTGGCCCAGGATTAATTACGATGCCCTGATTTTGTAATGCCGTGGCAGCTGCCGTAGACTGAAAAGCACAAAGTATCACCGTACCGTATCTTGTGTACTGAGTAATTTTACGTCTTCCCGCTTCACCTTCCTTCCGTAACTGACCTAATGTTGGCACCACATGGGTCGCCATCTGCATAATAATGGATGCAGAAATGTACGGCATGATTCCCAAAGCAAATATTGACAAACGCTCTAATGCGCCACCGGAAAACATGTTAAACATGCTAAGAATCGTTCCGGACTGTTGTTCAAAAAATTGATCTAACGCAACTGGATCGATTCCCGGAACGGGTATGAATGTGCCGATACGATATACCACCAACGCTCCAATCAAAAACAGCAAGCGTTGACGTACATCCCCAGAGCGGGTTGCTTCACCCAGAACGGATGCCGGATTCGCTGCACCTAGCTTAGCCACTCATATTCCCCTTCATTCCACGCTACCACCAGCAGTCTCAATAGCTTGACGAGCACCCGCCGTTACGGCGATCCCCTTGACCGTAATCGCCTTGCTTAAGGTACCGGAGGCAATAATTTTAGCTCGCTCAGTTCGTTTTGGTATGAGCCGAGCCTTTTTCAGGGTTTCAAGGCTTGCCATATCCCCCTCCACCAGAGCAAGCTCATGAAGACGAACTTCCACCCTCAGATGACCGTGCATCGAATGGAATCCAACCTTAGGAAGCCGCCTCTGAAGAGGCATCTGACCTCCCTCAAAACCAACCTTATGGTAGCCACCAGAACGCGAATGTTGGCCTTTCATGCCTCGGCCACAGGTCTTTCCATTCCCAGTAGCTGCTCCGCGACCCACACGCTTTGCATTTCGCCTGCTGCCCGGGGCTGGCTTAAGAGAATTCAAGCGCATCTGTTTACTCCTCGATCCTCAGAAGATAGGCAACTTTATTAATCATGCCCCGATTCTCTGGGGTATCAGATACTTTAACCGACTGATTAAGTCGCCTTAGTCCCAACCCTAACAAGCATTGCTTATGTCCAGGCCTTCGTCCGTATTTGCTCTTCGTAAGCGTAATGGTCAATGTTTTCTTTTCCATGGCTAACCTTAACCAAAAATTTCTTCCACGCTCTTACCCCGTTTAGCAGCAACCTGCTCTGGGGAACGCATCGCAACAAGCGCTTCCACCGTGGCTCTTACCACGTTGATTGGATTCCTAGAACCATAACTTTTTGCCAGCACGTTGCGAATACCGGCACATTCAAACACCGCGCGCATAGCTCCACCAGCAATGATTCCCGTACCCTCCGAAGCGGGCTGCATCAAAACCCTAGTAGCTCCATGCCTTCCCTTAAGTTCATACTGCAGCGTCTCATTTTTAAGAGGAACTGTGTAGAGGCTTTTCCGTGCAACCTGCATAGATTTTTGAATAGCTAGCGGAAGCTCGCGGGCCTTACCATACCCATAACCGACGCGCCCATTACCATCACCCACCACTGTCAATGCCGTAAACCCGAACTGGCGACCGCCTTTTACAACCTTTGCAACGCGGTTTACAGCAACAAGTTTTTCTTGAAGTTCTTCGACTTTTTCCATCTCAATTATCCTGAGTTAAAAACTCAGACCTCCCTCCCGAGCTGCATCAGCCAACGCTTTAATGCGGCCGTGAAACTTAAAACCCGAACGATCAAAGGCCACGCGCTCAACACCTTTTTCTTTTGCGCGCTTGGCTATCAATTGTCCAACAGCCACCGCTGCAGCAACGTTTCCTGCCGACTGAATTCCAACACCAAGCTCCTTGCTCAAAGTAGATGCACTCACAACCACATCACCCCTCTCCGATGCAATTATCTGCGCATAGATGTGCCTAGGCGTACGATGAACGCAAAGCCGATGCAGGCCCAACAATTTAATCTTGCTCCTACTTTTCCTTGCTCTTCTATGACGTTTTATCTTCTTGTCCATCGAATGCTCTATTGTTGTTTCTTAGCTTCCTTTAGTACAATTCGCTCATCTGAATACCGAATACCCTTTCCCTTGTATGGTTCCGGGGGCCGAAAATTTCTTATCTCCGCGGCAACCTGACCTACACATTGTCGATCTATTCCCTTCACAATAATTTCGGTCTGAGTAGGTGTTTCAACTGACACACCCTCAGGAACCTTATATTCAACCGGATGCGAAAAACCCAAACTTAAAGTCACTGCATTGCCTGCAGCCTGGGCTCTATAACCCACACCAACTAATTCGAGCTTACGCTCAAAGCCGTTGGTAACCCCCGTGTCCATATTATTAATTAACGCACGAGTTGTACCTGCCATTGCTCTCGCAAACCGACTACCTGATCGAGTGCTCACCAATAAATTTGATTCATTCTGACTAACCTGAATCTCTTTATTAAGAAGTAAACTCAGACTGCCATTCGGGCCTTTCAAGGTTATAGTGTCAGCCTTCAAATCAATCTCTACGCCTTTAGACAGCGTGATTGGACGTTTTGCAACTCTAGTCATTTTGAGGCTATCCTGCTGTATCAAGAAACGAAACAGAGGATTTCTCCCCCAAGTCCCTTGGATCGGGCTTCACGATCGGTCATCACCCCGTTGGACGTAGAAACAATGGCTATACCGAGCCCACCCTGCACGATTGGTAAATCCCCAGAACGCGCATAAACTCTTAATCCTGGTCGGGAAGCACGATCGATACGCTCAATCACTGGTTTGCCGTTAAATTGTTTAAGACCCACCGTAATCAATGGTTTTCCCTCGCGATCTTCTGTAGAAACACCCAGAACATATCCCTCTGCCTCTAATACTTTTGCCACCGCGAGTTTAAGCTTGGACGCCGGCATTGACACAGAAACCTTATTGGCTTTCTGGCCATTCCTAATGCGAGTCAATAAATCAGCAATGGGGTCGGTCATCATAATTAAGTACCCTCAGTTACCAACTTGCCTTTGATAAGCCAGGAATTTCGCCTCGCATGGTCGCTTCCCGCAACTTATTTCTAGAAAGTCCAAACTTTCTGTAAAAACCGTGGGGGCGCCCAGTAATCGCACAACGATTTCTCAAACGGACCGGACTTGCATCTCTTGGAAGCGCTTGCAGCTTCAACTGAGCAATCTGACGTTCGTCTTCAGATGACTTCGGATCACGAATAGCTTTACGATATTGCGTACGCTTTGCCGCGTATTTTTTTACCTTAGCGGCTCGTTTCAACTCACGCTCAATCATTGATTTTTTTGCCATTCTTGCCTCTTTATTATGCGCGGAGCGGAAAACTGAATGCTTCCAATAACGCCCGCCCCTCTTCATTGTTCTTTGCCGTTGTAGTAATTGTGATATCTAAACCACGAATAGTGTCGATCTGATCATAGTCAATCTCAGGAAAAATAATTTGTTCGCTAACGCCCATGCTAAAATTTCCTCGGCCATCAAATGAACGCCCACTGAGACCGCGAAAATCACGAACACGCGGAATAGCTACGCTAATTAATCGATCAAGAAATTCGTACATACGTTCCCTTCTTAATGTTACCTTACATCCAATTGGAACACCTTCTCGAACCTTAAATGTAGCTACCGATTTTTTTGCGTCACACAAAATTGGTTTCTGCCCTGCAATACGTGACATATCTGACATTGCATGCTCCAAAACCTTACGGTCTGTCAGCGCAGCGCCAACTCCCATATTCAATGTAATTTTACTAATGCGCGGAACAGCCATAGGATTTGTGAGCTTCAACCGCTCCATAAGCTGAGAAATTACTTCCTTTCTATAGTGGTCCTGTAATCTACTCACATCAGGCATCCAGGACTTCTTGGTTTGATTTGAAAAAACGCACTTTAGTGCCATCCTCCAGTCTTTTTAGGCCGACTCGATCTCCCTTTTGCGCTACCGAGTTATAGACCATTACATTAGAAATATCGAAAGGCATTTCCTTGTCAATAATTCCCCCAGCAATTCCAGCATTAGGATTTGGTTTTTGGTGTTTACGGGAAATATTAATTCCTTCCACCAAGACCCGGTCATCCTTAAAGACACGCAATACCGTCCCCCGCCGACCCTTATCTTTTCCGGTAATTACAATAACTTCATCACCTTGTCGTATACGTTTCAATCTCACTCCATTACAAAACTTCTGGAGCCAAAGAAATAATCTTCATAAAACGATTCGTCCGTAGTTCTCGGGTCACTGGTCCGAAAATACGCGTCCCAATAGGCTCCAATCGATTATCTAAAAGTACCGCGGCATTACTGTCGAATCGAATCGCTGAACCATCAGACCGACGAATTCCCTTTCTCGTGCGCACCACTACCGCGCTGTAAATTTCCCCTTTTTTCACACGGCCACGTGGAATTGCATCCTTTATAGTCACCTTGATGATATCTCCTATGCGCGCATAACGGCGCTTTGAGCCGCCGAGCACCTTTATGCACATCATCCGGCGAGCTCCACTATTGTCTGCCGCCATTAATACTGTCTGTGTCTGAATCATTCCCTAATTTCCACATCAACTCAGTAATTTAAGAGTCCGCTGACTTCTGGACAATTTCAACAACCTTCCAAGATTTGCGCTTCGAAATCGGACGGCACTCAACAATTGCTACCTTATCTCCTTCCTTGCAACTATTAGCTTCATCATGAGCTAATAATTTATTACTGCGACGAATGTATTTACCGTAAACTGGGTGCTGCACCAACCTCTCCACAACCACGGATACGCTTTTGTCCATACTAATACTTACCACCTGACCAATAAGCGCACGAACCTTTTGTTTCTCTGTAGAATGTTGCTGTGTAATTTGTTCTTCTGTGCTCATCAAGCCTTCCCTATAATTAATTAGGTATCAGATCGTTCCTGCAGTAAGGTCTTAATGCGAGCTATGTCTTTTCGCATCTTCCCCCTTTGATCTGGGCGGCCACCCTGGCCACTCGCACTCTGCATAAGCAAGTTAAATTGCTTGCGGCGAATTTTCAGTAGCTCCTCTCCGAGGACTGCATCAGACATATCTCTTAATTCCTTGACCTTCATCTTGTACCTATCGTGATACGAATATGGTCTGCACTGGAAGCTTGGCAGCAGCACGCTTAAAAGCTTCGCGTGCAACATCCTCACTCACACCTGACATCTCGTATAGCAAATGGCCAGGCTGTACCAATGCAGCCCAATATTCCACACTGCCCTTTCCTTTCCCTTGCCTAACTTCCAGGGGCTTTTTGGTCATCGGCTTATCCGGAAAAACCCGTATCCATATTTTTCCGTTCCGCTTTACGTATCTTGTCATGGCTCGCCGAGCAGCCTCGATCTGTCGTGCAGTTAAAGCACCCCGATCAATTGACTTTAAGCCATATTCTCCAAAACTAACGGTATTGGCACGTTGCGCCAAGCCTCGGTTTCGGCCCTTATGCTGTTTACGGAATTTAGTTCTTTTAGGTTGGAGCATTTGTGATCATACCTGTCATCGTGCCGTCGTATCAGCCGCCTCTTGTGACGCATCAGCAGACTCAAAGACTTCACCTCGATATATCCACACCTTAACGCCTATTACTCCATACGTTGTGTGGGCTTCGGCTAGACCATAATCAATATCAGCGCGTAATGTGTGCAAAGGCACACTACCTTCCCTGTAGGTCTCGGATCGGGCAATTTCTGCGCCATTTAGGCGTCCTGCGACTTTAACCTTGATGCCTTCAGCGCCTATTCTCATGGTATTAGTTATGGCTCTGCGCATTGCCCGGCGGAACATAACCCGTCGCTCAAGTTGCTGCGCGATTCCCTCTGCTACCAATTGAGCATCTAACTCCGGCTTTCGAATTTCAGAAATATTTAGACGGACATCGTGGATGACCATTTTGAGCATCCGGGCTACTTCTCTTCTCAGCTTCTCTATATCCTCTCCCTTCTTGCCGATTACAATACCTGGACGCGCTGTGTGGATCGTTATGTTGGCCTTCTTAGCTGGACGCTCAATTTGAATGCGGCTGACCGAGGCATCCTTCAGCTTCTCTTTAAGGAAGACACGGACTTCATGATCTTGCTGAACATATATTGGAAAAGACCTAGAATCAGCATACCACGTGGAGAGCCATCCCTTCGTAATGCCCAAACGTATCCCAATTGGATGAACTTTTTGTCCCATAATTACTCGTCAGCTACTTCAATTACAATGTGACTGTTGCGCTTGATAATCTGATTAGCGCGTCCCTTAGCCCTTGCACGATATCGTGAAAATGTAGGCGCCTCACTTATTTCTACAGCCGATACCCTCAATTCATCTATGTTGGCACCGTGGTTGTGCTCAGCATTTGCAATTGCTGAATTCAATACTTTTCTCAGCACGCGCGCCACTCCCTTAGAACTAAAAATAAGTATCCTGAGTGCCTGTTCAACTGATTGCCCTCTGATTTGATCGGCCACTAGCCGACACTTCTGAGGCGAGGCACGCACATATCTAAGTTTTGCTGTTACTTCCATTGATACTACCCAATCAATACTCAGCTGGACTTCCGGTCTCCGGAATGCCCCCTAAAAGTTCGCGTCATAGCAAATTCCCCAAGCTTATGACCAACCATGTTCTCTGAAACAAGGATAGGTACATGTTGTCGACCATTGTGGACTGCAATCGTTAATCCGATCATCTCCGGGACAATCATCGAGCGCCGAGACCAAGTTTTAATTGGCCTACGATCATTTGTCTGAGTAGCTCGACTGACCTTCTTACTAAGATGTGTATCAACAAATGGACCTTTCTTGATCGACCTCGGCATGAATAAACCCCTATTTCTGTTTACGTCGACGGACAATCATATTATTTGTCCGCTTATTGTTTCGCGTTTTAAAACCTTTGGTGGGCACACCCCATGGAGTTACCGGGTGACGTCCACCAGAACTCCGTCCCTCACCTCCGCCATGAGGATGATCCACTGGATTCATAGCAACACCCCTTACCGTCGGACGCACACCGCGCCAACGTTTTGCTCCTGCTTTGCCAAGCTTGCGAAGATTATGCTCATAGTTACCAACCTCGCCGATTGTAGCCCGGCAGTCCACATGTATCCTGCGCACTTCACCTGAACGCAACCTAAGTGTTGCGTACTGCCCCTCTCTTGCCATTATCTGCACAGAAGCTCCAGCACTACGAGCCAGCTGACCGCCTTTGCCAGACTTCATCTCAACGCAATGCACCAAAGTACCCAAAGGAATATTTTTCAAAGGCAACGAGTTACCCGGTTTGATCGGAGCATCTGAGCCCGACTGTATTGGATCACCAACCTTGGCCCGTCTCGGCGCCAAAATATAGCGCCGCTCTCCATCTGCATAAAGCACCAAAGCAAGATGAGCACTTCTGTTCGGATCATATTCAATGTGCTCAACATGCCCGATAATTCCATCCTTAGTCCTCTTAAAATCGACGATCCGATAGTGACGTTTGTGTCCACCACCACGATGTCTAGTCGTGATTCGGCCCTGGCTGTTACGGCCACCGCTCGAGGACTTAGGTACTAATAAAGGTTCGTGGGGCTTACCTTTATAAAGATCCTCCCGCACTACATGAACGACAAAGCGACGTCCTGCTGAAGTTGGTTTTGCTTTGCGTACAGACACTATGCCACCTGACTAATCACTCAGAGCCCAAAAAATTAATGTCGTGTCCTGGCGCTAATCGCACATAGGCCTTTTTCCATGATGAGCGCCTCCCAATGGTTCTTCCATATTTCCTAATTTTCCCCGGCATATGAACCACCATAACCTTGTCCACCTCTACCTCGAACAATGTTTGCACTGCCCGACGAATCTCTTGTTTGGTTGCATCTTTTCGAACCTTAAATACCACTTGATTGTTTTTGTCAGATCGCGCCGATGCTTTCTCCGAAATATGGGGACCCAGCAAAATAGTCATTAAACGCTCTTGGTTCCCATTCAGATTCATTGCAGACGCTCCTCCAATAACTTTACTGCAGCAACAGTCATCAACACATGGTCATGACTTGCAACACTAGCGGGATCGACAGTTTGAACCTCTTGAACATGGACTTGTGATAAATTTCTTGCGGCCAAAAATAAATTTGCATCAACTGCTTCTATCACGATGAGAACATTCTCAAGGCCTAGTTCCTTAAGCTTGCTCTTCAATTCTTTGGTCTTGGGTGCACTTACACTAAATTCTTCGGCAATCACTAGCCGATCCTGACGAATAAGCTCTGAAAACATAGATTTCATTGCACCACGGTACATTTTTCGGTTTACTTTTTGGCTAAAATTTCTTGGCTGTGCAGCAAATGCTCTGCCTCCTCCCACCCATATGGGACTCCGTATTGAGCCAGCCCGCGCCCGCCCGGTGCCTTTTTGTTTCCAAGGTTTAGCGCCACCGCCCCGAACCTGGGCCCGGGTTTTCTGAGCCTTCGTTCCACGTCGGCGACCAGATAAATAAGCAGTGACTACTTGGTGCACCAAGGCTTCATTGAAGTCTGCGGCAAAAAAAGAATCGTTAAGCTCTACACTTATTTCCCCGCCATGTAATTTTAATTTCACAAAAACCCTATGAATCTTTGTCGCCGCTTTTTATAGCAGGGCGCACAATGACCCTACCTCCCGCTGACCCCGGAACAGCGCCCTTGACCAATATCAGATTACGCTCAGCATCCACTCGAACGACTTGGAGACTAGACGATGTACGACGTACATTTCCCATCTGGCCTGCCATCTTTTTGCCTTTAAAAACCCGCCCGGGGGTTTGATTCTGTCCGATAGATCCTGGAGCCCGGTGAGCTAATGAATTACCGTGGGTGGCATCCTGCATTTGGAAATTGTGGCGCTTAACAACACCTGCAAAACCTTTACCCTTTGAAGTACCGGTCACATCGACTAGCTGACCATCCTGGAAAAGATCCACCTTGAGTTCCTCTCCAAGTGCAATTCCGTCCCCCTCAACACCTGCTAAGCGAAATTCCCAGAGACCATTGCCTGGCTCAACCTTAGCCGCCTCGAAATGTCCTGCTTGCGGCTTAGCAATGCTACGTCGCCGAACTCCCACAGTTACCTGAATTGCGCGGTAACCATCTCTATCCTCATTCTTTACCTGAGCAACACGATTAGGCAACGCTTCGATCACCGTGACCGGTATCGACTCACCTATCTCCGTGAATATGCGGGTCATACCGCACTTACGGCCTACTAGCCCGATTGGCATCTGTCAGATCCTCTATATCCGCGCCACCCAACGGGTCAGCACTTCAGCCAGCGCACCAAATTCGACGCTGGCAGCCAAAGGGCCTGGCTACTATCTGCTCTAGCCGGGCCTCAAAAAAAGATAGTTGCCGGAAGAAATTACCGGCGAACCCCCTTAGTCGTAATGTGGCCCGGCAGCGGTAACGCCTATCCGAACCAACGGAGCCGGTCATTGTACACTAGGGAGTACCCATTGAACGAACTCAATTTAGCTTGATCTGAACATCTACCCCAGCTGGCAATTCAAGCTTCATCAAGGCATCGACGGTTTTGTCAGTCGGTTCGACAATATCCATCAGCCGCTTGTGAGTCAGTAGCTCATACTGATCCCGCGCATCTTTATTAACATGAGGAGAAATTAGTACCGTATAACGCTCTATTTTGGTAGGTAGCGGTACCGGTCCTTTTACTGTAGCCCCAGTCCGTTTAGCCGTTTCTACGATTTCCTTGGCCGATTTGTCTATAAGACGGTGATCATAGGCCTTAAGTCTTATTCTAATATTTTGATTAGTCGCCATTTATCCCTCACGCTTTATGTTGCATCAGCCAACTGTAACTATAAGGCATTTTCAGCGAACACAGGAACAAATAACGTACTATCACAACCTAGCTACTCAGTAATCTTCGCAACAACACCTGCGCCAACAGTGCGACCACCCTCGCGTATCGCAAACCTCAATCCCTCCTCCATCGCAATCGGGGCAATCAGATCTACTTTCATCTGAATATTGTCCCCCGGCATCACCATCTCCGTCGCCTCGGGTAATTCTACGGCCCCGGTTACGTCTGTCGTACGGAAATAAAACTGCGGTCTGTAACCTTTAAAAAATGGTGTATGTCTGCCGCCCTCTTCCTTCGTAAGGATATAGACCTCGGCCTCGAATTTCATGTGCGGCGTGATTGAATTAGGCTTCGCCAAAACTTGGCCTCGTTCAACTTCTTCACGCTTAGTACCTCTCAGAAGCACCCCAACGTTATCACCTGCCCGACCTTCGTCAAGCAGCTTCCTAAACATCTCCACTCCCGTGCACGTAGTTTTTGTCGTTTCCTTGATCCCGACGATTTCAACCTCTTCTCCAACTTTTACAATGCCTCGGTCAACTCGTCCTGTCACCACTGTGCCTCGCCCCGAAATCGAAAATACATCTTCAATGGGCATCAAAAACGCCCCGTCAACTGGGCGGTCAGGAATCGGCACGTACGAATCCAGCGCTGCAACCAACTTGTCGATACTCGGTGTGCCAAGGTCGGAAGAATCCCCCTCCAACGCTTTCAATGCACTCCCGATAATAATGGGCGTGTCATCTCCGGGAAATTCATACGTCGACAATAATTCCCGAACCTCCATCTCAACGAGTTCTAACAGTTCATCATCATCTACCATGTCTGCTTTATTTAGATACACCACGATGAACGGAACGCCTACCTGACGTGCCAACAAGATATGTTCACGCGTTTGCGGCATCGGACCATCTGCTGCCGATACAACTAATATCGCACCATCCATCTGTGCCGCACCTGTGATCATGTTTTTCACATAATCAGCATGGCCCGGACAATCCACATGCGCATAATGTCGGTCATCGCTCTCGTACTCCACATGTGCCGTAGCAATCGTGATACCACGCTCTTTCTCTTCTGGCGCATTATCAATCTGATCAAATGCAATGGTGTCACCACCATGCTTCTCAGCCATTGCTTTCGTTAGCGCTGCGGTCAGTGTCGTCTTTCCATGATCCACGTGACCTATCGTCCCCACATTCACATGCGGCTTAGTTCGCTCAAATTTTTCTTTGGACACAATTAATTACCTCTACGGTATATCTCAACATATAAACATATCAGGTTCTTTCTTTGATTATGGTCGCAGCCACACTTGACGGTATCTTAGAATAGCGCGCAAATTCCATCGAATATGTAGCCCGCCCTTGACTCATAGAACGAAGATCAGTCGCATAACCAAACATTTCTGCTAATGGAACCTCGGCTCGTATGATTTTACCGATCGGGCCATCCTCCAACCCCTGCAAAATCCCACGACGACGATTAAGATCCCCGTTTACGTCACCCATGTATTCCTGTGGTGTAACCACCTCTACACTCATCACTGGCTCTAAAAGCACGGGACTAGCTTTAGCTGCACCATCTTTGAAGGCCATTGATCCAGCAATTTTGAAAGCAATTTCACTCGAGTCCACGTCGTGGAATGAACCATCAAATAAACTGACCTTACAATCCACCACTGGGTAACCAGCGATTACTCCATTACCCATCTGTTCTCGTACTCCTTTTCTCACTGCCGGTATATACTCACGTGGAATTGTGCCTCCAACAATCTTATTTACAAACTCAAATCCAGCACCAGACTCCAACGGCTCAATTTTCAGAAACACATGTCCATACTGACCTCGGCCACCAGTTTGACGCACGAAGCGACCTTCCTGTTCAACAGATTTCCGAATCGTTTCCCTATAGGCAACTTGGGGCTTACCTACATTCGCATCAACATTAAACTCGCGCTTCAAACGATCTACGATGATTTCCAAATGAAGTTCACCCATTCCCGAAATAATGGTCTGTGCAGACTCTTCGTCTGTATGAATACGGAAAGATGGATCCTCCTTAGCAAGTTTGTTCAGCGCCATTCCCATTTTATCTTGGTCAACCTTGGTCTTAGGCTCAACGGCCACCGAAATCACTGGGTCAGGAAAGTCCATGCGCTCTAATTCTATTACAGCATCAGGGTCGCTCAGACTATCACCAGTTGTGACGTCCTTGAGTCCTACTGCTGCTGCAATATCCCCAGCTCGAACTTCTTGGAGTTCCTCTCGATTGTTAGAGTGCATTTGCAAAATCCGCCCGATACGCTCCTTCCTTCTTTTACCAGGGTTATAAACGCTGTCACCGGAGCTGAGAGTCCCAGAATACACTCGAAAAAAAGTCAAGTTTCCGACAAATGGATCCGTTGCTATTTTAAATGCCAATGCAGCAAATGGAGCGTCATCAACGGCGGGACGCTCATCTTCCATATCATTTTCTAGAAGTCCTTTAATTGGGGGTCGATCAACGGGGGATGGCAAATAATCCACCACTGCGTCCAAAACGGCCTGTACACCCTTATTCTTGAAAGCTGACCCACAGAGTACCGGGGTAATTTTACCGGCGATACAAAGAATCCTGAGGCCCCTTTTTATTTCATCAGTATCTAAATCACCTGTCTTCAAGTAAGCATCTAAAAGTGCTTCATCTCCTTCAGCTGCCGATTCAGCGAGTTTTTCCCTCAATTCCTGCGCCTGAACTAGAAATTCCTCTGGAATTTCCTGCTCCTCGAATGCCATGCCCTGAGTCTGATCATCCCAAGAGATTGCCTTCATCTTGATCAAGTCTACAACACCTCGAAATTTATCTTCGACACCCATGGGAATCTGCAATATTACTGGTTTGCCGCCCAAGCGATCTTGGATCTGGTCAATTACCCGAAAATAATCTGAGCCTGCCCTGTCCATCTTATTAATAAAGGCAAGTCGCGGCACACCATATCTGTCAGCCTGACGCCAAACCGTTTCTGACTGGGGTTCTACCCCTCCCACAGAACAGAAAACTGCTATTGCGCCGTCGAGTACCCGAAGACTGCGCTCTACCTCGATAGTAAAATCTACGTGACCAGGAGTATCTATAATATTAATTCGATACTCGGGATGATGTTGGTCCATCCCCTTCCAAAAACAAGTTGTCGCCGCCGAAGTAATAGTAATGCCGCGCTCTTGTTCTTGCTCCATCCAATCCATCACCGCAGCGCCATCATGCACCTCCCCCATCTTGTGCGAGACGCCTGTATAAAAAAGAATACGTTCAGTCGTAGTAGTTTTGCCGGCGTCGATATGGGCCATAATGCCGATATTGCGATAACGCTCGATAGGAGTCTGTCGTGCCACGTCCCTGCTCCAAATACATTCACTACCACCGATAATGAGCAAAGGCCTTGTTAGCCTCAGCCATTCGATGAGCGTCCTCACGCTTCTTCACCGCAGATCCACGATTTTCAGCTGCATCCAACAGCTCGTGAGCGAGACGCAAGGCCATAGTCTTCTCGGAACGCTTTCTGGCCGCCTCGATAGTCCAGCGCATGGCTAATGTCTCACGCCGAGTGGCTCGTACCTCTACGGGCACTTGATAAGTAGCTCCACCTACGCGCCTCGATTTAACCTCTACAGAAGGCTTAATGTTATCCAAAGCCTGACCAAGAAGTTCCAAGGCATTACTTCCATCCTTCCCCGTCCGGTCAGCAATTCTATCTAATGCGCCATACACAATTTGTTCCGCAATTGATTTTTTTCCACTAAACATTATCATGTTCATAAATTTTGCCAACATCTTATTCCCATATTTGGGATCTGGGAGTATTACCCGGTGGGGAGCTTGGCTTCTTCTTGACATAACTCGTGACTGCTAACTTCTGGGGCGCTTGGCGCCATACTTTGAGCGGCCCTGCTGTCGGTCTCCAACACCAGAACAATCCAAGGTACCACGAACAACGTGATACCGAACACCTGGTAAATCCTTAACTCTCCCACCTCTTATCAAAACTACTGAGTGCTCCTGAAGATTATGCCCCTCACCCCCTATATAGCTAGTAACTTCGAAGCCATTAGTTAACCTAACGCGGGCTACCTTTCGCATAGCAGAATTCGGCTTCTTGGGGGTCGTCGTGTACACCCGAATGCAAACACCGCGCTTTTGGGGAGAGGCCCCTAGCGCTGGTACATTACTCTTTGCCCTCTTGGTAGAACGAGGCTTTCGAACCAATTGATTAGTAGTTGCCATACTCTGCCCAAATAAACACGGGCCCGCTGCCTTTGCTGGCACCCGGGCCTCGATTTTCATGCTCCCACCTCAAGCGGCACGGAGCGCCTGATGAATTGACTGCTGGTCAATCCGCTGGACCGAGGATTCTAGGGGGCTCATAGTTCCAGTGTCAACCAAAACCCACTAATTACAGCACCACAAACACCCATTTTTAAATCATCGGTGCCTTCTGGACCTCCTCAAGCACCCCCCCCTTCTCAGTACTTTCTTCTCCAGAGGTGATTGCAGGCATCTCTTTCGCTAAATCTGAAATGTCTTCCTCGCCAACTACCGCGGATTTTTTTTCTTCCTTGCCCAACGCCACTTCAAGACCCTTAAGCTCATCTGCCAAAATTTCTTCCTGTGTTCTTCTACGTTCCTCGTGGTGTGCAAAGCCTGTACCTCCGGGAATAAGACGGCCCACAATGACATTTTCCTTGAGCCCTCTCAATCCATCCCGCATCCCCCTCACAGAAGCTTCTGTCAACACCCGGGTAGTCTCTTGGAAAGAAGCCGCCGAAATAAATGACTCAGTAGCGAGGGATGCCTTAGTAATACCTAATAAAACAGGCTCATATTTAGCTGGCTCCCGCGAATCAACTTTAATAACTTCATTTGCCTCAATTACCCTCGCTTTGTCCACTTGCTCACCGCGAAGAAAATGTGTATCCCCCGAACTAACAATCTCCGCCTTGCGCAACATTTGCCGAATTATTACCTCAATATGCTTATCGTTAATCCTTACACCCTGCAGCCGATAAACATCCTGGATCTCTCTAACCAGATAATCAGCTAATTGCTCCACACCCTGAAGCCGGAGAATGTCATGGAGATTTAGCTCTCCATCCGCAATAGTCTCACCCCTAACCACCTTTTCACCCTCAAACACATTTAGGTGTCGCCACTTTGGAATCAACTCCTCATGATGGATACCTTCCTCGTCAGTGATTACAAGTCGCCGCTTGCCTTTAGTTTCCTTACCAAAACTCACGGTTCCAGTATCTTTCGCCAAAATAGCTGCTTCCTTCGGTTTCCGCGCCTCAAACAAATCAGCAACTCTAGGGAGACCTCCAGTGATATCACGGGTTTTGGTAATCGCAGTCGGTAAGCGTGCAATTACGTCTCCCACAACTACTTTCGCACCTCCCTCCATACTCAGTACTGCTCCAGAAGGAAGTGCATAAAAAGCTGGAATATCTGTGTTCGGAAAATACAGCGTCTTGCCTTTCTTATCTACTAACGTCGCGGTCGGACGATAATCAGCTCCGCCGGAACCGCGTTGCGCTGGATCAAGCACCACAATGCTGGTCAAGCCGGTAATCTCATCTACCTGCGTAGCCACGGTTACCCCGTCAATAAAATCCTCCAGCTCTAAAAAACCGCCCACTTCCGTAACAACTGGATGAGTATGCGGGTCCCATGTGGCAATGAGCTGTCCTGCCTCAACGGAGGCCCCATCCTGCACAGTAACAATTGCGCCGTAAGGTATTTTGTATTTTTCACGCTCTCTGCCAAACTCGTCTACAACAACGAGTTGACCAGAGCGTGAGATTGTCACTAGATGATGTTTCTCGGCGTGCTCAACAGTATTAACGTTATACATGCGGATCGTGCCACCATTTTTGACCTCCACGCTGTTCACGGCTGCAGAACGGGAAGCCGCTCCACCAATATGAAAAGTACGCATTGTCAGCTGTGTGCCTGGCTCACCGATAGACTGAGCGGCAATAACACCAACTGCTTCACCTTTGTTTACAAGATCACCCCGACCCAAATCCCGACCATAACAGCGGATACAAACTCCGTAACGTGTCGCGCAAGTAATGGGAGAACGCACTAGGATTTGATCAATGGATTTGGTCTCTATCTCTTGTGCGGCTAATTCATCTATAAGCGTTCCCGCCTCTAACAGGACCTCTTCAGAGTTAGGTACGACCACATTGCTCGCTACCACCCTCCCAAGAACCCTTTCACGCAGAGGCTCCACTATATCCCCACCCTCAACCAACGATGTCATCAGAAGTCCATTATCAGTACCACAATCTACTTCTGTTACAACTAGGTCCTGTGCAACATCAACTAGTCGCCGCGTCAAATAGCCAGAATTGGCTGTCTTAAGGGCAGTGTCCGCAAGGCCTTTACGAGCGCCGTGCGTGGAGATGAAGTATTGCAAAACATCTAGCCCCTCACGAAAATTAGCGGTAATAGGAGTTTCAATGATTGATCCGTCAGGCTTAGCCATTAATCCCCGCATTCCTGCTAATTGGCGTATTTGGGCAGCAGAACCCCTAGCCCCAGAATCGGCCATCATAAAGATTGAGTTGAAAGATTCCTGCGAAACATTTTCACCTTCAGCGTTCTCTGCAATCTCAGTACCAAGCTTCGTCATCATCGCCTTCGCAACCTGATCATTCGTTCTGGACCAAATGTCGACGACCTTGTTGTAGCGCTCTCCATCCGTAACCAGACCTGAGTTGAACTGATCCTGGATGTCCTTTACCTCCCCCTCTGCAAGACTCAGAATCCCTTCTTTCTCCTCCGGTACCACCATGTCATCAACACCAAAAGACACACCCGATTGCGTAGCATAGAAAAATCCTGTGTACATAAGCTGATCAGCAAACACTACGGTATCCTTTAATCCCAAGGTTCGATAGCAAGCATTTATGACTGCAGAAATGGCTCGCTTATTCATGGACCGGTTTATGAGTTCAAACCCAAGTCCCTCCGGCATTACTTCTGACAACAACGCCCTTCCCACCGTTGTTTCAACAATCGTTCCTGCCTGATGCGGTACATCATCATCAGATAATGACTTGTCAATCACACGAACCTTGACCTTTGCGTGTAAGGCAACCGCACCGCTTTCGTACGCCCGGTGTACCTCGGAAAAATCCGTGAACCTTAAACCTTCACCCTTGACATTGATCTTCTCTCGAGTCATGTAGTAAAGCCCTAGCACCACATCCTGTGATGGAACGATTATTGGATCACCATTAGCTGGAGAAAGAATATTGTTACTGGACATCATCAAAGCCCTAGTTTCAAGCTGAGCCTCCAAAGAGAGCGGAACGTGAACAGCCATCTGATCGCCGTCAAAGTCCGCATTAAATGCCGTGCAAACCAGTGGATGTAACTGGATTGCCTTCCCTTCGACCAAGAGAGGCTCAAAAGCTTGTATTCCTAATCGATGCAGGGTTGGGGCCCGATTGAGCATCACGGGATGCTCCCTAATGACCTCCTCCAAAATGTCCCAAACCTCGGTTCCTTCCCGTTCAACGAGTCGTTTGGCAGCCTTAATGGTTGTAGCTTCCCCACGAAGTTGCAACTTTGAAAAAATGAAAGGCTTGAAAAGTTCCAGGGCCAATTTTTTTGGTAGGCCACATTGATGCAGTTTTAGCGTTGGACCAACAACAATCACTGACCGTCCTGAATAATCAACCCTCTTTCCAAGAAGGTTCTGACGGAACCTACCTTGTTTGCCCTTTATCATGTCGGCAAGAGATTTTAAAGGTCGCTTATTTGTGCCAGTGATCGCGCGCCCGCGCCGCCCATTATCGAGTAACGCGTCCACCGATTCTTGGAGCATGCGCTTTTCATTACGCACAATGATATCGGGGGCATTAAGTTCCAACAGTCTACGTAATCGATTGTTGCGATTGATCACACGCCGATACAGATCATTCAAGTCCGATGTCGCAAAACGGCCTCCATCTAATGGAACTAGAGGCCTAAGGTCTGGTGGCAACACGGGCAGCACTGTCATCACCATCCACTCCGGCCGGTTATCAGATTCTCCAAACGACTCAAGAAGTTTTAGGCGCTTTGATAGGCGCTTTATCTTTGTCTCTGAGTTGGTCGCATCAATATCCTGCCTAACCTGGGCAGCTTCCAAGCTTACATCCAATGTTGAGAGGAGATCTCGCACAGCCTCCGCGCCCATACGAGCATCAAATTCATCGCCATACTCACCAACTTTCTCCAAATATTGCTCATCAGTCAGCAGTTCCCCTCTTTCCAGAAGGGTCATTCCAGGCTCTACCACTACAAAGGCTTCAAAATACAAAATCCGCTCAATATCCCGCAAAGTCATATCAAGCATCAGTCCAATACGAGACGGCAAGGATTTAAGGAACCAAATATGTGCCACCGGACTGGCAAGTTCTATGTGGCCCATTCGTTCTCGGCGCACTTTTGTCAGCGTGACCTCAACACCACACTTTTCGCACACTACGCCCCTATGCTTAAGGCGTTTATATTTTCCACACAGACATTCGTAGTCTTTGATGGGCCCAAAAATTTTCGCGCAGAAAAGCCCATGCCGTTCCGGCTTAAAAGTTCGATAGTTGATGGTCTCAGGCTTCTTTACCTCACCAAAGGACCACGACCTGATCATGTCTGGGGACGCGAGACCAATTCTAATAGCGTCGAAATCCTCAGATACACTTTGATGTTTGAAAAGCGTCAACAAATCTTTCATCTGATATCACCTATTATGAAATTATGTATATCAATCGTATGTATTGGGCGCATGCTCAAAAGACTCTTCTAGATCGATGTTAATGCCGAGCGACCTAATTTCTTTTACCAACACGTTAAAAGATTCTGGCATCCCGGCCTGCATTTCGTGGGTTCCGTCGACAATGTTTTTGTACATTTTTGTCCGTCCTTGCACATCGTCTGACTTGACCGTCAGCATCTCCTGAAGAGTGTACGAGGCACCATAAGCCTCTAGTGCCCACACCTCCATCTCTCCAAATCTCTGACCACCGAACTGCGCTTTACCACCAAGGGGTTGCTGGGTGACCAGACTATAAGGGCCAGTTGAGCGCGCATGCATTTTGTCGTCGACTAAATGATTTAGCTTCAACATGTACATGTAACCAACAGTGATAGGCCGATGAAAAAACTCCCCAGTGCGACCATCTAACAGTCTTGTCTGTCCTGACCTCGGCAAGCCAGCTAGCTCCAAAAGATGCTTAATCTCGCTCTCGCTAGCGCCATCAAAAACAGGCGTAGCCATGGGAACCCCATCACACAAGTTTTCTGCTAGCTCCAGCAACTCGTCTTCGGAAAGACTCTTAATATCTACTTTCTGTCCACCAGTCTTGTTATAAATTTGATCTAAGAATTTTCTTATAGTCGATGTAGATTCTTGTTTTTCTAACATGCTTTCGATCTGTGCCCCTAGGCCCTTAGCAGCCCAGCCTAAATGAGCCTCCAAGACCTGGCCTATATTCATTCTAGAAGGTACGCCAAGAGGATTTAAAACAATATCTATCGGCGTTCCATCTTCCATATAGGGCATATCCTCCACGGGAACGATAGTTGAGATAACGCCCTTGTTTCCGTGCCGTCCAGCCATCTTGTCACCCGGTTGAATGCTTCGCTTCACCGCCAAATGAACCTTAACCATTTTTAAAACCCCTGGAGCCAAATCATCTCCAGCAGTAATTTTTGATTTTTTTTCTTCGAAACGCCGCTCAAACTCCTCACTTTGGCTCCTGAGACGTTCGGCCGCCTGCTCAAGCTGCACATTTATTGATTCACTGCGCACCCGGACCTCAAACCATTTCTCGCGGGCAACCTTACTAAGGTAACCCCCGGTAATCCGGGACCCAGACTTCAGTCCTTGGGGTCCACCAGATGCTACTTTCCCTGACAACAACTTCTCGACACGCTGATAAATGTCTTCCTCAAAAATTCGCTTTAAATCGTTGAGATCCTTACGCACAACTTCGAGCTCTTGATGCTCTATGTCCATTGCTCGCAAATCTTTTTCAACGCCATCGCGAGTGAACACACGCACGTCGATCACCGTACCATCCATACCTGGAGGCACTCTGAGAGAGCTATCTTTCACATCAGCCGCTTTCTCTCCGAAAATAGCCCGAAGCAACTTCTCTTCTGGTGTAAGTTGTGTCTCTCCTTTGGGGGTAACCTTGCCAACCAAAATATCTCCCGCCTGAACCTCAGCACCAATGAAAGCAATACCAGATTCATCCAATTTAGCCAGCGCAGTCTCACCAACGTTAGGTATATCAGCCGTAACTTCCTCGTCGCCTAATTTAGTGTTACGTGACACGCAGGTAAGCTCCTCAATATGAATCGTCGTGAAACGCTCCTCTTCCACAACTCTCTCGGAAATTAAAATAGAATCCTCAAAGTTGTAGCCGTTCCAAGGCATTAAGGCGACAAGTAAATTCTGGCCAAGCGCCAGCTCACCTAGGCTTGTTGACGGGCCATCAGCCAATACATCTCCTTTATTGATGCTGTTTCCCACCTTCACAAGCGGTCGTTGGTTAATGCATGTATTTTGATTAGATCGTGTATATTTGGTGAGGTTATATATATCTACACCCGCTTCGTCGGCTTTGGTTTCGTCGTCATTTACCCTCACGACAATCCGAGAGGCATCAACTGAATCCACTATACCGCTTCGTTGACTAATAACTGTCACACCAGAATCAACTGCGACTTTACGTTCCATGCCCGTGCCAACCAAGGGTGTCTGGGTGCGCAAAGTCGGTACGGCCTGACGCTGCATATTGGAACCCATCAGTGCCCGGTTCGCATCGTCATGCTCGA
>CAJWKT010000008.1 GCA_913041665.1 uncultured Gammaproteobacteria bacterium | reverse complement strand
TGATATGCAACAATCGATACTGTGATGAGAGGAGAAAGTAATTTTATGGAATGTGTGAAAGAAAAAACGCCAGCAGAGGGGCGCTAGCGCTTTAAATATAATGCGTAATCGCCTTTACAAGCATTTCGCAGGTTTAGGTAACCCAGCCAGTTTTGCGACTTGCACGCCATAAGACCGATCTGCAGCCCCCTTTTTAACCTCATGTAAGAAAATCACATCTCCCTGCCATTCCCGAACAGTCACAGTCGCATTGTCCACGTGCTCGAGCTTTGTCGAAAGTTGTGTGAGCTCGTGATAGTGAGTAGCAAATAGCGTCTTGCAGCCCAGTTTGGGCGAGTTATGGATGTGCTCGGCAACTGAACGGGCAATCGCAAGCCCGTCATAGGTCGAGGTGCCACGACCAATCTCGTCTAGTACTGCCAGCGATCGGTTAGTTGCCTGATTAAGGATCGATGCTGTTTCGACCATTTCCACCATGAATGTAGACTGACCACCTGAAATGTCGTCGGAAAGGCCAGCTCGAGTAAATATCCGGTCGACCACACCAATTCGGGCTTTCGCAGCAGGAATGAAGCTGCCAACCTGCGCCATAAGCACAAGTACCGCGGCCTGACGTATGTATGTCGACTTACCGGACATGTTCGGCCCAGTAATGATCATCACCTGACGATCGGAGTTTGAAAGATCGAGATCGTTTGGCACGAAGCGGCCCGGCCCAAGCGACGATTCAACTAATGGATGCCTGCCCGCTTCGATCTCGAGAAACGTGTCATCGTCGACCTGAGGTAGTACCCAGCCGTTCTCGGCGGCGGCCTGTGACATCGACACAAGCGCATCTAGTACACCGAGCGCGCTGGCTGACTCCATGATGCGTTCTCCGTAGACGGCTATCTCGGCGCAAACCCGCCTGAAGATTTCACGTTCAAGCTCACTGATCCGGTCTCTTGCGTTTAGTATTTTCGATTCAAGCTCTTTGAGTTCAGGGGTGATAAAGCGTTCACCGTTGACCAGCGTCTGACGGCGTTCAAACGTTTCAGGAACCAGATGAACATTGGATTTTGTGACTTCGAGGTAGTAGCCAAACACTCGGTTATAGCCAATTTTTAGGCTTTTTATTCCGGTCATTTCTCGGTGATCAGCTTCCAGCGCTGCGATGCTTGAACGTGCATCACCTGAGAGCGATCGCACTTCATCGAGTTCAGGATGGAAACCTTCTCGAATCGCCGAGCCCTCTCCCACGCTGATCGAAGGATCTTCGGGAATCGCTGCACTCAGAAGCTCTACAGCTTCTATCGACGAGTGGATTCTCCCGATAACAGCACCGCCAGCAGTCACACCATCGGGAAGCGCCTCAAGGATCTCAGGGACAACCGCGAGTCCAGTGCGTAACGAGGCGAGATCACGTGGTGTGGCGGTATTGGTTCGAACGCGGTTCGTGAGTCTTTCGAGATCAGATACTTGGTCGAGCAGGCCTTGCATACGAGAACGAGCGCTCTGGTCTTCAAGGAAGGCTGAAACAACATCTTGTCTTCGTCGAATATTCCATTCTCAGTTCATCACTAAAATCAGTCCGGCCCGCGGATAGTCGTACGTGGGCGCACGGCATCAAAATACGCGCAACACCCACAGCGCGAACGAACTCTAGGCTATCCAGCGCTTCAGCACTAGCGAGAGGCGTGCCTGGAATCTTAACAAGGTGGTTTATTGGTACACTTTCTGGATGTTCAGACAACGTTGCTAGTGTATGCATGAGCTGAATCCTGTCTTCACGACTCTCTCCCATTCCTAAAATTCCACCACAACAAACCTTGATGCCAGCTGACCGGACATTCTTCAGCGTCTCGAGTCGGTCTTGGTAGCGCCGGGTGGTGATAATTTTTGGGTAGAAGGACTCTGATGTGTCCAAGTTGTGGTTGTAATAATCAAGTCCTGAGTCAGCCAATGATTCAGCTTGGCCTGGAGTCAACAGCCCCAGTGTTGCGCAGGTCTCAAGACCTAGTTCGCCGACTTCACGAATCATCTCTTTTATGATTTTCAACTCAGTATCTTTGGGGCCCCGGTACGCCGCACCCATACAAAAACGAGTGGCTCCAGCTGCCTTAGCTTCCTGAGCTGCCTGACGAATGTCCTCAAGTGACATCAGTTCATGAGTATGGATACCAGTGTCATAGCGAATACTCTGCGGGCAGTACGCGCAGTCTTCCGGACACGAACCCGTTTTAATAGATACTAGGGTTGAAATTTGTACTGTATTTGGCTCAAAGTTCTGCCGATGTACCCATTGAGCAGCATACAAGAGGTCGTTAAAAGGAAGACGAAAGAGTGACCCTACTTCTATCCTACTCCAGTCCTGCCTCGGAATAGCATTTAGCTTGAGGCTTCCCACAGAAATTTCTTTTCTCGCTAAAAGCATACGCTACTAATTACCCAGAACTCTGTGTATCAGATAACTTAGAAATCCGGCTGTCAACCATGAGAAGCCATATTACCCATTAAGCTGACAGCCTAATTATGGAATAAATAATCGAGTGCCATGCCGACAAAAATACATGCCCCTAAGGCAGAATTGCTCATAAAAGCGCGAAAACAACGCTCAGAATCACGATCCTTTATAAGATACTGCTGATAAAGGGCAAAAAAACCTGCAGCTCCTAAGCCTCCAAAATACCAAAAACCCAAATCCTCACCTTTCCCCACTAATACCAGAGTTCCAAAAAAGATCACCTGCAAAGTCCACAAAAGCATTTTGTCCAGGTCACCAAAAAGTATTGCTATCGATCTAACGCCGATTTTTAGATCTTCTTCTCGGTCAGCCATAGCGTATTCGGTATCATAGATAACACCCCAAACAATTGCTCCTAAAAACAAAAGCCACCCAACCCGAGGTACCTCCCCAAGATGGGCTGCAAAAGCCATAGGTACTCCCCAGGCAAATGCGATTCCTAGCATAAACTGAGGAGTAGAAATAAAGCGCTTAGTAAATGGGTAAATAACTGTAATGGCCAGGCCGATAACAGAGAGAATTTGAGTGAATCTATTAAGAGTCAAGACTAGACTTAGAGCCACAATCAAAAGTCCAGCGAACACTATAAAAGCTTCATGGGAAGATACCTCACCCGTGGCTAGTGGTCTATCACTTGTTCTTTTCACATATGGGTCAACCGAGCGATCTGCAAAATCATTGACGATACATCCGGCGGAACGCATGACGATGGTTCCGATAACAAAAATAATAAGGAGTTTCTCCATGGGCTGACCGTGGCTTGCAATCCAAAGTCCCCACAATGTTGGCCAAAGCAAAAGCCAAATTCCAATCGGGCGGTGTAGTCGCATCAGACGAGCGTAGGCTGGATACTGACAAAAAATAACACCAGCCCGTGCCACACATCGCCGCGCATATCTGCTGAATGCGGAAAACCTACCCATCATACAGACCCATACTGCGAGCGCCCGCTGATCCAGCGTTCGATAAGTGGGTCAACACGATCCGGAAAAACCTCTAGAAGTTCTTCCGATACCTTGATGACCATAGGGAGCAAATCTGCATTTCGCACAAGGTCGGCTATTGTGAGTTCCACAATTCCAGCCTGGCGGGTCCCGAGAACTTCGCCAGCACCCCGAAGCTCGAGATCTTTCTCTGCAATCCGAAACCCATCGCTTGTTTCTCTCAACACCTGCAACCGCTCCCTGGCAATATTGGAAAGAGGAGGCTTATATAATAAAACGCAACTAGAAGCATCATCGCCCCTTCCTACCCGTCCGCGCAGTTGATGAAGCTGCCCTAATCCCATCCTGTCCGAATTTTCCACGACCATCAATGTGGCGTTTGGAATATCTACGCCCACCTCAACAATAGTAGTCGCCACTAACACATCAACTTTTTTTTCCTTGAAGGCACGCATAACTCGCTCTTTTTCTACAACCTTCATTTTTCCATGCAAAAGACCCACACTCAGCTCAAACATACCCTCGGTGAGATCCTGTTCTAGATCTTCGGCGGCCTGAAGTTCCATCGTGTCGGATTCTTCTATAATCGGGCATACCCAGTACGCCTGCTGACCTTCTTTGCAATGTTGTATAACTCTCTGTACCAGCTGATCTCGCCTATTATCTGGTACTACAACCGTACGAACCGGTTTTCGCCCTGCCGGCAACTCAGCGATCACCGAGCAATCAAGGTCAGCGTAAGCCGTCATTGCCAAAGTACGAGGGATTGGCGTTGCAGACATTACAAGCTGATGCGGGCAAAGTCCTCTACTTATACCCTTGAGCCTAAGCTGAAGTCGCTGATCAACGCCAAACCGATGTTGCTCATCGACGATAATTAACCCTAATTTATAAAACCTGACATCCTCTGAAAAGAGTGCGTGCGTTCCCACAACAACTTGGACCTTGCCATTAGCAATACTAGTAAGTACCTCTTTTCGAACCTTTCCGGTAGTCGATCCGGTTAAGTACGCTACATTTACACCTAAGGGCTCAAGCCAACGACGAAAATTGGAAAAATGTTGTTCAGCAAGCAGTTCTGTCGGCACCATCACAGCACTCTGGCAAAAACTTGATGCTGCCACAGCCGAAGCCAAGACAGCTAAAACAGTTTTACCCGAGCCCACATCGCCATGTAGTAATCTAAGCATTGGCACCGGACGGTTTAAGTCATTGACAATATCTTCTAGTGCCAAACTTTGTGCCTTTGTCAAATGGAATGGTAGTAATTTTTGTATGGCCTGTAGCCAACAGTGTTGGTCTTCTAGGGGTTCAGCCCGATCCTTGCTGGCACTTATTTTCAGTTGCCTCAAACTAAGTCGTTGTGCAATTAACTCCTCCAGCGCCATCCTCTTTTGACAAGAATGGCGACCGTTAACTAAAGTCGCTACATCAGCGTCAGGGGGTGGCCCATGTAGAAATATTAGGGCTTCCAAAAAAGAAGGCCAATTACCGCATAATAGGCTGGACACATAATCTGCCGGGGGGTTATTTAGCAGAGCATCCAAGACCTGTTGAACTAAATCCCTCAACTTTTGCTGGTATAAACCGTGAGTAGCTGGATATATTGGTGTTAAGGTCAAGCTAGGTGGGTTTTCTGATAAGGATAGTATCCGGTACTCTGGATGAATCATCTCAAGCCCCGTCGGACCTACTCGCACCTCTCCATAGCATCTTAGTCGGATACCCTTTTTCAGATTTTTTTGCTGTACACGGGAAAAATAGAAAAATCTTAGTGTAAGTGCACCTGTACCATCGGCGATCCGGCACAAGAAGGAGCGCCGACGGCCGAAAGCTACTTCAGCGAGCTCTAAAACCCCCTCGACAAGAACTTTTTCTCCGGGCGATAAGCTTCCCAGAACCCTTACCTGCGTCCGGTCTTCATAGCGAATCGGAAAGAGAAAAGCGAGATCCCCCCACTTTTGAACTCCCAAACGCGTCAGGCGCTCTGCTGTTTTTGGGCCTACACCCCGCAAACTTGCGGCCGAACGCTCCATCACTGTATTTTTTTTAATCACTCGGACAAACCCAGCTTAGAGTTTTGCAGGAACCCCGAAAAAATTTCAACTTCTGGTTCAGCTAGGGAACAAGAATTGCATCTATCTCGACTAAGGCACCCCGTGGAAGTTCAGAAACACCAATGGCAACACGAGCAGGATAAGGCTTAACAAAAAATTCCTCCATTACTTCATTTACAAGCGAAAAAACAGATAAATCGGTTAAATACACGGTTATCTTCACGGCATCTCCTAAAGAAGCACCTGCTGCTTTGGCTACGGCAGAAAGATTTTTCAGAGACTGCTGAACCTGCTCCTCAGGCGCCCCCCCAACTAACTCCATGGTCTCAGGATCCAAGGCAATTTGACCCGAAAGATAAATAACTCCACGTGCCTGCACTCCTTGACTATATGGACCGATGGCTTCGGGCGCATTTTTGGTGTGCACCATTTCTTTCTTTATTGATCTAGCCACGGGTTCGATTGACCCGAACAACATCGTCCAAGTTCTGCACGCTTTGCATCACTTGATGAAGATGTTTGCGGTCTCGTACCTTGAGGCGAAAAAGTTGAGTAGAGGCATCTTCATCGGTGTCCACTGACACATTATCGATGTTACTCCGGTTGCCAGAAATACGGGCTGCTACATTTGCAAGTACGCCAACTCTATTCAAACTCCTGACCTTTATCTCCGATTGAAATTCTCCGCTGACGTTGCGTTTCCAATCTACCGGAATCCACTTTGAGGGCTGTTTTCGATGTTCAGAAACGTTGAGACAATTAGAACGATGGATAACAATTCCTTTTCCGGTCGACATGAACCCCAAGATGTCATCTCCAGGCACCGGAAAACAGCAGCGCGCATAACCCACAATCAACTTTTCGGTACCAGCAATGGCCAAGGGTCTACGCCGGTCAGCATATTCACCAGTATCATCTTGCTCCTGCTGTGCAAGAAGTCCGGCTACCACAGGAGCTAAGCGCTCCCCCAATCCCAGTTGCTGGTAGAGTTGATTTATATCAGATAACTCGAGCTCTTTAAGAAGGTTCTCTGTCTGAGTTTTCCTTAATTTCCTGAGGTTGAGTGAGTAGGGTCTCAGAGCTTGACTTAATAGCCTTCGACCCAACTCGCTTGCCTCGTCATGTTTTAGATTTTTCAAATAACCTCTAATAGCATTGCGCGCCTTTGCAGTAACCACAAAATTTACCCAGTTAGGGCTGGGTTTAGCCCCACGAGCAGTAATAATTTGCACGGTTTCACCATTCTTTAAATTTGTCTTTAGTGGTACCAAACGGCCATTAATTTTCGCTGCAACACATCGATTCCCTACATCGGTGTGAACTGCATAAGAAAAATCAACTGTGGTTGCGCCCTTTGGAAGCCTTAAAATATCTCCCTTAGGTGTGAATACATAGACAATATCGGGAAACAGATCTACTCGCACAGTTTCCAAAAACTCTTCAGAATTGGAAGCGTGCTGCATCTCCATGAGACTCGCCAGCCATTCGCGTGCTCGCTCCTCTGCATCATGTGTGTGCTTTTCAACTGCCTTATATTGCCAATGAGCCGCAATTCCCCGATCAGCAACACGATCCATTTCTTCTGTGCGAATTTGAACCTCCAGTGGCAAACCGTTTGGTCCGAAAAGTGTAGTGTGTAGAGACTGGTAGCCGTTTACCCGTGGGATTGCAATATAGTCCTTAAAGCGACCTGGCATGGGTTTGTAGAGCTGATGAGCAAGTCCTAAGACCTGATAGCAATTGTCAATTTTTTCGACTGTTATTCTCAGACCGTATACATCAGCTATATCGGACATGTGGACATGTTTCCGCTGCATTTTTTGGTAAATGCTATAGAGGGGCTTCTCACGTCCCACAATTCGTGCGTCAACGCCAGCTTCCTTCAGGTTTTTCTTTAGCTTGGATTCTATTTTCCGAAAAAACTGACGTTTTTTTCCTGTCGTTTTGCTGCGTGTTCGTTCTAAAACTGCATAGCGAAACGGATAGAGGTATTTGAAACCCAGCTCTTCCAACTCAACTTTGAGACTGTAGATACCTAGCCGGTTGGCAATTGGTGCATATATCTCCAAGGTCTCTCGAGCTATTCGACGTTGTCTGCTCTCAGACAGCGCAGTAAGTGTGCGCATATTGTGGGTACGGTCAGCCAGCTTGACTAAAATGACCCGCAGGTCCTTAACCATAGCTAACAGCATTTTTCTAAAACTTTCTGCCTGAGCTTCTGCTGCACTATCAAAATGCAACTGGTCTAGTTTACTGACCCCATCTACCAGCAGCGCTACGTCTTCCCCAAAGGCATTCTCAATGTCCTCCAGAGTAGCTTGCGTATCCTCCAGAACATCGTGCAATAGAGCAGCCTTAATCGAGCCACTATCTAGATGCAGGCCGGCAAGGATCCTAGCCACTGCCAGTGGATGCGTAATATACGGCTCGCCAGTTAGTCGCTGTTGTCCTTCGTGCGCTTCTGCGCCGAACCTGTAAGCATCAATAATCCCAGCTAAATCTTCTTCTGGTAGATAATTCTCAAGGTCTGAGACCAGCTTCCCAAGCTCATCGCTCCGCCACGCAGCGGGTAGGCGTTCTCGTACGGCAGCGCCGTAATCCATGCTTACCTCTTAGCAATACCTCAAGGGAAATACCCAACCAAACTGAGCATCACTTGCTGGTAGGAGCAGGTGGAACTTTAAGTAGCTTGTCTGGAAGTGTTGATGGTATTTGGTCAAAGTCGAGTATGTCTTCCACAACCTGATCTTTCTCACCTAAGATACTTTCATTGATGTGTCCTTCAGCAATTTCACGCAGTGCTACAACGGTTGGCTTGTCATTTTCCCATTCCACCATAGGTTCCGCCCCGTTAGCCAGTTGCCGTGCACGTTTTGAGGCCACTAAAACCATCTCGAATATATTCGGGATCTTCTCAACACAATCTTCGACCGTTATACGCGCCATTACACATTCTCCATCACATCAGGCTGCCGGCAGTGTACTTCAACGCTGAGAAAGTGGCCAGATTTCAGGCTATCTACCGACTGTATCCAGATGAAATCTGGGTCGCTTGTTCACAAATTGCGGGGGAGTCCGCTCGATTCTTGGTGTTATTGCCAGCAACAATGCTCAGAATGGTTTCTACAGTACTGTTTACCTCATTGTTAATCACAACGTAGTTGAACTCATGCCAGTGACTCATGTCTTCTGATGCGTCTGCGAGGCGCCTTAAAATTGTGGGTTCTGTATCACTGCCACGGTTTCGCAATCGTCTTTCCAATTCTTCCGTACTTGGCGGTAAAACAAAAATCGTCAGCGCTCCGACATTCCTCTCTCTTAATCGCCTTGCCCCCTGCCAATCAACCTCGAGCAATACAGAGTGTCCGGCGGCCAATAAGCTTTCAACGTGCTCTTTGCTCGTTCCATACCAATGGCCAAAGACCTGTGCATATTCTAGAAATGCATCCTGGCTCCGCATGGCCCTGAATTGCTCGTCACTAACAAAGAAATAATCTTGCCCATCAATTTCTGATGGCCGCTGCGGGCGAGTAGTGGAGGATACAGAAAACTTAAAACGAGGCTCGCGCGCAAGCAATGTGTGAGCTAGTGTCGTTTTTCCTGCGCCTGATGGTGCTGATAAAACGAGGATGTTTCCTTTTTCCCCAGTCGTTAACATGCAATCACTCGAGATTCTGTGCTTGCTCACGCATTTGCTCAATTAACACTTTTAGTTCAACTGCTAGCCGTCCGATGTCCTCATCCTGAGATTTTGAGGCCAGGGTGTTGGCTTCTCGATTTAACTCTTGAATGAAAAAATCCATGCGCCGCCCCATGGGCTCACTGCAGTTAAGAACATCTTCAGTCTCCGCCACATGGCCCTCAAGCCTGTCCAGTTCTTCTGTGACATCTAACCTCTGTGCCAACAAAACCAACTCTTGCTCCAAACGCTCAGGGTTAGGCGTTATATCAACCTTCTCCAGTCGCTCCAACAATTTACGACGGTAACAAGCTTCAGCCGCGCCTAGCTTAGATCTGATCTCTAACAGAATACCCCGAATCAGCGATGTACGTTCTTTCATTAATGCACTGATGCGTTCCCCTTCGCGCTCTCTTGAAGTGGATAATTCAACCAATGCAATACCGAGACACTTTTTGGCTGCTTCATATGCTTTTTTGGGGAATCCACGCTGAGACCCCTCCAACACTCCAGGCCATCGCAAAATCTCGCCAATTGATAAGGGTGGGGCTTCCGGAAAATGCTTAAGCACCCCTTTTTCTATCTTCCGAATATTTTCCAGCGCTTTTTCCTCCAGTATTTTGGTTGTGACAAATTCCGCTGTGGCCTTAAACCTCAGATTGCAATCAATCTTCCCTCGTCCAAGAGCATTCTTAACAATCATCCTGAAGTCTGGCTCCAGTTGCCGAAACTCCTCGGCAAGACGAAAGCTTACATCCAGAAAGCGATGGTTAACGCTACGGATCTCCCATACCAAACCAAAATCATGTTCTTCTATTTCAGCGATAGCGAAACCTGTCATACTGCTAGGCATAGAATCTCCTTAACAGAAGGAACAATACTTGTGAGAGCCAAGTCTACTGGTGAACATAGTGCTGAGAAACATAGGTGACTTTAACTGATACAAGTGTCACAGTTCGAATACTATTTCGACAAACTAGCGAATTACGCACACACAGCTACAAACCGTAGCCTACGCCCGTAGAGAGAAATTTATAGTGAACTATTGGAACTAGCAGTAAGGCTCTACGAAAATTACAACGGACTTTAGAAATGGCGCTCCCACGCCGTTACCGTAAATAGGCAGGACAAACGAGATATTTAGATGCGCCCTAGCGGACGAAGACCTAATCAGATGCGCAGTGTAACGTTTTCAACGAATTATACCGCGCACGCTGAAGGAGCTGTACTCACGGAATTTGGCGCTACTCGTGTTCTTTGCACGGCATCGGTTGAGCCGAGAATCCCTTCGTTTCTTAAGGGCCGTAACCAAGGTTGGGTCACTGCCGAATACGGCATGCTGCCCCGCTCCACCCATACTCGTAATCCACGGGAAGCTGCTCGCGGAAAACAGAGTGGTCGAACACTGGAGATCCAGCGGTTAATCGGCCGAAGTTTGCGGGCTGTAGTAGACCTTGCTGCGTTGGGTGATCGGACAATAACTCTAGACTGCGATGTGATTCAAGCGGATGGAGGTACTCGAACCGCAGCAATCTCGGGTAGTTATATAGCCCTTGTGCTAGCGGTAGAGCGACTTCTTAAAAAAGGCGAAATGGGACGCAACCCAATTCACGGTCAGGTTGCCGCAATCTCTGTGGGAATTTTTCAGGGAAAGCCTGTGTTGGACCTTGACTATGAAGAGGACGCCGAAGCTGAAACCGACATGAACGTGGTTATGAACGAAGCCGGCAGTTTTATTGAAATCCAAGGAACAGCAGAGGGTCACGCATTGCTTCGCAGTGAGCTGGAAGCGCTGCTAGATATGGCAGCCGCCGGAATCAAAACTCTACTTACAAAACAAGCTGAAGCGCTAAAAAAATGAGCTTTCATATTGGCCGATGGGTCCTTGCTAGTAGCAATCCCGAAAAGCTGAAAGAACTGGAAGCGCTAACTGCCAAGCTACCCATTAAAATCATTTCCCAGGGAAAATTAGGTCTCGAGTCTCCTGAAGAGACCGGACAAACGTTTTTTGAAAATGCGCTTCTCAAAGCACGTCATGCGGCCAAATTCAGTGGGCTGCCTGTTATAGCAGATGACTCCGGGCTCACTGTAGACGCGCTAGCAGGTAAGCCTGGAATTAACTCGGCCCGTTATGCGGGTCAGCCTGCTAACGACGAGAAAAACGTTCAGAAATTGCTCGCGGCCCTCGATGGAATATCAGAAGGGCATCGAAATGCACAGTTTCGGTGCGTTATCGTCGCGCTTCGCCATAAATATGATTCTGAGCCACTAGTCTGCCACGGCGAATGGGCTGGACGAATAACGAACAAGCCTTACGGTAGCAGTGGATTCGGTTATGACCCAGTATTCTTTGATCCCCAGCTGTGTGTTACAGCGGCAGAACTTCCTCTAGAAATAAAAAACCAGGTTAGTCATCGCGCCATCGCGTTGGCGAAACTCCTCAAGAAACTGGAAATGGAGTAGCCGTTCCAGCATCAACAGCACGGATGGTTGTCTTTTATCCACACAGGACACCGGAGACCACGATAAAACAAGGCCCTTGTGTGGAATAATTCGTGTATATTATGCTAAAAATCTCTAACCAATTGTTTTTATTATTTATTAAAAATTTGTTGTTTTTTCACCAATTTAGAAAAAACTATTTAGGTATTTGTTTTTAGCGTGAATTAATGGGACTACATCCACAGAGTTATCCACAGATTTTGTGGACAGGTGTGGGCTGAGGACAATATGCACTTGGCGCTTGTTTTTGTGACCGTCGAGCAGTATTCTCACGCGCCAACTCCAAACATCAGACTATGAAAGCAAAGATTCATCCAGAATACAGTGAAATTAATGTGTCCTGCAGCTGCGGACGCAAATTCACCACTCGGTCCACTCTTGGTGAGGATCTCCAAGTTGAAGTATGCTCGAATTGCCACCCCTTCTATACGGGCAAACAAAAAATTCTTGATAGTGGGGGTAGGGTAGAGAAGTTCCGCAAGCGTTACGGCCTCAATTCAAACAAATAGGTCACGCTCTTTTCGTGTTATTAGGCCAAGCCGCTCTGTGGTAATCCGCGCGCGCTGCTATAATAGGCCGCTCAGAACGCCTACGTGAGGTATGGCTTTGCCTTCCTGACTAAGGTTGGCTGCGATCGAATATCATCAAACTTCAATTTTTACCTATGATATGAGCGATGAGCACTACAGGTTAGTCGGGCCCGATGCCAACAGCGAATTGGAGTTAGTCCAGCACAAACCGACACAGGGCCCAAATGTTCTGGACGTCACCAAGCTGTACCGCCGGGGTGGGGTATTTACTTACGATCCAGGCTTTGCTGCCACCGCCAGTTGCACCAGCTCCATCACCTACATAGATGGCGAGCAGGGATTACTGCTTTATAGAGGCTATCCTATAGAGCAGCTAGCAAAATCCTCCACATTCATTGAAGTTGCTTATCTTCTGCTTTACGGGGAACTACCCACGTCTGATGAGCTTGAAAAATTTGAGCGCTCAATTCGCACTCACACAATGCTAAATGAGTCATTCCTTCGATTTTTTAACGGATTTCATCACGATGCCCACCCCATGGCGATGGTATCAGGCGTAGTAGCCTCAATGTCCGCTTTTTATCATGACACAACTGATATTCATGATGCCGGGCATCGTGACATTTTCGCCCATCGGATTATCGCCAAAATCCCTACAATTGCTGCCGCTGCATACAAACATTCTTTGGGGCAACCATTTGTTTATCCACAGAACGATCTAGATTACTGTACCAATCTGTTGAACATGTTTTTTGCAGTGCCGCCGACCACCTACGAGGTTGATGCATTATCTGCCGAGGCACTGGATCTGCTATTTATCCTTCATGCAGACCATGAACAGAATTGCAGCACCTCATCGGTGAGGATGGTAGGAAGTTCAGGCTCAAATCCTTATTCTGCAATTGCGGCAGGGATATCTGCTCTTTGGGGGCCAGCGCATGGTGGAGCCAACGAGGCAGTTATAAATATGCTCGAGGAAATTGGTTCTCCTAGCCGACTCCAGCAATATATAGATAGAGCAAAAGATAGGAATGATCCTTTCAGGCTGATGGGATTTGGCCACCGGGTTTACAAGAGTTATGACCCTAGAGCAATGATCATTAGGAAAATGTGTCATCGTGTACTTGAGCAGTTAGGGGATAAAGACGCACCCATCTTTGAACTGGCAACCCGTTTGGAGGAAATTGCCCTGCGGGATGAATTTTTTATTGAAAAAAATCTGTATCCGAATGTTGATTTCTATTCTGGAATAATTTACCAAGCCTTAGGAATACCTAAATCGATGTTCACCGTCATGTTCGCCATTGCGCGCTGTGTGGGTTGGGTGACACATTGGAGAGAGATGGTTAGGGATCCGGAATCGCGCATCGGACGACCACGGCAACTGTATAGAGGCCCTAAGCAGCGAGATTACTTGGCTTTAGACAAAAGAAACTAAAACATATTTTTATTCAAGAAGCGCAAGAAGCTGTTCT
This sequence comes from uncultured Gammaproteobacteria bacterium, assembly GCA_913041665.1. Lineage (GTDB taxonomy): Bacteria > Pseudomonadota > Gammaproteobacteria > Steroidobacterales > Rariloculaceae > CAJWKT01. The sequence goes on along the minus strand of CAJWKT010000008.1, from coordinate 25,085 downwards.
CTGCCAACTCTCTTCATGGGACGCTGATCCACTGGGCTGAGAGGAGCCTGTCGAATTCCCATCTCTGAAAAGACGAGTGTGCAAATTTCTTCTCCGTTTATTTGAAATTTAAAACCGGGTACCAGTGTCCACTGCAGGCCTTTAAATCGATAACGATGTGAGTAGTCTCGAAAAACTAACCCATTCTTTTTTAGGGCTGTGGCTACACTCTCTGGAGTATCAGAAAACAAATGCAATTCAATTCCGGAGTTAATGGCAGCTGTGCCACGAAGAACTGATCCAGTCAATCGGGGATTAAATGATGAAAGCATTCCCATAATGTCGGCGGCTATAAGACGCAACGTCCTCAGTCGTTTTTCCTGCAGTTCGGGCTCAAAGAGGCGTTGATGTTCAAGAACACGGCTTTCGATCTCAGCATTGCTTGGCAAGGCACTTGCGCCCCCAACACGGAATTGCTCGGCGGCCTTTCTTTTCGCTTGACCGTAATCCCGAATGCCATGCTCAACTATCAAGCGCGCGGCTTCCTGGGCAAGGCTCTTTCTCAGATGCTCATTCAAAAATTTTAATTGTTTGTGTATAAAGAAAAAACATACCAATTCGTATAGGTAGTACTTAGGGAACGCGTGTTTATCAGTGTCAGAAGATCGGCTTTTTTGCCGTATCTTCCCGTTCCTCCCGCCCAGCATCTACCAGAGAATCTGCTAAGAGCGCCGGTCCATCTTCCCTTTGTGGAACATGTCCGAGTCTAAATTGTTCAATAATGGCTGTCTCAGCTCGGCTAACCAAACCAGTTTTTGGGTTTATGCGCACATCTACTACTCCAGGGGGACGCTCTAACATATGATCCGATAGGCCCTTCAGTGCCTCAGCCATAAAATAATTCCACATTGGCAACGCGGTACGCCCCCCTTCTTCCAATTGCCCCAAAGAGCGCTCTTGGTCAAAACCTACCCAAACTGCCGCCACCAAATCCCCATTAAAGCCAGCAAACCAAGCATCACGGCGCTCGTTAGATGTTCCGGTTTTCCCAGCTAAGTCCTCCCGGCCGAGCTCTCGATATGCGCGTCTCCCCGTACCACGGCGTACAACATCAGCCATCATATCCCTGATCAAAAATGCATTCTGAGCACTAATGACGCGCGCTGGGATACGGCCTTTCGGATAAAGTTCCGCCGGATCATGGATAAGCTGCAAGTCCTGCTCTTCTGTCAATGGTTCGCAGATCCTACAAACGAACGGGTGCGAGGTTTCGTACAATATTTTTCCCTCTATATCTTCAATGCGCTCGATAAGATGAGAGTTAACCGCATAGCCTCCGTTCGCGAAGACGGCATAACCTGCCGCCAAATCTACCGGCGCAACACCACCTGAGCCGAGCGCCAGTGTGGAATTAGCAGGCAACGCCGTATCGTCGAAACCAAATTTTCTTAAGTGCCGCACTGTGTTACCCACCCCGGCTTGCCTAATAACCCGAACAGATACCAAATTAAGTGACCGAACAAGCGCTTCCCTAAGTCTCGTTTCACCACTGAACTTACCAGAGTAATTTTCCGGCTTCCAAGTATCCTCGAGCATAGGATCATCAATCACGATCGGAGCATCATTCACTATCGTCGCCGCCGTATACCCTTGCTCCAAGGCTGCGGAATACACAAATGGCTTAAAGGATGAACCTGGTTGACGTTTTGATTGCGTCGTCCGATTGAAGTTACTCAAGGAAAAATCAAATCCACCCACCATTGCAGAAATTCCGCCATCAGTAGGGTCCATCGCAACGATTGCCCCCTGCACCTCTGGAATTTGCGACAGCCTAAGCAAGCCGTTCTTTGTTCTCCGGAATCGGACAACATGGCCTACTTCAAGCACGTCAGTTACTGACTTCGGTCGGCCTCCGACAGCATTTTCGTTAATGTAAGGGGCTGCCCATTCGACCGAATCAAGCCCAACCTCTACAAGATCACCTCCTTGGAGATAAACCGTCGCTTTAAGCAAAGGTCTTTGATCTATTTCGAGTTGGTCCGCACCAATATTGTCCAGTCCAATTTCCTCTGCCCCATCCAGCTTCACAGCACTCTCTATCTCGACTTCTTCGGGCGGAAAATGCTTTTTTAATTCATCTGGGAAATCAGTGCTCACTACCAGTCCAGTCTCAAAACCCGATAAATTTGGGTAATCAGAAAGTAGTGCCTTCCAGCTCTCGTGAGAAAATTCAACCCCAGTTAACTCTCCCTCCACCGTGCCTGTACTAGAAATATCTAAATGAGCTAAGACACCACGATAACCATGGCGTTCGTCGTATTCTATTAAGGTCCTCCTCAAAGCATCTGTAGCAGCATTTTGTAGTCGACTATCAATGGTCGTAGTAATTTTTAGCCCGGATGTGTACGCAGCCAAGCCTAAGCGCTCTATCATTTCTGATCGCACTAATTCAGAGACGTAGGGCGCATTTAATGCAACCTGTAAACCGAAGCGGTTGCCGGAAATTGGCTCCTCTATGGCAACCTGATATTCGGTGTCTGTTATAAAATTTAGCTCTCGCATTCGTCGGAGTACATAGCTACGACGTTGGCCTGCTAGGTCAGGATTCGCCACTGGATTAAGGACGGAAGGCGCCCGAGGTATCCCAGCTAATATTGCTGCATCGGACAATGAAAGATCGCTTAGCTCCTTGCCAAAATAAACCTGCGCCGCGGCTGTAATCCCATAAGCGCTCTTTCCGAAAAAATAGGTGTTTAGATATAGTTCCAGTATCTCTTGCTTCGAAAACTCCCTTTCGATCCGCGTTGCCAAAATAAGCTCTTTAAATTTTCTAACAAACGTCCTCTCCCGGGTAAGAAAATACATTCGTGCAAGCTGTTGCGTAATCGTGCTTCCACCCTGATTTCTTGATCCACTAAGAGAGTTGCTTAAAGCGGCTCGGATGAGTCCCTGATAATCAAATCCTGGGTGATCAAAAAAACGGTCATCCTCAGCTGCTAGCAACGCATTTATTAAGACCACCGGAATATCATCATAAGCCGCTGGAGTACGTTGCTCCTCGCCAATCTGTGCAATAAGCCGCCCATCACGACTATAAATAATCAATGGTATTTTCAGCCGAACGTCCCTAAGTTCCTCTGCGCCGGGCAGGCCGGGCTCAACAAAATAATAGGCACCAAAAACGATAGCGGCCAGACTCAAGACGCAAGCCAACCCGACTGAGAGACAGGCCAGCGAGATTCTGACAATTGGTCTCATAGGTGAGGGTAGGGTAACACTCCTTGCTATGCGCATATAGATTATAGAGACTAGACCTCCAAAATGTATGACAAGCTCAACATTTTTCTAATAGGCCCGATGGGCTCTGGCAAAAGTAGTGTCGGGAAAAGGCTTGCAAAGGAGTTGGGTCTGCGATTTTTTGATAGCGATGCTGAGGTTGAGCAGCGCACGGGCGTTGATATTTCGTACATATTTGAGAAAGAAGGCGAAAATGGTTTCCGAACTCGAGAGAAAAATATTATTGCGGAATTTGTTCAGAAAAAGGGATTAGTGCTAGCGACAGGCGGCGGTTCGATCATGGACGAGGAAAATCGCCAAAAACTTTCTAAAAACGGGACAGTAGTCTACCTCAAGACCAGCGTAGATCAACAACTTAAGCGCACCAAAGATACCCATACAAGGCCTCTACTAGTGCACAAACCCCCTAAGGAAATACTGGAGCATTTGCGGACCATCAGAGAACCTTTATACGAAGAAATTGCCGATATATTTGTAGATACTGATGGGTGCCGGATGAACACTGTAGTCACAAACGTGCTCAATATCCTAATGGAGCGCAACCTTATACCGTTGCAAAAGTGACACAGCCCTGCGAATCTTCTTCCATGGAAACACTTGAAGTTGGACTCAGTCAAAGAAGTTATCCGATTTACATCGGAGAGCGGCTGCTGGAAAATGATATTCTTCTAAATAGGGAAATCTCTGCAAGACAGGTCCTGATCATAACCAATGAGGTAGTGGCGCCACTGTACCTCGAGCTATTGACAAAGGCTCTCGGTAAACGCGATCAACATTCTCTAATTCTTTCTGACGGTGAACAGCATAAAACCCTTTCATGTTTTTCAAGCATTATCGATAAACTCATCGATCATGAGTTTCATCGTGATTCATGTGTTGTAGCGCTGGGCGGAGGAGTCATTGGTGATATTGCGGGATTCGCTGCTGCCTGCTATCAACGCGGCATTGACTACGTTCAGATTCCAACTACCTTGTTAGCACAAGTAGACTCGTCAGTAGGTGGAAAAACAGCCATTAACCATGCACATCTAAAAAACATGGTTGGTGCATTTCACCAGCCTATAAGCGTATTCACAGACATCAGTGTTCTCAAAACATTAATACCCCGGCAATATTCTGCAGGCATAGCTGAAATAATCAAATATGGACTAGTGCTGGATGAAAGTTTTCTTGAGTGGCTAGAAGAGCACCTAGAAGCACTATTAGCGCTAGATGCACAGACGCTTGCGTTTGCTATTCGCCGTAGCTGCGAACTAAAAGCTGCAATCGTTTCAGAAGACGAGCGGGACCTTGGCCAGCGGGCCCTGCTTAATTTTGGGCATACCTTCGGGCATGCTCTGGAATCGCTAGGCCAATTAGACCAGTGGTTACATGGCGAAGCTGTATCTATAGGAATGTCCATAGCCGCAAGAACATCATGTGCACTTGGCTTTATCAGTGATGCTGATTGCGAGCGAGTAGATAGCTTATTGCTCCGAGCTAATCTCCCAGTGGCGTTTCAAGACTTAGACCCTGACAAGCTACTTGAGTTTATGCAACTAGATAAAAAAGCGGGCACTGAGGGACTCAAGCTGATCCTGCTAAAACAAATCGGCGAAGGGATAATAACCGCAGCACCAAACGATTCCATACTGAAAAGTGTGATTGGTGCTAAGACTATAATCTGAATATCGGTACACTGACGTGGAGCAACTGCTTGCCAAATATGCTGCCAATCCTCTTCAAACGCGTGGGCGTAAACACGTTGAGTCACCTCCGACCGGACGCAGTGAGTTTCAGAGAGACAGGGATCGCGTAATTCACTCTGCAGCTTTCCGGCGTTTAGTCTACAAAACGCAGGTGTTTGTTAATCACGAAGGAGATCTTTATCGGACCCGATTAACTCATTCATTAGAGGTTGCCCAGATAGCACGTACTATCGCGCGCACTATGAGCTTAAATGAAGATCTTGTTGAGGCGATCAGCCTGTCACACGATTTGGGGCACACTCCTTTCGGTCATGCTGGTCAAGACTCTCTCAACACGTGTATGCAAAACTACGGTGGGTTTGAGCACAATATACAATCGCTCCGTGTAGTAGAGGTCCTAGAGAATAGGTACGTCGACTTTAAAGGCTTAAACCTGACGTTTGAGACTAGGGAAGGCATACTGAAACACTGCTCACTTAAAAATGCGGCCACCCTAGGAAAATTAGGAATGCGTTTCATAAAAAGACACCAACCAAGCCTAGAGGCTCAGTTAGCCAACGTTGCCGATGAAATTGCCTATAACAACCATGATGTAGATGATGGCCTGAGATCAGGCTTAATTAATTTGGAGCAGCTCACAAATATTCCTTTTTTTTGCGAGCAACTCGAACGGGTGAGATCAAGTTACCCAAATATCTCAAAAACTCAAACGAACCATGAAATTGTTCGAAGAATGATTAACGTCTCAATCACAGATTTGCTTAGCACTAGCCAACAAATGGTCAACAGAATAGATCCTAGTAGCGCTGATGAGGTCCGGGCACTGGAAAAACCACTGATTGGTTTCAGCGAGCCTTTTATCGAAGGTCAATTAGCGGTAAAGCGCTTCCTTAGTGAGGCCTTATATCGACATCCCCGGGTACAACGCATGACGGAACAAGCAACCGAGGTTGTTACCGCACTTTTTGATGCTTTTATAGAAAAATACGATGGGATGCCTGATGAACATGCGCAACTTGCTCGCCAAAGTCACAAGGAAACAGGCATTGCTGGGGGGGCGAGGATTGTAGCCGATTATATAGCCGGGATGACGGACCGATTTGCATTGCAGACCTATGAAGAACTTTAAACCAACTCCTTTGTTAATATAAAAATGTGTTAGCTACCCCATCTAAAACCGCGCGAGCTATTCCTGTGAATCAGCGATTAATCGTGGCTCTGGACGTTCCCAGCATTGAATCTGCGAAGGCTCTGGTGCAGGAACTCGGCGATTCCGTTCAGTTTTATAAGTTGGGCTTGGAATTAGCGATGTCAGGATCCTATTTCGAGCTACTAACCTGGCTAAGGAAACAAGATAAGCATATTTTTGCAGATCTAAAATTTTACGATATACCCGCCACCGTTGGAGCTGCGGTTGGTCAATTAGCAAACTTGGACATATCTTTTTTAACGGTGCATGGGGACCAATCTATCCTCAAAGCAGCAGCTGAACACAAAGGGCCTCGGCTCCAAATTTTGGCAGTGACCGTTCTAACTAGCCTAGATCAGGACGCACTCCGTCAGATGGGCATCAACTTTGACGTTAGCACCCTGGTCCTATCCAGGGCAAAGCAGGCTCTCATGTCTGGCTGCGATGGAGTGATCTCATCTGGACTCGAAATTCCTATTCTGCGATCCACCCTTGGCAAACAGATAATAATTGTGACACCCGGTATCCGCCCTTCAAATCAGGGTTCAGCAGATGATCAGAAACGCGTTGTGACAGTGCGCCAAGCCTTTGAAAACGGTTGTGATCACATTGTAGTTGGCAGACCGATACGCGATGCAGCTAGTCCGCGAGCTGCCGCCGAAACCATACAGGAAGAAATTGCTGATACACTCCAAAAAATTACCTAAACCATCATCAGAGCAACTAAAACAATCACTCTTTCCCTATTATTTTCTATCACTGATCTTTTAGTGCGCGGCGAAGTACTTTACCCACGTTAGTTTTCGGTAGTTCATTGAGAAACACTACTTGCTTAGGAATCTTATAAGCAGTAAGGCTCTCTCTGCAATGTTCGATCAGACGCCTTTCAGTCAGATTTTTATCCTTCTTCACCACAAATAATTTCACGACTTCACCAGAATGGCTATCTTCAATACCGACTGCAGCTACTTCGAGAACGCCGGGGTGTTTAGCTACAACATCTTCAATCTCGTTGGGATACACATTAAAGCCAGACACGATAATTAAGTCCTTTTTACGATCCTCAACGTATACAAAGCCTCTTTCGTCCATTCGGCCAATATCTCCAGTACAAAACCATCCTTCGTTGAGAAATGCGGCCGCAGTTTCCTCTGGGCGATTCCAATAGCCAGGCATCACCTGCGGACCTCGCACACATATCTCGCCAATCTCACCATTAGCTACCATGTGTCCATCATCGTCAAAAATCGCCACCTCCGTAGCTGTTATTGGGAGCCCAACTGACCCGTTAAAAGATGATTCACCCAACGAATTGGAAGTCACTATTGGGGAAGTCTCAGTTAGCCCATAGCCCTGAGTTAGTACATTGCCGGTAACCTCTTGCCATTTTTCGGCAACCGACCTTTGCACTGCCATGCCGCCCCCTATGCTCCCTTTAAGCTGACTGAAATCCACGCTGCTAAAACCCGGAGTATTTAACAACCCATTGAATAATGTATTCACCCCCGAAATAAAGGAAAAAGGTCTTATCTTTTTTAACTCTCTGACGAAACCTTTCAGGTCCCTTGGGTTGGTGATCAGAACGTTACACCCACCCAACTCTACAAAGCCGAACAAATTAATTGTGAGAGAAAATATATGGTAAAGCGGTAGCGCTGTAATCACGACTTCGTTTTTTTCACTAATAAAAGGTCTTGTCCAAGCCGCCAACTGGAGCACATTGCTGACTATATTGCGGTGAGTCAGGATTGCGCCCTTAGCAACCCCCGTGGTCCCCCCGGTGTACTGGAGAAATGCGGTTTGATCCGGTTTGATCGGCACATCTTCAAACACAGACTCAGCACCCCTGTGAAGAACCTGAAGGTAGGGAACCGTGTCTGGGATGTTCCATTTCGGAACAAGCTTCTTGATTCGTCTCACAACAAAATTTGTGAGCGCGCGTTTTACAGGTGGGAAATGATCACCCAAGCCGGATATGATAACCGTTTGAATGTCTGTCTGATTCCTAACTTTCTCTAGAGTACTCGCAAAATTTTCAAGCACAATGATCGCTCGCGCACCGCTATCACTTAACTGATGCTTTAATTCGCGGGCTGTATACAGTGGATTGACATTAACGGCAACCAATCCCGCCCTTAAAATCCCAGATAGGACGACGGGATACTGAAGCACATTGGGCATCATCACAGCGACCCGATCACCGACACTCAAACCTGCAATCGATCGCAAATAAGTAGCGAAGTACCCACTAAATACTTCTAAATCCCGAAAACTTAAAGACACACCTCTGTTGGAAAAAGCCTCTAAATCACCAAATCTCTGAAAACTCGATTCCAGAAGATCCTTCAAAGAAGAATACTTAGTCAGATTAATCTCTGCTGGAATGTCTGGTGGATAATTGTCTAGCCAAGGTTTCTCAAACATATCACTCAAGCTGCTCCGCAATTACGGCCCAGACATTCTCTAAAATGCCCTGATGGCCTTCAATGTTGGGATGAATCCCGTCACTCTGCATCCGAGTCGGGTCGAGCGCAACGCCATCTAATAAAAAATCTACCAATTGAATATCAAATTCCTGTGCTAAATCAGGATATATTCCCGAGAAAGCGCGAGTATAAGTTTCCCCATAATTAGGAGGGATTTGCATCCCTGCAAGTATTACAGTAGCCCCAACCTCGCGGGACAAATCAATCATGGCAGCAAGATTATCACGCAGTCTCGCCACAGGCTGCCCGCGCAAGCCATCGTTGCCGCCCAGCTCAATAATCAGAATACGAGGGCGATGTTGTTCCAACAACGGTGGTAAGCGCGCCAGTCCACCCGCACTAGTATCTCCTGGGATGCTGGCATTGATCACCTGATAACCGTACCCTTCTGCCCTAAGGCGGTCCGCCAGGGCCGCAACCCATGATTTTTCAACGGGTACGCCGTAGCCACTCGACAATGAATCGCCCACTACAACGATGGTCTCCTGGGCAAATAGAACCCCTGGAGCCCAAACAAGGACTAAGGACAGGGCAAGGATCCATTCTTTGTAGACCTGATACTTATATAGCATGAGCCAAAGAGAGTTCCTACTAACTGCAAATGAACTGACCAAAAAGGTCACCAGCCCAGATGGGGACTTGACCATCCTAGATAACATAAACCTCCAAGTAAAATCTGGGGAAACGGCCGCTATTGTTGGCCCTTCTGGGGCTGGTAAGTCAACCCTTCTAGCACTGCTGGCGGGCTTGGATGAACCCACCTCCGGGCAAGTCTGGATTGACGGAACTGAATTGACTGCGCTGGATGAGGATGGCCGTGCTTCGATTCGCAACCAACAGGTCGGCTTCGTCTTCCAATCATTTCACCTGCTCCCAGCATTCACCGCGTTGGAGAATGTGCTGTTACCACTAGAGCTTGGTGGCATCGCTGGTGCGACTGAAAGTGCCCGAAAGGCCCTAGAACAGGTCGGCTTGACTCACCGCCTAAGGCACTATCCACGACAACTATCTGGTGGAGAAAAGCAGCGTGTTGCTATCGCGCGAGCCTTTGTAACACGTCCAGCCTTGCTTTTCGCAGACGAACCGACTGGTAATTTAGACAATAAAACCGGTCAGTACATCATGAATTTATTGTTCAAATTGAATGCTAGACACAACACAACATTGGTGCTGGTAACCCACGATGTTAGCGCGGCGAAACGCTGTATTCGTGTCATCGAACTATCCGCTGGAAAAATTATTAATTTCCCAGCTGGCTAGACTTAAGCAAAGAGCTTTAGATTAGGTAAGCAATATATAATCACCTTTAATGGATATATTGGGTCAATCGGGCTGCACACAACAAGTTCCGTTTTGGAAAAACAAATCGCTTACAGAAATGAGTGGCTCAGAATGGGAAGCACTCTGCGATGGCTGCGGAAGGTGTTGCGTCCATAAGTTAGAGGATGAAGACACAGGCCAGGTTTTTTTCACGGACGTGGCATGTCACTTACTTGATCTTAGCAATAGTCAATGCTCTCGCTATCGAGATCGTCTTACACATGTTCCTGATTGCGTTGTGCTAAGTCCTGGAAATTTATCCAAACTGGGTTGGTTACCAAAGACCTGTGCATATCGCCGCCTTGCGGAGGGCCGAAACCTCGCTTGGTGGCATCCGCTGGTGTCCGGAAAAAAAGAGACCGTTAAGCGGGCGGATATTGCTGTTCACGACCAAGTAGTATCAGAAAAAACGTCGGGCCAGATGAGATCAATGAGCGGATCATTCATTGGCTTAAGCCCACGCGAACATCGGCTTAAACATTAAAATAATTCGACGTTAGCCCGTATTCTGCATGCCATAGGCAATGCCGTGTACGCTTGCCTTCAACGCTTTCAATGTAGCATCATCCTCCCGGCCCGCCAGTCGCCAACGCTTCAGAAGAGTCACCTGAAGGAGACTCATCGGGTCCACATACGGGTTCCGTAAACGTATCGACCTACGTAGAGTTTCATCGTTCTCTAGTAATTTATTCTGTTCGCGTATTTGGAGCACTAAATCAATACTTCTATCATACTCGTCACGAATTATTGGAAAATACTGGCAATGCAGCTTACCTGCCAACTCAGAATACCGCTCGGCGATATTAATATCTGTCTTGCCCAACACAACTTCCACGTCGCACAACAACACCTTAAAAAAATCCCACGCATCAAACATTTCCTTCAACACTGCATCACCGTGTTTATTCCGTGCCTCCTCGAGACCCGTGCCAATTCCAAACCAACCAGGAAGTAAAAAACGACTTTGAGTCCACGCGAAAACCCAAGGTATGGCTCTTAGACTTCTTATCTCACCATCTTCAACACGAGAGACCGGTCTAGAACCAATATCTAGTCGCTCAATTACATCGATGGGCGTTGCTTCCCGGAAGTAACGGCTAAAATCGGCGGAATCGTAGATTGTTTTCTGATAGGCCCCATGACTAGCGCTAGCAATCGTTTCCATAACAGATTCCCAACGGGATTCTTCAGGGTGAGGCGCACGCTTGGATGCTGACACCCATAACACAGAACTGACCGTACGCTCGAGAGTTCGCATAGCGATAGCTCGCAAACCGAATTTTGCGTTAACCATTTCGCCCTGCTCAGTTACCCGCAGCCGTCCGGCAATTGCGCCGGGCGGTGATGCCTTGATGGCCTCATTAACCCTCCCACCCCCTCGACTCACGGTTCCCCCTCGACCGTGAAAAAGGGTGAGTTCAGTTCCGTTCATGCTCAATATTTTTACCAGTTCTGCCTGAGTTTTCTGCAGGGTCCAACGTGCAGAAGCCAGTCCACCGTCCTTGTTGCTATCGGAATAGCCAACCATGATTGTCTGATGCCCCGACCGGTTTTTTAGGTGCTCTTTGTAAGTGTCATCCTTCAGCAGGCGCTCCATGACCATGGAGGCATTTTCCAAGTCCTTCACTGTCTCAAAGAGCGGGGTGATGTCTAGCGGGATAGCTCCTCCTTTTGGTGCAAGATCACCCCATTTTGCCAGCAGCAACACGGACAGGATGTCGTCTGGTCCCTGGGCCATGCTGATCACATAAGACCCAATTGACCGGACCCCATATTTTCTGCGGCAATGGGCAATAGCCTGAAATACTGCTAGGGCGCGGCGCGCCTCCGATGACAGCGGTTCCAAAGGAGATTCGCGACGCTCTAAAGCTATTTTTAGTCTTTTGGTCCGATCTTCGCTAGAGCGTCCCAGCCAATCTTTTTCGCCTAATGCTTCACCTATGACCTGCTGATGGACTAACGCATTCTGCCGAATATCAAGCGTCGCCATATGAAAACCGAAAGTGCGCACCCGCCTTAGCAACCGTTGTACCGAAAATAATCCAGCATTTTTACCCTTGTTAGCACGCAAGCTGCCAGCAATCAGTTCAATATCCGCAGTAAATTCCTCTGCCGACTCGTACGGGAAAGCCGTGCCATCATAAGTTGATTGCAACCTTGCCTCTATTGCACGCAGAAAAACGCGATATGGCATTTGACGATATCTCGCTGGAACCGAATGAGCTGCTTTTGGAAAGTGCTCAGCATAAAGCGCGCTGCGCTGTCGCACTTCTTCCGAAACATTTACCTGGCTATCGCTCTGACTCAGCTGTTCGAACAATCCTTGGCACTCGCTGTAATATTTGTTCAGTATCAAGTTGCGCTGCCGAGCCAGAGTTTCCCGGATATCCTTGGCAGTGACATTAGGGTTTCCATCCATGTCACCGCCCACCCAAGAGGAGAACCTCACAAGGATTGGTACATGAATGTGTTCGCCCTTAAAACTCGCTTCAAGGGCATCATCAAAATCCTCGTAAAATCGCGGGATCATTTTGTAAAGAACATCTGTGAGGAAAAAAAGCACTTGCTCCACCTCATCTCCTACAGTCATCCGCTCGGCGGGCTGCTCCTCTGTTTGCCACCCCGCAGTCATAGACGTGCGGATGCGATCCAGCGCCGCCTGCTCTTCTCCTGAAGTCATATACGGATCCAACATGCCTATAAGATAACGGGCGATGTTTTGCTGTTTTCGCAAGAGCGTTCGACGCGTAGTCTCGGTAGGATGAGCCGTAAATACTGGCTCAATGGAAAGCGTGCCGAGTACTTTTTCTACAGTTTTCCCATTCACTCCGTTGGCCTTCAGCCTCCGTAGGGTATCCGCAAATCCCAGCGGTTGGGGCGTGTCGGAATCCTTGAGATAGGCCCTACGTCTTCGGATCCGGTGAACCTTTTCCGCCATGTTGACGGCTTGAAAGTAAGTGGAAAATGCCCGAATAAAATCACCAGCGTTGTTCGGCGTAAGCGAAGACAATAACTTATCTAGTTGATCAATCTCATTGGTATCACCTTCTCGACTCTCAATGGCTGCACGGCGCACTGCCTCAACAAGATCGAACAGCACCTCACCAAGCTGGTCTTTGACAAGATCACCCACGAGTTCACCCAAACGGTGAACATCTTTTCTGAGCGCTCTATCCTTTTCAGCGAAGAATATGTCAGAGCGTCGAACTTTTTTTGATTCGGATGTGGACATTAAGTCTGACCCTCAATGGGCATGGCACAGGAGAACCGCAAATTGTAACGCAGTTGAAGTGTCGCCCGATCAGTTAAACGAGGTTGGTCTTATATTTTACTTTGACCGTTGAGTAAACCTGATAACCGTCGCGCTTACTCACAGCGTCAAAACCCAATCGGCGATCGCTTGGCCAATTTCTATGGGAGAATCTTCCTGAATAAAATGCGCGCCCGCTACGGTAACTTCACGTTGGTTGGGCCACCTTCGGCAAAACTCGCGTTGTGCGCCAATTAGAATGGAACCAGGATCAGCATTGATAAAAAGTTTGGGGACATCGCTAGCTGCCAACCACAGCCCATAATCCCTTACCAGAGCGACGATTTCAGCCGGCTCCCCAGCAACCGGGATTTGCCGCGGCCAACTTAACGTAGGACGACGCGATTCACCGGGTTCGGTGTACGGCAGACGATATTGCTCCATCTCCTTCTCAGTTAGATCTCGCAATATTGAGCTCGGGAGAATTCTCTCAACAAAAATATTCTTCTCTAATATCAATCCTTCGCCAGCAGGTGATCGAAGCGCTTGAAAAATATTCCGTGCATTTTCCGGCCATTCGTCCCATGTATCGATTGGTTGCGTAAGTGCTTCCATATAGGTGATGCCTTTTATGGAGTCGCGGTGACGATTGGCCCAATCAAACCCCAAAGCTGATCCCCAATCATGGAGAACTAGCGTAACGTTGTTGTTGATCTCTAATGCATCCAACGCTGCATCCAAGTACCGTCGATGCTCAAAAAACGTATAACGGTCCGAACCTGAATTATCCAGCTTATCGGAATCACCCATACCGATAAGGTCTATTGCAATACAGCGTCCATGATTTTTGAGGTGGGGCATGATATTGCGCCAGAGGTAGGAGGACGTGGGATTACCGTGCTGAAACACGATGGGGGCACCCTTGCCTATCTCCACGTACGCCATTTTTTTATCAAGTACTTGTATTTTCTTTTTTTGGGGTATGGAGGTGCTCATAAAGCCTAGTTGATGTTACGCCTTGAAGTCTGATTAACGGTAACCTTTTGCCTGCAATTCGAAGAGGCGAGCGTACTCTTCATTGAGCGTCATGAGCTCTTCGTGGCTTCCTTTCTCGATGACACGCCCTTTATTCAATACTACAATTGTATCGGCTCTGCGCACCGTTGAGAAACGGTGAGAGATCAGTACCACCATTTTGTCTTCTGTGAGCGACTGAAAATGATCGAAAATCTCCGTCTCCGTTTCTGCGTCCATTGATGCGGTTGGCTCATCCAATACCAAGATTTCCGCATCATTCCGCATAAATACCCGTGATAATGCGATGCGTTGCCATTGCCCGCTAGATAATTCCTGGCCATCGTGAAACCAGCGCCCTAATTGTGTCTCGTAACCGTCCGGAAGTGTATCCACAAAGTCCGCAGCTTTGCCCTTCCGGGCCGCCTCTTTCCATCTTTCCTTGTGGCCCAACATATCTACATCTCCCACTCCAATATTCTCTCCGACTCGAAGCTGGTAGCGGATGAAGTCTTGAAAAATAACACTAATACGCCGTCTAATCGCGTCTGGCTCCCATTTACTGAATTCCAACCCCTGGTAACGGATCTCCCCGCTGTCTGGCTGGTACAGCCCGGCGAGTAGCTTGATCAGAGTTGTCTTACCAGAGCCGTTCAACCCAACGATCGCTAAGCTTTTTCCCGGTTCTATGTGTAATGTAACGTCTTGGACCGCAGGTCTGTTAGCGCCCGGGTACGTAAAGCTCACGCGTTCAAAACGAAGCCCGTCCTCCACAATCGGTCCATCTGTTGCTTCGCCCTCCCAGGCTGCGACCGGCTGCTCAAGATATGCGAAAAGGTTAGAAAGGTAGAGATTGTCCTCATACATACCCCCTATCGCACTTAGCATTGCTGATACAGCAGATTGACCCTGCTTAAACACTAGTAAATACATGGTCATCTGTCCAAGTGTAATCTGGCCCACAATTGTGGAAACAGCGATCCATCCATAAGTACCGTAGAAGGCAATGTTGCCCAACAGCCCCAGCCCAAATCCCCAGACATCACGACGAATCGTCAAACGCCGTTCCTCGTCATAAAGCTGCTTGAAGATATCTCGGTACCGGCGAAGCAATTCGGGACCCAACCGGAAAAGCTGTACTTCCTTAACGTGATCCTCTCGGGTCAGGACGATCTCTAGGTAATTCAGGATGCGCCTTTCAACAGACCGCCAGTGGAAAACCCGGAAGCGCTCACCAGAAAATCGAGTCTCCGCAAGAAATGAGGGGAGTCCAGCAGCGACTAGCACCAAGACAGCCCAGGGGGAATACTGCACCAACAAGCCCGCAAAGCTGGCCAGTGAAATGCTATTTTGGGCTAAGCCGAAGGTTCGGTTCACAAGGCTCAATGGGCGGCTGGAGGCTTGCCTGCGTGCCCTATTAAGTTTGTCATAAAATTCCGAATCTTCGAATTGGGAGAGCTCCAGCGTAAGCGCCTTCTCCACAATCAAGATATTTACCCTCTGACTCAACAATACTCGAAGTAAGGATTGGCAAAAATCGATACCACGTTGCGCCCCGGCTACGGCGGCCACCAATACTCCTTCCAAGATCACGAAAATAAGAACCTGCGCAAATACCAGCTCCTCGGTGCCCTGATAGACGGCAATGGCCGATACAACGGTATCCACGATCAATTTCCCGACAAAAGCAACCGCTGCCGGTAAAATCCCGGCGACCAGGGTTAACAAAGCCAAGGCGATGGTAAGCCGCTTGTGGGTGGACCAAACGAGCCCGATTGCTCTTCGACTGTACTGAAAAACTCCCAGGTAGTTTTCCAAGCTTACCGGTTCATTAATAAGGGGTTTTTGCACTAAATTTCTGCCCAGTGGTTGAATTTATTGTTTGTCAAATCTTGGCCACCTCTTAAAGACATGGTATTAGAGGGTTCAGAACGCAATAAGAGAACTGATTTTGCCTTCGTTACCAGACCTTCACGCTATCTTTGTTCTTCTGCTAACGCCAGTGGCGTTATACCTTTTTACTCGCGATGAATTGCCCTTAGAGTCCTCCGGATTGATTATTCTGATGAGTCTGATTCTTTTCTTCCAGATTTTCCCTTACGAAGTTGACGGAAGGAACTTGGAGACTGCTGAGCTGCTAATGGGCTTTGGCCATGAGGCACTAATTACTATCTGCGCCTTGATGATTATTGGCAAGGCGCTAGAAACAACCGGCGCTCTCCAGCCCTTAGCCCTTTACCTTTCTAAGGCGTGGATATCGACACCCAAACTCGCAAGTCTGGTGACTTTGGTAAGCGCGGCGATACTCAGCGCCTTCCTAAACAATACCCCAATCGTGGTGCTTCTATTGCCTATGCTTATCAGCGTCGCCGCACGCAGCAAAATTCCACCCTCAGATATTCTCATGCCGGTGGGGTTCGCAACCTTGTTGGGCGGCATGGCAACAACCATCGGAACTTCCACCAACTTACTAGTGGTTGCAATCGCAGCTGAAATGGGCCTCCGTCAATTCAGTATGTTCGATTTTGCTCTCCCCGTTGTACTGGTAGGTGTTTTCGGGTTGTTATACCTATGGTTAATCGCACCCAAACTTTTACCCGCTCGCACGCCGCCTTTATCTGATACTTCCCCTCGCGTCTTCAATGCGATGCTGCATATCTCTGAGGAGAGCGCCTGCTGTGGTATGACGTTTTCTGAATGCCTGGCGCTAACCGACAATGAGATACACGTTGACCATATCGAACGTAGCGAGGGACTGATGGTGGCCAAGTTGCCCTCTGTGACAATCCTACCTGGTGACAGATTGGCCGTAAGGGACACGCCGGACCGACTAAAGGCGTTTGAAGAAGCGCTCGGCGCAAACTTGCACGGCCAACATCAAGCCGGCGCAACAGCAGAAGAAGAAGGGTGGATCACCGAAGAAGAGGAGCAACAACTGGCAGAAATAGTGGTTACCCGGGAATCGCTGCTGCATCGCGCAAGCCTAGGTACAACCCGTTTCGCGTTACGTACAGGACTCCTGCCCCTTGCGCTGCATCGCGCAAGAGAGCCAGGCTCTGAAGAGATCAGAGGCAATATTGATTCTGTCAGACTGAGAGCAGGCGACGTGGTCCTAGTTCAAGGGACCCCATTCCGGCTGGGACGCCTAAAACGAACGGGTTCTACGCTGGTTTTGGACGGAACCACCAACCTGCCTAGAAAAAATCAGGCGAACCGTTCGCTTATCATCATAGCCCTGGTGGTTCTAGTTGCGGCTCTAGGCCTTTTGCCGATTTCCGTCAGTGCCCTAATAGGCGTTGGCTTTATGCTCGCAACCCGCTGCCTGAATTGGACTGACGCGGCCGGTGCATTGTCAACCCAGGTTATTATTGTAGTTGTCGCCTCGCTTGCTCTCGGGCTTGCTCTCACGGAGACCGGTGGCGCTTTATACGTTGCTCGGGTCCTTACTGCCGCAGTTCAAGATTTCCCGGTCCCGATTGTTTTAAGCGCCCTTATGCTGGTTATGGCAATCCTTACGAACACGGTTTCCAACAGCGCTGCTGCAATTATTGGTACGCCTATAGCAATCGAAATGGCGCTTCAGCTCGGAACCCCCCCGGAACCCTTTGTCCTAGCGGTGATTTTCGGCGTAAACATGAGCTATGCAACACCGTTCGGGTATCAAACCAACTTGTTACTGCTTTCGGCTGGCGGCTACAAATTCTCCGATTTCATGCGGGCTGGAATTCCTCTTGTTTTAATCATGTGGATAGGATTTTCCATTGTTTTGAGCCTGCTTTACGATCTGTAGGGGCTCTCAACACAGTGATTAGTCCTTGACCGATGATGGTGCCCTAGACATACTCCCAGCGATGAATATGCGTAACCACTCCGGCCGAACAATACACTGGTGGCGATCTTCACCGGTGGAGAGGGTATTACGCGCCTAAACTGAAACCTCCGTTTCGACCAAGGCAAACCTATCTCCGCCTCGTGGGGGATAGGTTTTTTTACTTCTGGGGATTAAATCGAATACAAAATGGAAGCGCCCTTTGACATTGCCGCCGACCTGGACACTCCCGTGTCGGCCTATATCAAGCTTAGAGCTTTCAGCCCAAGGTTTCTGTTAGAAAGTGTGGAAAGTGGCGAGCGCCTCGCCCGGTATTCCTTTCTCGGCCTTGGAAGCAGCCTGACCGTAGAACTTCATCCAGACAAACTCGTCGTAAACGGAAAACAGAGGCAGCGCCCCCACAATGCGCAAACTTGGCAGGCGTCCCTTCGGGAGCTACTCGCAAAAAGTCCGGCGCTCAGACCCAATATCAAAGGCATACCATTTTCTGGTGGGCTAGTGGGTACCGCTGGTTATGATGTGGTCCGCTACTTCGAACGCCTACCTCCCAATCAATCGAATTTTGAAGGCCTACCGCAAGCTGCATTTGTGGCGCCAGAATCATTGCTGGTATTTGATCACCTCACCCATCGTCTAGCGTTGCTACATTCTGGAACTGAATCTGAGCGACAAGCCCTCAGAGCTGACATCATCCGGGCTCTTCGTGGCGCTGTAGAGGGACACACCCAGGTTGGAAAATTTTCGCGTGCGGACGCAAGCTTTGACAAAAAAAGTTTCATGGCAGCTGTGGATCAATGCAAATCTCATATCGCGGCAGGAGATGTATACCAGATCGTGCTCTCGGTGCGCTTTAGCGGCAAAACCGACTTGGCTCCTTTTCAGTGCTATCGGGCTCTTCGGCTGCTCAATCCATCCCCCTATATGTATTTCTTCGAGCAAGGGGAGCTAAGTGTGGCCGGAACCTCTCCCGAGGCCCTAGTCCGTCTAGACCAGGGAAAGGCCTCACTCAGACCGATTGCCGGAACCCGGCCAAGGGCAACCGACCCAGAAGAAGATTTAGCGCTGGAGCAAGAATTGCTAACAGACCCAAAGGAGAACGCTGAGCATGTAATGCTTGTGGATCTTGCCCGAAACGACCTGGGCCGGGTCGCCCAAGCAGGCTCTGTGTATGTAGACCCTTACCGCAAAATCGAACGCTATAGCCATGTGATGCATATCGTGAGTGGTGTGGTCGGTCATCTTGAGGAGGGGAAAGATGCTCTGGATCTTTTTGGCGCTACTTTTCCAGCAGGAACCCTAGTAGGGGCTCCCAAAGTTAAGGCAATGGAACTTATTGCCGGCTTGGAGCCAGTGCCACGCGGCCTATACGGAGGTACCGTTGGCTACTTTGCAAAAAACGGTAATATGGACCAAGCAATCACCATCCGCTCACTCATTTTTCATCGCGACGAATATAGCTTTCAGGCCGGAGCTGGAATTGTGGCAGATAGCGTGCCACAAAAAGAATACGAGGAAGTTCTTGCGAAAAGTGCAATCCTTCGCCGTGCGCTTCAGATTGCCGAGGCAGGCCTATGAAAACGCAGCTGCTCCTAATCGATAATTTTGATTCCTTCACCTACAACTTGGTGCAGGCATTTCTCATACTGGGTGCCGAGGTTTCTGTGTACCGTAATGATGCGATCAACACTCGTGAAGCTCGAGCGCTCGAGCCAGCTCACCTTGTCATCTCTCCGGGCCCGGGCCGGCCCGCTGATGCAGGCGTTTCCCTGGCCATGATCAAAGAATTCACGGGGCGAATTCCCATCTTGGGCGTCTGCCTAGGCCACCAGTGCATCGTAGAACACTTTGGTGGGCAGATCATTGCCGCCGCATCTTTGATGCATGGAAAGACTTCCCAGGTGAAGCATAACGGGGAAACTATTTATGCAGGACTTCCGAACCCTTTTGAGGCTGGACGTTATCATTCACTTGCCGCTGACCGCAGTCAGATACCCGACGCACTGGAAATTACCGCGAGAACTGCGGACGGCGAGATTATGGGAGTGAGGCATAGGGACCTCCCCGTTCAAGGAGTTCAATTTCATCCCGAAAGTGTTCTAACGCCCCAGGGTCCCACAGTACTTGAGAATTTCCTTTACCCACAGAGAAGCGAGGCTTAAACGGAGTTCAAACCATGAGCCAGAATGCGGTAAACATGCTGGAGAAATTGCTGGGGGGTTCAGACCTGAGCGAGGCCGAGGCCTCGGAGGTAATCAACTGTATGGCCGGCGGCGATATCTCGCCTGCGCTAGCCGGAGGATTGCTGGTTGCCTTGAGAAAAAAGGGAGAGGCAGCCCCTGAAATTCGCGGCATGGCCAAAGCCATGCAATTGCTCGCCGTACAGCCCGCGATCCCCGCCGGAGGTGACTACGTTGACCTCGTTGGCACCGGTGGTGACCACTCAGGCAGTCTAAATCTTTCTACGGGGAGCGCGCTGCTGGCCGCCGCATGCGGACTGCTAGTAGTCAAGCATGGCAACCGTTCTATTTCAAGCCGCTCAGGGAGCGCCGATGTGCTCAAGGCCCTAGGCTTACCAATCCCCCTCGATGAGCACGAGGCAGTTCATTGCCTCGATGAAACTGGCTTCACGTTTCTGTTTGCGCCAACTTATCACCCAGCGATGAAAAACATAGCGCCCGTCCGGGCCGCCCTAGGTGTGCGAACCGTTTTCAATATCCTGGGCCCCCTTTCTAATCCCGCTGCGCCCCCCTTCCACGTAATCGGTGCTTACTCCGAACCCATGGCCGAACTGATGGCAGAGGCCATGGCAGGCATGCAAATGAAGCGGGCCTTTGTGGTACACGGTGCTCCTGGTTGGGATGAGGCCACCCCAGTAGGACCCTATCTTTGCCTAGACGTCACGCCGGGAAATGTTGAGCGGCTGGTCAGAGATCCCGCGGACATCGGTATCGCTAGGTGTCCACCCGAGGATCTCCAAGGAGGGGAAGCTGAGGAAAACGCCCGCAGGCTAAAAGGAGCTTTATCGGGCGAGGACACCGGCCCGCACCGGGACGCTTTAGTCATGGGTGCCGCACTTGCACTGGAGGTAACAGGCACTAGTCCCGACGCTGCTGCCGCTGTAGCCAAGGCAAAAAAAGCCCTTGAAGACGGCTCAGCGAAATCCTTACTACATCAGCTGATTGAATTTGGTGAGGGTCTGGACCGTGACTGAGAAATCCTTTTTGGCTCGCATGGCCCTTGCCAGTAAAACGCGGACAGACAAAGCCCGGTTGACGGAGTCCGAAGAGGCGCTTCTTGATCGGGCATTAGCTACGGATGAACCACCACCGTTGATCCTGTCTCGATTCAACCTTTTTGCCGAATTAAAGCTCCGGTCTCCGGCAGATGGTACTCTCGCTGAGACCCATTGTGATCAAAATGGCCGGCTGAAAGCGTACGCTTCCGGTGGAGCGGTGGCGGTATCGGTCCTGACCGAGCCCGAGGAATTTAAGGGTAGCCTCACTCACCTTAAAGAGGCTGCCAGCGTTTTGAATCCTCTGGGGGTACCTGTGATGCGTAAGGATTTTATAACCGCCCCCTACCAAGTGCTAGAAGCCAGAGCCGCCGGTGCCAGCGGCATCTTGCTGATTGTTTCCATGCTTAGCGACGAAGAGACTCTGACATTGATCGATAGTGCACAGACCTGTGGTCTATTCGTTCTACTGGAGGGGTTCACCGTTCAGGATTTGCAGCGAATCAAAAAACTCATCGCTACTTTTCCAGCCACTCCTAAGCAAATGATCCTGATAGGTGTGAACTGCAGAGATTTAAAAACCTTGAAGGTGGATTTCGCTCGATTCGAGGAACTGGCAAAACACTTACCGGATCAAACTGTGGCCGTAGCAGAAAGCGGTATTGCCACCATTCAAGGTATAACTGAGGTGGTGCAGTGGGGTTACCAAGGAGCCTTGATCGGCTCCGCGCTGATGACATCTGGCGATCCTGCGGAAACCACGGCGGAATTCATAGCAGCTGGCCTCGAGACAGCAGCATTTAGAGGTTAAGGTCATGTTCGTTAAGATTTGTGGGCTCAGCAGCGCGGATGCCGTAGAGGCTGCGACCTCAGCAGGTGTCGATGCGATCGGCTTCGTCTTCTCAAGTTCGATACGACAGATCACGCCGAACCAAGCGCTTAAACTTTGCCGAAATGTGCCGCCCGAGATCTTGCGGGTAGCCGTGATGTTGCGCCCCACCAAAGACGAATGGGCAGCGGTCCAAGACACATTCGTTCCCGACTGGCTGCAGACCGATGCGGCTGACTTCGGTATCCTTTCGGTGCCGGTCAGCTGCGCCCCACTGCCTGTCTATAGAACCGAACAATCCCCACCGCAAGGGTGGCCGCGTCAGCTATTATTTGAGGGTTCAACCAGTGGCAGGGGCGAGACCGCTGACTGGGAAAAGGCAAAGGCCATCGCAAGTAATACTCGTTTGATCCTAGCTGGAGGATTAACTGTTTCCAACGTCACGGACGCTATCTCTCACGTAGGGCCGTGGGGGGTTGATGTAAGTAGCGGCGTAGAAAATCAGCCAGGTCACAAAGATCCCGCAAAAATTAGAGAGTTCGTTGCCCGTGCCCGGGCCATGGAGACACCCTGATGACGTCACCACCAACTGACAATCACGCGGAACTTCTGAGGGCCCTCCTAGCCGGGAAGCTGCCCGATGAGAATGGCAGATTTGGGCCATTCGGGGGCCAGTACGTACCGGAAACCTTAATCCCCGCACTGGCTCGCCTGAAGGAAGGCGTCTACGGCCTGCTACCAACTGAGGATTTTCAGGAACGCCTGCAGAACCAACTCCGGAGTTGGGTGGGCCGGCCCACCGCACTGACCTACGCGCCCAGATTGTCGGAGCGCTGGTCTGCAGAAGTGTGGCTCAAGCGCGAAGACTTGGCCCACACGGGAGCCCATAAAATCAACAATGCGATTGGTCAGGGACTGCTCGCCGAAGCGCTGGGTGCATCCAGAGTGGTCGCAGAAACTGGCGCGGGTCAGCATGGAGTTGCTTCAGCCGCAGCCTGTGCAAGGTTGGGATTACCCTGCATCGTGTATATGGGCGAGATTGACATTGAACGTCAGGCACCAAACGTCGATCGAATGACGCGACTCGGTGCAGAAGTGGTAGCTGTAAAATCGGGGGACCGCACCCTGCGAGCGGCAATTGACGAAGCACTCAGGGATTGGGTATCAGACCCATCTGATACGTACTACCTCCTCGGCTCGGCCGTTGGCCCCCACCCGTATCCCTACTTAGTAAGAGAACTACAAGCGGTAATAGGACGTGAAGCGCGCACTCAAATACTAGAGCATTGTGGTGCCCTTCCAGACGCGGTATTTGCATGTGTGGGCGGAGGGTCTAACGCCATCGGATTATTTCATGCATTCCTCGGCGACCAGGATGTCCACTTGGTAGGCGTGGAGGCGGGCGGCAGGGGCGAGGCCCTGGGCGACAATTCAGCAACCCTCGTGGGCGGGCGCCCGGGCGTACTGCATGGGGCCCATTCCATGCTGCTCTATGATGAAGATGGTCAGATTCAGGAGACGCACTCTGTCTCCGCCGGTCTAGACTATCCGGGCGTGGGACCGGAACATTCTTTCCTGAAACTCGTAGGCAGGGCCAACTACGTAACCGCGAATGACGTCGAAGCTCTGGATGCCGTTGATGAATGCTGCTCCGAGGAGGGCATTCTTCCGGCATTAGAAACTGCCCACGCTCTGGCCGGTGCACGGCGCTGGGCCAAAAAAAACCAGGGAAAACGAATCCTGATCGGTTTATCCGGTCGGGGGGACAAGGATGTACCGATTCTTCGCCAACATGCCCTTTCAACGGAGACAGCTAATGCAGCCCCGTGAAAAGCTCCGCCAAACGCTGGAAAACGTCCAAGGGACTGCGCTGGTAGCTTTTCTAACGGCGGGCTATCCGAAACCTGAGACTTTCCTGGACTTGCTGAGGGAAATCAGCGCCACCGCTGATGTGGTCGAGATCGGAGTGCCTTTCACGGACCCGATGGCGGACGGAGTTACGATTCAGCGCTCCAGTCAATCAGCGCTGCGGCAAGGCGTCACCTTAAAGTGGATTTTTAATCAATTGGAGTCCTGTAGCTTTAAACTTAACTCCCCCATATTGCTGATGAGCTACATGAATCCGCTACTGGCATTCGGGCTCGAATCGCTGGTTTCGCGCATGCAAAACACTGGGGTGAGCGGGCTTATTGTTCCTGACTTACCTTATGAGGAATCCGATGTCCTCAAATCCGGATTGAATACTCAGGGCCTGGCGTTGGTTCAGATGGTCACCCCAGCAACCCCAAAAGCGCGCCTCGAGAAACTCTGTCTAGCTAGTGACGGTTTTGTATATGCGGTGACCCGGACCGGTATTACTGGGGGAGGAAGCGGCCTACCGGAGGACTTGGCCCAGTACCTAGAGGGAATAAAGTCGTTGGCGAAACTGCCGGTCTGCGCGGGCTTTGGCATCAGGGATGCTGCGCAGGTCAAATTGATCGGCAAGCATGCCGATGGTGTAATCGTCGGGTCTGCACTAGTAGAAGTACTGGAGCAAGGCAAAAGCGTTGGCCAATTTTTAAATGCACTACGTCCGGAATGATTGAGCCATGGACCGAGTCTTCAGTCACGAATCACTGGCTCAGGTCACTCATTTTAGAAACCTTCTGGAACAGGTAGGGGTTGCTTGTACAATCAAGAATGACAAACTCCTCGGCGGTCTGGGAGAGATCCCTTTTCTAGAATGCTCGCCTGAGTTGTGGGTGTTAAAGTCTGAGGACATATCTCGAGCGCGCTTACTCATCGATGAGGTTCTAAAAAAATCAGGGAACCCCACCCCGTGGAATTGTAAGCATTGCTCAGAAATAAATGAGGGGCAATTCGCAGCCTGCTGGAAATGCGGGACAGCGGACGAATATTAGAAAAAGTTTGGTTTTTGGGAGTAGATCGTTGACAACGGATGGATCACTAACTGCCTGCGTACTGGTGATTGG